>DMYQ01000250.1 GCA_003482555.1 Janthinobacterium sp. | reverse complement strand
CGATTTCAGCTTAGTCGGCAAAACAAGTATCATTCCCACATTGCACATGATGCAAAACCCACAGTGTTGTTGAAATCATAGGAATTATCCATGTCCATTAAAATCAGCCACCAATTCGACGGTGGCGCCATCGAAGTGCTGCGCGCCGACGCGCCGCAATCCATAGCCCTGAATATCCGCAAGGACTCGCACTCCGACATCGTGCAGTGGTTTTATTTCCGCCTGCAGGGCGCGCAAGCCGAGCCCTGCACGCTGCGCTTCATGAACGCCGGCAGCGCCGCCTACCCGGACGGCTGGGTCGACTACCAGGCCGTCGCCAGTTACGACCGCGAAACCTGGTTCCGCGTGCCCACCAGCTATGACGGCCGCGTCATGACCATCGAACATACGCCGGAAGAGGATAGCGTCTACTACGCCTATTTCGAACCCTACCCGTGGGATCGCCACCTGGCCCTGCTCGACAACGCCCAAGCCTCGCCGCTGGTGCGGATGGTCGACCTGGGCAGCAGCGTCGAGGGGCGCGACATGAACCTGCTGGTGGTCGGCAATCCCGACGCCGGGAAAAAAGTCTGGGTCATCGCGCGCCAGCACCCGGGCGAGACGATGGCCGAATGGTTTGTCGAAGGCATGCTGGACGCCCTGCTCGACCACGCCAATCCCTTCGCCCGCCAGTTGCTCCAGGACGCCGTGTTCTATGTGGTGCCGAACATGAACCCGGACGGCTCGGTGCGCGGCAATCTGCGCACCAACGCGGCCGGCGCCAACCTGAACCGCGAGTGGATGACGCCGACCATGGAGCGCAGCCCGGAAGTGTTCGTGGTCAAGAACAAGATGCACGAAGTGGGCTGCGACCTCTTCCTCGACATCCACGGTGACGAAGGCTTGCCCTATGTCTTCATGGCCGGCAGCGACGCGCTGGAAAACTTCACCCCGGCGCAAAAGGCCGAGCAGGAACGCTTCATCGCCGACTTCAAGGTGGCCAGCCCAGACTTCCAGAACGCAGTCGGCTACCCGGACGGCCCGTTCACGCCGGAAGTGCTGACCATGGGCTCGCCCTACGTCACGCACGCTTTCGGCTGCCTGGCGCTGACCCTGGAAATGCCGTTCAAGGACAATGCCAACGATCCCGATCCGCAAACGGGCTGGAGCGGGCCGCGCAGCGTGCGCCTGGGTCACGCCATCCTGCAAGCGATCCTGCAAACGGTGCGCGCAACGAAGTAAGCGCTCGCTAGTGCAAATAAACAACACCCGGCCTCGCTTGATGCCGGGTGGGCTTGGCGCCAAGCCCCCGCCCCATCCTCCCTGCGCCGCCACTCTGCACAAGCGCCTTTCCCGCCCGCCGGGCAAGCGCCACGGCACGCCATTCCCCGCTCACGAATGATTCATTTGATAATATTGCATTGCAAAATCACTGATTGCAAATTATAATCATTCGCATTGCGGAGCTCCGCTATCTATCAAAGCAATGGAAACCAGAATGATTGCCAGGTCGTATGCATCGAATCCCGCCCTGTCCCGTTTGGCCGCGCTGGCCGCCTTCACACTGGCGCTGTCCGCTTGCGGCGGTGGCGACGGCGACGCTCCCGCCGCGCCTGTCACCGTGCCCGCACTGGCCGGCGACTTGAGCCAGGCCGCCTTGCTGGGCGAAAAAATCTTCAGCGACCAATCCCTGTCCGCGTCCGGCAAGCAATCCTGCGCCAGTTGCCACAGTCCGGACGCCGCGCACGCCGCGCCGAACGACTTGACGGTGCCGCTGGGCGGCGTTGACGGCAAGGTGCAGGGCTTCCGCGCCGCGCCTTCGCTGCGCTACCTGAACCGCACGCCGGTATTTTTCTTCGCCAAGGACGGCACCCCGACCGGCGGCTTCGACCGCGACGGCCGCGCCCAGTCGCTGGCCGAGCAAGCCGCGCGCCCCCTGCTGGCCCCGCATGAAATGGCCAACGCCAGCAAGGCTGACGTGGTGGCCCACCTGAAACAAGCCACATATGCCGAACAGTTCAAGCAAGTCTTCGGCGCCGCCATCCTCGACAATCCCGAGCAAGCCTTCGCTCGCATCACCTATGCGCTGCAGCAATTTCAGCTGGAAGATCCAGCCTTCCATCCCTACGATTCGAAGTACGATCAGTTCCTGGCCGGCACAGTGAAACTCGACGATGCCGAATTGCGCGGCCTGGCCCTGTTCAACAATCCGACCAAGGGCAATTGCGCCGCCTGCCACACCAGCGCCCGCGGCGCCGACGGCTCGGCGCCCCTGTTCACCGACTTCAGCTTCGACAACCTGGGCGTGCCGCGCAATCCGCGCATCGCGGCCACCCTCGACCCAGCCTATTTCGACCTCGGCCTGTGCGGCCCCGACCGCACCGACCTGAGCTCGCGGGCCGAGCTGTGCGGCGCCTTCAAGGTACCCACCCTGCGCAACGTCGCCACCCGCAAGAGCCTGTTTCATAACGGGTATTTCACCAACCTGACGGACGCCACGCGCTTTTACGTGCGCCGCGATACCAATCCCGAGGAATGGTATCCGCTGGCTCTGGATGGCAAAGTGGACAAATTCAACGACTTGCCGCCGCAATACCGCGCCAACGTGAATATCGCCGAAGTGCCGTACAACCGCACTCCCGGCATGGATCCAGCCCTGTCGGACAGCGAAATCGGCGATGTCGTGAAATTCCTCGGCACGCTCACTGACGGCTATAAAAACTAATCTTTTGAGAGAAATCACCATGCACAAAAATTTAATCGCCATCGCCGTCGCCGCCGCCTTCCTGGGCGCCCCCCTGCCGGCCATGGCTGGCGAAGCCGAACTGATGCAAAAAATCGACAAGATGGCCGCCGAGCTGGAGCAGTTGAAAGCGGAACTCAAGGCCAGTGTCAAGAAAACCGACGTCGTCGAGCAGCGCCAGCAAGAATTGTCGGCCAAGGCCGAGACCGCGCCAGCCGCCGCCGCGTCAGCCTCAACGTCGGCCGCATCGGCCGCCGCCGGCCCGAGCACCATCTTGAGCGGCTACGGGGAAATCAATTACAACCGTCCTAGCAAGAACGCGGCCGGCGCCCAGACCGATCTGCGCCGCGCCGTCATCGCCATCGAACACCGCTTCGACGACAAGACCAAGATGATTTCCGAATTCGAATGGGAACACGGCGTCGTCTCGGCCAACGACAAGGGCGAGAGCGAAGTCGAACAACTGTACATCGAGCGCCAGTTCGACAACGGCATGCGGGCCAAGGTCGGCCTGTTCCTGATGCCGGTCGGCCTGCTCAATAGCAACCACGAACCGACCGCCTACTACGGCGTCGAGCGCAACTTCGTCGAAACGGCGATCATCCCCTCGACCTGGCGCGAAGTGGGCATCGGCCTGTCCGGCGAATTCGGCAACGGTTTCACCTGGGACACGGGCTTGACCACGGGCTTCGACTTGAGCAAATGGGACGCCACTGCGGAAGACGGGCGCGAATCGCCGCTGGGCAGCATCCACCAGGAAGGCCAGTTGGCCAAGTCGCGCGACTTGAGCGTGCACGGCGCGCTGAACTGGCGCGGCGTGCCCGGTCTGTTGCTGGGCGGCTCTGTCTTCACCGGCAAGGCCGGCCACAAGACGGAAGGCTTCGCGGCGCAAGACGCCCGCGTCACCCTGTGGGATCTGCACGGCCGCTACACGCCCGGCCACTGGGACTTGTCGGCCCTGTACACGCGCGGCCAGATCAGCCATACCGAGGAGCTGAACCAGACCTTCGTCGGCGCCGTCACGCCGGTGCCGAGCGCCTTCGCCGGCTGGTACACCCAGGCCGCCTATCAATTGTACAAATCGGGCGACTACACGCTCAGCCCCTTCGTCCGTTACGAACAGTTCAACACGGCCAAGAGTTACAGCGGCGTGCCGCAGGGCGTGAGCCCGACCAGCGGCCCGGATGAAAAAGTGGCCACCGCCGGCGTCAACCTGCGCGTGGGCGAAGGCGTGGTCTTGAAGGCGGACTATCAAAAGTTTAACGAAGACACCGCGCGCGACCGTTTGAATCTGGGCATGGGCTTTTCGTATTAAAATCCCGGCATGATAAAAAACCTGCACTTGGCCGCCCTGGCGGCCGGCGCCGCCTGCGCGCCCGCCTTCGCGACCCAATACCTGAACCTGGAACAGGCGCAGCGGCTGATGTTTCCCGACGCTTCTTCGTTCCGCGAACAGGACCTGGCGCTGACGACGGCGCAGATGCAGCAAGTCGAAAAACTGTCCGGCTTGCCGGCCCGCTCGGTTCACTGGCGCGTCTTCGGCGCCTACAAGGCCGACGCGGCGATCGGCTACCTGGTCCTCGATGACGTGGTCGGCAAGTTCGAGCTGATCTCGTACGCGGTCGGCCTCAACCTCGACGCCAGCGTGCGCCAGGTGGAAATCCTCACTTACCGCGAAAGCCACGGCGGCGAAATCCGCACCCCCGCCTGGCGCCACCAGTTTGTCGGCAAGACGGCGCAGGCCGGACTGATGCTGGGCGAGGGCATCGCCAACATCAGCGGCGCCACCCTGTCGGCCACCCACGTCACCGACGGCGTGCGGCGCATCGCCGCCGTGGCCCAGGTCGCGCTGAAAAAATGATACGCCGGGCCCAGCCCTGGCTGGGCACCCTGGTCGACATCGGCATCTTCGACGCCTTGCCGGAAGACGAGGCGCAGCGCGCCGCCACCCTGGCCTTCGCTGCCGTCGCCCTGGTGCAGCGCCTGATGAGCTTTCACGACCCCGCCAGCGACGTCTCGCGCCTGAACCGGGCCGCGCCCGGCGCCGTGCTGGCCGTCGATCCCCATACCTGGCAAGTGCTGCGCCTGGCGCAGCGGGTTTCGGCCGCCTCCGGCGGCATCTTCAACATCGCTTGCGCGCCGCAACTGGTGGCCTGGGACTGCCTGCCCGCCCCGGCCGACGTGGCCGCGACTCCCCTGCGCGCGCCCACCTTCGCGCCCGGACTGGAAGTGCTGCGCTGCGAAGATGGCGGCGCCGTGCGTAAATTGGCGCCGGGCTGGATCGACCTGGGCGGCATCGCCAAGGGTTACGCCGTCGATCTGGCCATCGCCGCGCTGCAAGGGACGGGCGTGCGGGAAGCTTGCGTCAACGCGGGCGGCGACTTGCGCGTCATCGGCGCCGCCGCCCTGCCGCTGGCGATACGCTCGCCGGCGCAACCGCAAGCGGCCGGCGCCCACCTCAGCCTGCGCGACGAAGCGCTGGCCACCTCGGCCACCTATTTTTCCAGCAAACCCTGGCGCGGCGCCAGCGTCAGCGCCCTGCTCGACGGCCGCGACGGCCGCCCGCTGGCGGGCCCGGCCAGCGTCTCCGTGCGCGCGCCCCTGTGCGCGGCGGCCGACGCCCTGACCAAGGTCGTGCTGGCCAGCGGCGACCCCACCCACCCGGCCCTGGCCGAATTTGGCGCCTCAGCGTTTATAATTTAGCCATGCACTCCCACAAATCATCCGCCCCACCGCACGCGCACGCGCGCCACAACATCAATCTCCGACTGGAACGCTGGCACCGCCGCAGCATCTACGCCGCCGGCGGCGTCCTGCTGGCCAGCGGCCTGGCCTGGTTGCTGGCCCACTATTTCCTGCGTCCCGTGGGCCAGTTTGGCGAAAGCGTCAGCCCGCTCGAACCGTGGGCCATGAAGCTGCACGGCGCCAGCGCGATGGTGGTGCTGTTTTTCCTGGGCAGCCTGATGAATGCCCACATCCGCCGCGCGCTCAAGGCCGGGCGCAATCTGGTGTCGGGCTGGGCCATGATCGTCACCCTGCTGCTGCTGATCGTCACCGGCTACGGCCTGTACTACGTGGCCGGCGACAGCGACCGGCCCCTGTGGTCGGGCGCGCACTGGATCATCGGTCTGGCGCTGGGCGCGCTGACCGTGCTGCACATCGTGCTGGGGCGGCGCGCCAGGCTGCGCGCCCAAGCCGCGCCCTAACCGGCCCGAGGTCGAGCGGCCCGCGCCGTCAATACGGCATCAAGCGCCGCCACAGCGTCATCTTCTTGCGCGCCGATAAACGGATACGCCCGATCTGATCGTCGGTTGTCGAGTAAAACAAGGTCACCGCTTGCGGATGCGATTGCGCGCAATGGAAGAAAAATCCCGCCCGCCGCGTGACCGAGGGCGAGCCCGGCGTATTCGGGTCCAGCTCGTAGACGGCGGTGAAGGCGCAAAAGCCATCCTCCCTGGCCACGATCGGCGCCTTCATCAGGAAGTGCATATGGGCGCCGTCGTCCCAATCGATGCCCATCCAGATTGAAAAATACGTTTGCTTGATGCTGAGCCGGCCGGGGAAGCGGGCCGACTGCTGCGGCCGCACCCAGTCGATATCGCCCGTGACATCCCATTCGCCGCGTATGCGCGGCACCGCCACGAACCAGGGGTAGAGCGCGGGAAAGCGCCAGCCCCACCAGTCGAACAGCACGATGGCGACGCCGAGAATGGTGGCCACGAGCGATGAATTGCGCAGCGCCGCGAAGTCGAGCGGGGCGCCGCTCCAGGCGGAAATGGCCGCGTTGATGGCGCCGGCCGCCACCACCATCGCCAGCAAATGCAATCGATTCATATGTCTCCCGCGAACGAGACCGCGCCCGCAAGCGCCGGGACGGGGTAAGGCCGGCTTGGGGGCCGGCCTGGGGATAGCATAACTGGATGGCGGCCCGCAGCGCGGCCGTCGCGCGACGCGCTATTGAGCGGGCGCAGAATGCCCGCAAAAACCTGTCGATGAGAGGGCGAGCCGAAGCGCCGTTCAGGCGGCGCAGACTCTGTGTTTCGGGAAAATGTATGGGCGGGTGGCGCGCCAGGGGCGTAGCGGCCGCTTGCGGTGGCTTGAGTTGGTTTGCGGTCGCTTGCGGTGGCAAGCGACCGCGGCGGAATCAACCGCCGGCGACGACCATGTTTTCGATCAGAATGGAGCCAGTCTGCTTGGTGCCGCGCATCAGCACGTCGGAGCCGACGGCGACGATCTGGCTCAGCATGTCCTTCATGTTGCCGGCGATGGTGATTTCCTCGACGGGGTACTGGATGATGCCGTTCTCGACCCAGAAGCCGGACGCGCCGCGCGAATAGTCGCCCGTCACGTAGTTGGTGCCCTGCCCCATCAGTTCCGTGACCAGCAAGCCCGTGCCCATCTTCTTGAGCATGCCGACGAAGTCGTCGCCGCGCTTGGTCTTGCTCGACGTCAGCGACAGATTGTGCGAACCGCCCGCGTTGCCGGTTGTTTCCATGCCCAGCTTGCGGGCCGAATAAGTCGACAGGAAATAACCCTGCACGACGCCATCCTTGACCACGTCGCGGCTCTGCGTCTTGACGCCCTCTTCATCGAAGGGGGCGGAGCCGACGCCGCCGATCACGTGCGGGTCTTCCTTGATCTGTATATGGGCCGGCAACACCCGCTTGCCCAGGGAATCGAGCAAGAAGGTGGACTTGCGGTACAGCGCGCCGCCCGAGGTCGCTTGCACGAAGGCGCCCAGCAGTCCGGCCGCCAGCGGCGCCTCGAACAGCACGGGGCAGTTGCGGGTGTCGAGCTTGCGCGCGTTCAGGCGTGCCAGCGCGCGTTCGGCCGCGTAACGCCCGATCGCTTCCGGCGCCGCCATCTTGCCGGCGTCGCGCACCGAGGAATACCAGTCGTCGCGCTGCATCTTCGCGCCCTTGCCGGCGATCACCGCCACCGACAGGGTGTGGCGCGAAAACGGGTAGCCGCCGATGAAGCCGCGCGAATTGGCCGACACGAAGTGCGATTGCTGCACGTGCACGCCGGCGCCCTCGCTGTTGGTGACGCGCGGGTCGACGTCGAAGGCGGCCGCTTCGGCGCGCTGCGCCAGCACGACGGCTTCCTCGGTCGAGATCAGCCACGGATAAAACAGTTGCAGGTCGCGGGGCGCCATTTCCAGCTTGTCGGCGTCGGCCAGGCCGGCGCAATCGTCGTCGGCCGTGAAGCGGGCGATGTTGTAGGCCGCGTCCACGGTGGCGCGCAGGGCCGCCGGCGAAAAGTCGGAAGTGCTGGCGTTGCCGCGCTTTTGGCCCAGGAACACGGTTACGCCCATGCCCTTGTCCTTGTTTTGCTCGATCGTCTCGATCTTACCCTTGCGCACGGAAACGGACAGGCCGCCGCCTTCGCTGAACTCGACCGCGGCGTCGGTGCCGCCCGCTTCGCGCGCAAAAGACAACACATCGCGCGCAAGTTGCTTCAATTGGTCTTGACTGTGGGTAAATACGGAGTCGTTCATGAGGTGTTTTCTTCGGGTGACCGTTAAAACAGTTATCATAGCAGTCGTTTACAGTTTACAGGTATGGCCGCACGCGCCAAATCGACTTATCATGCCAAATCCAAACCGGGGAGCTTGCGGCTTCCAATCCTCCGAATTCGAACAGGAATACGAGCGTCCGTCGAAATCGGAACTCAAGCGCCAGATGACCATGCTGCAAAAGCTGGGAGCGGAGCTGGTCGCCGAAGCGCGCGACCGCGTCAAGCGCGTGCCGATGCCGGAAGATGTCCGCGACGCCATCCTGGAATGCCAGTTGATCAAGGATCACGAAGGCCGCCGCCGCCAGTTGCAATACGTGGGCAAGAAGATGCGCACCCTGGACGAGGCCGAACTGGCCGCCATCCAGCGCACCATCGATAGCTGGAAAGGTTTGTCGAAAGCCGACACGGCCGCCATGCACGCGATGGAACGCCGGCGCGAAAAGCTGCTCACCGACGACAAGGCGCTCACCGTGCTGCTGTCGGAAAACCCGGAACTGGACGTGCAGCACTTGCGCACCCTGATCCGCAACGCCCGCAAGGAACAGGCCGAGAACAAGCCGCCGAAAGCCTACCGCGAAATCTTCCAGATCCTCAAGCAGGTGGCGAAGAAAAACGCGGCGCCGGGCGGCGACGACGAGGAAGACGCGGACGGCGAGCACGACGACGGGGCGAACGAGGAATAAATGCGCCGACGGCCGCGCCGCGTCAATCGGCGCGACCCGCGCAGTTTGACAAAACCGGGGCCGCGCTCCGGTTTTATCGTTTTTAAGACAGGTGAATGATGACCATCAATCCCAATGAATTGCGCATCGGCCTGGTGTCGATCTCGGACCGCGCCAGCGCCGGCGTTTACCAGGACCTGGGCATCCCGGCCCTGCGCGACTGGCTGGCGAGCGCGCTGACGACGCCGTTTCACGTCGAGACGCGCCTGATCGCCGATGAGCGCGCCGCCATCGAAGCCACCCTGATCGAGCTGGTCGACCTGGCCCGCTGCCACCTGGTCTTGACCACGGGCGGCACCGGCCCGGCCCGGCGCGACGTCACGCCGGAAGCGACGCTGGCCGTCGCCAGCAAGGAAATGCCCGGCTTCGGCGAACAAATGCGCCAGATCAGCCTGCAATTCGTGCCCACCGCGATCCTCTCGCGCCAGCTGGCCGTGATCCGCGAAACGCTTGAGCACGCGGCGCTGATCATGAATCTGCCGGGCCAGCCGAAGGCCATCAAGGAAACCCTGGAAGGCTTGAAGGACGCCGACGGCAAGCAGCTGGTCGGCGGCATCTTTGCCGCCGTGCCCTATTGCGTCGACTTGATCGGCGGCCCCTACATGGAAACCGACGCAGCCGTCTGCAAGGCTTTCCGCCCGAAATCGGCGCTGCGTCCGGCAGCCCCGCCACTAAAGGAAACACCATGAGCACTTTGCTGGAAAACATCGTCGTCGACACGGCGCCGAACCCGACCGTTTCCGTGATCTGGATGCATGGCCTTGGCGCCGACGGCAACGACTTCGTGCCGCTGGTGCAAGAGCTCGATCTGGCCGGCTTGCCCGGCATCCGCTTCATCTTCCCGCACGCCAACACCATCCCCGTGACGATCAACAATGGTTATGTG
The DNA here is from genome assembly GCA_003482555.1 of Janthinobacterium sp. Lineage (GTDB taxonomy): Bacteria > Pseudomonadota > Gammaproteobacteria > Burkholderiales > Burkholderiaceae_D > Janthinobacterium. Next base: position 17,579 of record DMYQ01000250.1, on the reverse strand, counting down.
ATGCGGGCCTGGTACGACATCGTCGCCACCGACCTGACCCGGCGCGAGGACGAAGCCGGCCTGCGCGCGTCGCAGGCGCAGATCGAAGCCTTGATCGCCCGCGAAAAGGGGCGCGGCGTGGCCGCCAATCGCATCGTCCTGGCCGGCTTTTCGCAGGGTTGCGCGATGGCATTGCAAACGGGTTTACGCCAGGCGGAGCCGCTGGCCGGCCTGCTGTGCCTGTCCGGCTACCTGCCGCTGGCCGACAAGATCGCCGCCGAACACGCGCCCGCCAGCCTGTCCACGCCGATCTTCATGGCGCACGGCATCGCCGACCCCGTCGTGCCGCTGATGCGCGCGGGCCAGTCGCGCGACTTGCTCAAGGGCCTAGGTTATCAGATCGAATGGCACGACTATCCGATGCAGCATTCGCTGTGTCAGGAAGAGATCGACGATATCGGCCTGTGGTTCAAGCGCGTGCTGGCCTGAGACCCAGAGCCCGCCGGGGCGGACGACCGCGCCATGCGGCCGTGCTCTCACATCGATTTGCCGTCAAAGAGCGTGCCCGTAACCGAGCACAATCGCATTCATTTGACGTTTATTGTCCCAATCGAAATGGGTCACCAGCCGCGTCCATTCTTCATGGGAGTAAGGTGCGACATTTTCGGTGTAAGCACACAGATTGATGAGATTCGCGTCGGACGGAACGCCGGCGTCGTACACGGCCTTGTAGCGCCGCGCGTCCACTTCCGGATCTTCGCTGTTCGAGCCTATCCATTCCGCCTGATCCAGGGCCAGGAAGGGATATGGCAGGTCGGCCAACACATCGAGCGCTTCTTGCCAATACTCCCGGCCGAGCGCGGCGTCGCCCGCCAGGCGCTCAAACACCGGCAGCGCGGCAAGGATGCGCTCCCTGGCTTTTTCGACGCTGGTGCAAGGCATCGCCATGTTGTAGACGGTGTCTTCATCCCACATCACTTGCGCCATTTGAAAATCTTCCGCTCCGAAATACAGCATCCACGGGACAGGGATGCCCGTATTGTTGGTTTCGCCAATATCGTTGAATTCCACGTCTTCCAGCATGTCGTGCAAATGTTCCGGAACCTCATCCAGCGAATCGCGTTGAAGGTAGGTAGCGGCAACGTTTGCTGTCAAATTGTATAGCTCTACGCGGATGCCCAAGGGAAGTTCTCCAATATGAAGTGAGTATGCCAAGCGCGATACACGCAATACTGATTCGGTCGGAGCCGCGCCGGATCGCTTGCCGCCATTAGTTGCCATTCAGCACCATTAATTGTAGCGTATAAAAGCCTGATGCTGACCAAGCATAGAGTGAACAAACTTCCAACAAGTTCCCGTTGACATTCTTCAAAAAGCAACTTACCCTTGCCATGTGGATGTAGTTTTAATACTTCAATTCATAGTAGTTTTAATACCTACTTAGCACCGCGGCAATCGATCACATCTCTGTGATTTTTTTTGCACACTTGATCAAAGCGCTTTGGGCCATCCGGCAAAGGGAGGTAGAGCGCCGCATAAGGCTGCGCTTCCCGCATCAAAAAACAAAAGCAAGAACGTTGGAGACAAAAAACATGACACGATCCATCCATCTGAGCGTCATGGCGGCCGCCTTGACGACGGCCTTCCTCGCGGCGGCGCCCGCCTTTGCCGACGGCGCCGCGCCGGGCGGCCCCGGCCTGGGTTCTTCCTGGGCGCCGGCAGAGAAATCGCTGCTCGGCACTTCGGCCAGCAATACTTCGCGCGTCTATTTCACCGGTTACCGCGGCATCCTCACGGAAATTTTTTATCCGACCCTGGACAATCCAAACAACGTCGATCTGCAGTTTCTCGTCGGCGACGCGGCGAAGACTTTCGTCGACGAAGAAAAGGCGCAGGCGGCCTACACGGCGACCCAGCCGGACAAGCGCTCGATGCGGTGGAATGCGAGCACCTCGAACAGCGGCCACAACTGGCAGATCAGCAAGATCATCTTTGTCGACCCGACCCGCAACGCGCTGATCCAGCGCACCACGTTCAGCGCCCTCAACGGCAAAAACGTCAGCGATTTCAATCTGTATTTATTGCACAATCCCTCGATCAACGACGCCGGCTCGAACGACACGGCGACGACGCAGTCGGCCGGCGGGCGCACCTTGCTGGTGACGTCGAAGGCGACGCGCGCGTCCGCCATCGGCGTTTCCCTGCCCTGGCAAAACGTGGCCGGCGCCAGCATGGCTTCGGCCGGCTTCGTCGGCGTCAACGACGGCTGGACCGATTTGCTGGGCGGCGTCTTTGACAAAACCATGAACTTCAACTACGCCAGCGCGACCAACGGCAATGTGGCGCAGATGGGCTGGATAGGCTTCGGCGGTAGCACCGCCAGCAGCATTTCCTTCGACGTCGTGGTCGGCTTCGGCGCCTCGGAAACGGAAGCCATGAACACGGCCAACGCCACCCTGGCCGACAATCTCGCCACCCTGCAAACGACTTACGACAATGAGTGGCACGCGTATAACAGCGCCCTCGGCACCCAGGGCGGCACGGCCGACGACCAGTATTATCTGGCGGCCATGTCGCTCAAGACGATACAGGACAAGTCGAACGGCGCGATGATCGCCGGCATCGGTACGCCCTGGGGCGAGACGGCGGACGACACCAGCAACACGGGCGGCTATCACCTGGTGTGGGCGCGCGACCTGTTCAAGTTCGCCAATTCCCTGATCACGGCCGGCGACACGGCGTCGGCCTCGGCGGCGGTCGGCTTCCTGTTCAACGTGCAGCAGCAAGCCAGCGGGCGCTTCCCGCAAAATTCGCAAATCAATGGCGCGCCGTACTGGAACGGCACCCAGCTCGACGAGCAGGCGATGCCCATCCTGCTGGCTTACCGCCTGGGGCCGACGGTCTACAATCCGCTGTGGCCGAAGATCCAGCTGGCGGCCAATTACATCGTCGCCACCGGGCCGTGGACCCAGCAAGAGCGCTGGGAAGAAAGCGCGGGTTATTCGCCGTCGACCATCGCGGCGGAAATCGCCGGCCTGGTGGCGGCGGCCAAGATCGCCATCGCCAACAACGATGCCGCCAGCGCGGCCACCTATCTGCGCACCGCCGATTATTGGCAGCAAAACGTCGCCGCCTGGACTTACACCAACACCGGCCCTCTCGGCAACGGCAAGTATTATTTCCGGATCAACCCGGCCGGCAAGAGCGGCACCGGCGTCGGGCCGCAAGTCTACAATCCCAGCGCCGGCCCGGACGTCGCTTCCATCGTCACGATCGGCAACGGCGGCGGCACCCACGACCAGCGCAAGATCATCGACGGCGGCTTCCTGGAGCTGGTGCGCATGGGCGTGAAGAGCCCGAACGACGCCGGCATCGCCTCGACCATCGCGGTCTACGACGGCGCGGTCAAGCAAACCATCGCCGGCAAGGGCGATGCCTGGTTCCGCTACAATTTCGACGGCTACGGCGAACAAAACGACGGCTCGAACTATAACGGCAGCTCCGGGCGCGGCCGGCTGTGGCCGATCTTCACGGCGGAACGGGGCATGTATGAAATCGCGAAAAGCGGCCTGGGTACGAGCGGTTCCCCTTTCCTGGCCACGGTGAAGGCGTTTTCCACGCCCGAGGGTTTTGTGCCGGAACAAGTATGGAGCAACACGGCCTCGGTCACGCCCGGCGTCGACGGCGGCTGGCAAACCACCACGCCGGCGCCCTACGTGGCCGGCAGCCCGACCAAGTCGATCGCTCCGCTGAGCTGGGCGATGGGCGAATACATCAATCTGCTCGCCTCGATCAACGCCAAGAGCGTGATCGACATCCCCAGCGCGGTGTGCGCGCGCTACAACAATTGCGCGCCCGCCCCGGCGGCCGGACAGGTGCAAGCGGCCATCAGCGTGACGGCCGCCACGGCGCCCGGGCAATGGATGTATGTGACGGGCAGCGTGGCGGAACTGGGTTCCTGGAACACCGACCTGGGCACGCCGGTCGATCCGGCCGCCTATCCGGCCTGGACCAACAAGCTCAACTTGCCCGCCAGCACGACGATGAGCTATAAATACTATCGCAAGAATGGCGACGGCTCGGTCACCTGGGAAAATCTGGCGAACAACGGCAACCGCGCGCTGACCACGCCCGCTTCCGGCAGCGTCGCGCTGTCCGACACGGTGGCCTGGTAAGGTCGCGTGCCGGCGCGACAGGCGCCGGCACGCATTCCACGCCCGCGCCGTCGACGCGCGGGTCCTTCAGCAAAGGAAAATATGCGCTCTCATTCCGTCGCGAAAATCGCCGCCTTGGCCGCCGTCGCCGGCGTCGCCTATATCGGATATCTGCAATATGTCGATCATGTCGCTGTCGGCCCGGGCAGGAATCGGAATCGGCCGGACGCCGGGGCGGTCCTCGTCGCGCCGCGAGCGGACACGCCGACGGCGCGCGCGGCCGCTTGCGTAGTCAATGTCGGCGCGAATCCGTTCGCTTCCGGCGGCGCGCGCTGTGGCGCTGAAGCGGACGCCGCGCCACCGCAGGCCGCGCCGGTGAACGCCGTCGCCATCGGTGGCGCGCTGCGCGGGCTGGCGCGCTGCCCGGATGGCCGAAAATCGGCCGACTGCGCGCCGTCCGTGGAGCGAAAAGCGCGCCTGGTGGCGCAACTTGAAGAGTTGAACCGGCATGGCGACGCGCAGGCGCAGTTCGAATTGGGGATGCAGATCCAGCGTACCGAACAAGTCCCTGGCCGGCCGGCACTGGCGGCGGCCGATGTCGCCGGCGACGCCACGCTGCAGCGCGCCGTGGCGCTGCTGGCGCAAGCGGCCGCCGCCGGCAACGCGGACGCCCTGCGATTCAGGGACGCGTCGGCGCAGCATGCCAGACTGCTGCACACCGGGCGCTGAGTGGCTCTCGTTTGAAACAGGTGTGCTCGCCGCCCCGGTTCACGCTCTGTCACCGTCGCCTCCCTCTCAAGAGCTGGCATTTACCCGGGCGTATCGAAGGACGCGACGACGTCGACAATCTGTTGCCTGACCCAGACATGGGCGGGGTCGCGCTGGAAGCGCTCGTGCCAGATCATGGCTGGCGACAAGGGCGCAAGCTGCAGCGGCAGATCCAGCAGCGCGAGCGGGAGCCTTTTCGCAAGCAGGCGCGCCAAACGGCTTGGCAAGGTGAATATCATGTCACTGTCCGCCACCAACATCGCACCGGCAAGAAAGTGGGGAACGCGCAGCGCGACGCGGCGCGTGAGGCCCAGTGTCGAGAGAGCAAGATCGACCGCACTCTCCCCGACTCCGGAAATGGTCACCGCTATGTGACGCAAGCTCACATAGCGCTCCAGACTGAGTCCGTCCGCCACACCGGGGTGATCGGACCTCGCCACGCACACGAAGCTGTCGGCGTACAGGTCGCGGCGATGGAAACTGCCGGGCAATGCCTTGAAAATGCCCAGCGCCAGATCCGCGCCCCCCTGCTCGATAAGCCGCACGTTGTCCCCGGCGGGTTGCGCGATATGCAGACTGAGCGCGGGCGCATGGCGTTCGAGGCGGGCGCTCAAACCGGCAAGGACCACCAGGCTCAGGTGGTCGTGCGCGGCGATCGTGATGCGCCCCGCCGCAGAGGCGGGATCGAAGACGGCAGGCGAGACGATGCCTCGGGCATCGTCCAGGAGCTTGCTCACTGGACCGGCCAGCGCTTCACCACGGGGCGTCAATTCCAGACCGAGCTTGCCGCGGACCACCAGGCGATCACCCAGCATCGTGCGCAGGCGCCCCAGCGCGCGGCTGGCGGCCGGTTGGCTCAAGCCCAGGCGCAGGCCCGCCTGGGTGACGCTGCGCTCCCGGACGAGCGCTTCGAACAGTTTTAACAGGTTGAGGTCGATCGCGGATAAATCCATTTGGCGCATATTGACTATGACTTTCATGCCATTGATGTATATCGAGCAATCATGCACCATCCTGTTTCATCTGAATAGGAGATTTTTATATGGCTGCTTGCTTCCCCCTTCCCTACCTTGTATTCGGCGTGAGCGGCCGTACCGGCGCCGCTGCCGCCGATGCGCTTTTGCGCTCCGGCCAGCCCGTGCGCGTGGTGGTGCGCGACCCGGCCCAAGGCCGGCCGTGGGCCGAACGCGGCGCCGAGGTTGCCGTGGCCGACCTGACCGACCTGGCCTCGATGACCAGAGCGCTCAGTCGAGTCCAGGGCGCCTATGTCGTCAGTCCGCAGCTCTACGACCGCGAAGACTTGTTCGAGAGGGCGGCCTTGATTGCCGATACCACGGCGCGCGCCACGGTTGCGGCGGAGGTGCCCAGGCTTGTGGCGCTTTCCTCGGTGGGTGCCGACCGTGAAAGCGCAACGGGATGGATAGGGATGAACCGCATGTTCGAACAGCGCCTGGGCGAAACCGGTGTTCCCACCACCTTCCTGCGCGCGGCCTATTTCATGGAGAACTGGATGCCGATGGTCGGACATGCCGTGCGCAGCGGCACTCTGCCGACGTTTCTGGCACCAGCACAGCGTCCTCTCCCAATGGTGGCGACTGTCGATGTCGGCAGCGTCGCAGCTGCTTTGCTACTGGAAGAATGCATGGGAACCCGCGTCGTCACACTCTCGGGACCGAAAGACTACGCCCCGAATGACGTCGCCGCCATTCTTTCAGCCACGCTCCAGAAGCCTGTCAACGTGGCAATCCTGCCGGAAACAGAGTGGCCCAAAGCACTGGCCGATGCCCATTTCTCAAGGGCCGCCCTTGCTGGTTTCGCCGAAATGACCCGTGGCCTCAATCGCTCGCATATCGACATGAAGAGCGATCCCAGCGCGGTCGAACGGGCAGGAACGACTACGCTCGAGCGTGTCATCGTCGAACTGGCGCAGCGCCAGCGATAAAGCCGGCAGGAGCTAATTGTGTGAACTTCGTGCGTGAACTGCGCCACCTTCGCTGTTTTCCAGCAGTGGTGGCGCGCCCGCGATGGCGCACCTGACAAGTTGATTTTCAAGTGTTCCCAGGGCCGCCGGTCGCGAGCGGCGCTTGTTTCGGGCGCAAGCGCTTGCGCCGACAGAGTGTGCTTCACTCGGTCGGCGCAAGGTAGTCGCCTGCCTGCCGCGCGCCGTCCTGGCGCCTACATCAGTTCGTGGTGCGCGCCGAAATGACGACGGTCGTTTGCTTACCGTCTATCATCACCTGCAAACGGATCGGCAAGCCGCCCTCCGGCACGTCGCTGACGACGATCGACTTGGAATTGGACTTATATGTCAACCAAGAAGGTAATTTCCCGCCGCCCTCAGTCGTCACCGTGATGGCCGCCCCATTCGCGCTCGAAGAGTCGGCGATCTGCACCGGCAATGCGACACTGAAACTACCGCCGGTCACCCCCATGTTTTGCGACACGGAGATGGCGATGATCGGCGTCGATTGCCCCGCCGCGGCGGGCAATACGCTGACCTTGACACCGCCGATGTCGCCGGACGGCGCCGCGCTGGCGCCACCCGTTCTACCCGGCTGTTGCGAAGGCGGCGGAGTCGACGTCAAGCCCTGCTCCGCTTTCGGCGCGCTCGCGAAGCCCAGGGACGGCGGATTCGTGGCTGGCGTCGGCAAGGAAGGCGGCACCACCACCGGTGGCACTGGCGGCGCCGGTGGTTCCGCCCCGATAGTCAGTTGGCCGTCGACAAAGTTCAGCGCATAGTTATTGGAGGTCAATCCCGCCGAAGTGAGCGCATAGCTGCCGGTTTTGATCGCGCTTTGCGAACTGCCGCCGAATATCACCGCGCCATTGCCGCCGCTGTAGGCCAGACCATCAAATGCCTTCGAGACGGAGTTGGTGGTGACGACGAGCGCCGCCTTCGCGATGCTGCCGTTCAGGTTGTCGGTGTAACTGATGTCATAGTTACCGCTGACGTCAAAGTTGCCCGCGTCCTTGATCGTCACCCCGGAGGCGCGCACGGTTTTGCCCATGCCCGCGTTCTTGTCGAGGTAAGCCTGGCCGCCGGTGCCGGAGACGCTGTCGCCAGCCAAAGCTCCCGCCAAAACGCCGACCGTGCCCGCGCCGCTCGCCACGAGCGTGCCATCGTAAGTCATGCCGGCCGCACCAGCCGCCACGTTCAGCGCCGCCTTCGCAATGCTGCCGTTCAAGTTGTCGGTGTAACTGATATTGTAGTTGGCGCTGACGTCAAAGTTGCCCGCGTCCTTGATCGTGACCCCGGAGGCGCGCACGGTTTTGCCCGTGCCCGCGTTCTTGTCGAGGTAAGCCTGGCCGCCAGATGCGGAGACGCTGTCGCCAGCCAATGCTCCCGCCAAAACACCGACCGTGCCCGCGCCGCTCGCCACGAGCGTGCCGTCGTAAGTCTTGCCGGCCGCGCCGGCCGTCACGGTCAAGGCCGCCCGGGTGATGTCGACGGAACTGCCGACCGTGCTCAAGGCGTCATAATTGCCGGACAGGCCGCCGTTGGCGCTGGCCCCCAAGGCCAAGCCGGCCAAGTTCGCCAGCGTGGCGCCGGTCTGCACGTTTTTGCTGGCCAGGTTGCCCGCGCCGCCGGCGCCGGTGATGGCGAAGGTTTCGCCGCCCACCCTGGTCGCCGTCAAGACGCCGCCGCCCAGCGCGCCGCCGCCGTCGTAGGCGCGCGCGCCGCCCAGGGTCAGCGCCGCCCGCGTGATGCTGCTGCCGGAGTTGTCGGCGTAGCTGACGACATAATTGCCGCCGCCATTGCCGTCGTTCACAGTGACGCCGCCGACGCTGACGGTCTTGTTGCCGGCGCCAGCGTTTTTATCCGTGAAGGCGAAGGCGCCGCCGCTGAGCGTGTCGCCGAAATACAGCGTGCCGCCGCCGACCATGGCCGTGCCCAGGGCCGTCAAGCCGCCGTCGTAGACTTTGCTGACGTTGGCGCTGGTGACGGTGATGGCGGCCGGCGTGATGGTAAAGTTGGCGGCCGGGGCGATGTCGATGGCGTAGCCTAGCTGCGACACCAAGGAACCCAGATTGATGGCGTAGGCGCCGGCGTTCTCGCCCGCGGCGCGTCCCAGCGTCCCGCTCAAGGCCGTCGCGGCGGTGTCAAGCGTGTTGGTGTCGAATCCCGTCACACCGCTGTAGCTCAAGCCGGGATCGATTCCACCATAGGACTTACCTGCCGCGTTCGCACTCACGGTCAACACCATCGGCGCCATGTTCAAGGTGAAATTGGCGGCCGAGTAGTCCCTCGTCAGATTGCTGCGCGCCAGGGTGACCGCGCCGAAGGTGGCGCTGTCGGCACCCGAGGCGGCGCTCAGCAAGGCGAAGGCGTCGCCGCTGGCGTTGGCGTAGGTGTAGCCGTTGATTTTCGACACGGCCATGTCGCCGAACGATCCGGCGTTGCCCGACACGGCGCCGGTCACCAGCACCCGGTCGAATTGACCGGCGTTGACGCCGCCCAATTCCATCAACAGATTGCTGCCGGTCAACAGTTGCAGGTCGCCGGCGATGGTCAGGGTGCCGGTGGCGCCCGTTCCGCCGGGGATGATGGCGCCCTGGTTGACGATGCCCGCCGTGCCGGTTCCCACCACGATCATGCCGGAGCCGGACAGGGTGCCGGTGTTGGTGAAACCGGCGCCGCGGTAAAAGATCGCGCCGGCGGCGACATTGATCGTGCCGCTGTTGGCGAAGTTGTCGGCGTTGACGCTGTAGTTCTGCCCCCCCCCGCGTCGGCGTTGACGATGCCGGCGTTGATGACGCTGCCGCCCCAATACTGTTGCAGAGCGCCATAGCCGCGCAAGGTGACGCCGCTGTCGACTTGCAAGGTCTGGCCGTTGGCCGCGAAAATGACGAGGGCGCCGCCCGCGTTGTTGACGGTAGCGTGGCCGGTGCTGGCGAGATGTTGCACGGTGCCGGCCGCTTCGCCGCTGCTCTGACCGTCGAAATACCCGTTCTGGCCACCCTTGTTGACCGTCACGCCGTCGGCCAGGGTCAGGCCGTGGGCCAGCCATAGATTGTTGCCGCCCGTGTTGAAGCTGGCGCCGCCCAGGGTGACGCCGTCGAGCCGGCCGCCGCCATTGCTGTTCAAGGTGTAAACGGTGTCGGCGCTTTGCACGGTGCCGTTCAAGATGGTGCCGTTGAGCGAAGTCAAGCCGCCGGCGCCGAACAGGCCGCTGCCGCCCACGTCGACCGAGGTGCCGGTATTGTCCAGCGTGCCGTTCAGGTTGACGCTGCCGCCGCTGCCGCCGAAATGGCTGGCGCCGGTCAATTGAGCCACCGTGAAGGTGTCGTCCAGATTCAAGGTGCCGCTGTTGACGTTGATCTTGCCTGGGTTGCTCCAACTGGACGCGTCCAGGTTCAGCGCGCCGCCGTTGACGTTGAGCGTGCCGCTATTGGTGAAGGTGGCCGGGTTGATGGTGAGGGTTTGCCCCTGCGTGTCGGCGCTGATGACGCCGGCGTTCACGATGTCGCCCGGCCAATAATGGGACAGCGCGCCATAGCCGCGCACGGTAACCCCGCTGTCGATCTGCAAGGTCTGGCCGTTGACGGCGAAGATGTTCAGGGTGGCGCCGACCATATTCACGCTGGCGTTGCCGCCGGTGGCGATGTGGTGCACGGTGCCGGGCGCCTGGCAGGTACTTTGACCGTCGAAATACCAGGCGCCGCCGTTTAGCGTGAGGGTCGCGCCATTGGCCAGGTCCAGGTCGTGGTAAATGTAAAAGTTGCCGCTGGTGTTCAAGCCGGCGGCGCCTATGGTGACGCCGTCCAGCCTGCCGCCGCCGCTGTTGCCGAGGACGCCCCCGTTGCTGCTCGACAGGATGCCGTTCGCGATGGCGCCGTTCAGCGTGGCCGCCCCGGTCAGCGTGGTGGCGCCGCCGGCGTTGTCGATGTTGCCGGAAATGACGCTGCCGGTGCCCGCGATCAGATTGACGCTGAGCGCGTTGCCGGCCGAGCCGGCGATGTTGGCGCCGGCTCGGATGTCGATGGAACCGGCGGTGCTCAAGGTGAGACCGCGCGCGCCGCCGCCGGTATTGCTGATCGCCACGGCGCCGCCGGCCTCGCTGTAGCCGTTGACCACGATAGCGCCGCTGCCGCCGACCCCGGCCGAAGTCTGGATGGTGACATCGGTGCCGCCGTTCAGGGCGGTGTTGATCTGCTCGTCGCCGATGATCGAGGGCGCGGCGGGATCGAAGACGCCGCCGCTCAGGGCGCCGCCGGAACCGTGCGCCACGGTCACGTCGGACGGGTCGAGCAGCCACAGGCTGCGGGCGCCGGCGGGCGCCGAGGCGTCCACCGTGGCGCCGGCCAAGTCGAGCCGACCGCCCGAGGTTTCCACGCGCCCGCCGGCGCCGCCCAGGGCGCCGCCCTTTGCTTGCAAGTCGCCGTGGACGCCGGTGGCGCCGGCCGTATTATGGACGTCCGACCAGACGGCGATCTCGCCGCCGTCGCCGAGCCGGGTCGCGCTGGCGTTCAGCGTGGCGCCGGCGGCCACCTCGGCCACGCTGGCCTGGGCCATGCCGGGGCCGCCCTGCCAAGCGCCGCCGACGTGGATGATGCCGGCGCCCTCGGCGCCGCTGGCGTCGAGACGGGCGCCGGCGCCGACCTTGACTTGCTCGCCGGCCAGCGAAATCCTGCCTCCGCGGCCGGCCGCGGCCGACGCGTCGAGCGTGCCCGACACCGTGGTGGCGCCATTGCCGGCGTCCAGGCGGATCACGCCGCCGGCCGCGCTCATGTCGCGCGCCTCGACGGCGCCGCTGTTGTTGACCACCCCGCCCAGCAGGCGGTCGGCGGCTTGCGCCGACATGATCACCAGACCGCCGGGGGCGTGTACGGCATTGCCGTAAATGTTCATGCGGCGCTCCGGTGGGGCCTGCGGGGGATTTTAAAAGAACAAGCCGGCGCTCAGCCACAGGCGGTTTTTATGCAGCGTGCCGTCCTGGTCGTCGCCGTTGGCCGCGCGGTTGGGGTTGTCGCCCACGCGGCGCGCCCAAATGGCCTTCAGGTTCAGTCCGGAATCGGCTTGCCAGCCCAGCGCCAGGCCGGCGCCGTGCAGGCTGTAGCTCTTGGCGCCGTCGTAATTGGAAACGGTGCCGCTATCGTAAAAGCCGCTCAGCGCGACGCCATGCGGCAAGCTCCAGCGCAACTCGGCGCTGGCCAGGCTGCCGCCCGAGCCGCCGCCCTCGTCGGCCGGGTAGGCGCGCACGCCGGCGGCGCCGCCCAGGTAGAATTTTTCCGAGGAATCGAGCTTGTGGCCGCCCGTCTCTTGCCCGGAGAACGCGGCGTACAGCGCGAAGCGCTCGCCCAGCGCCTGCAGGCGCGACAGGCTGTAGCGCAGCTTCGTGTAATGGCCTTGCAGGGCGGCGTTTTCGCCGGGGTCGAGGTGGCCCAGCACCTGCCGGCCGGACACCAGGCTCAAGCTGGCGTTGTTGGCGCCGCCGCCACCCAGATCGTCGAACGCATTCCCGCTCACCGAGGCCGAATAGGCGTCGTTTGCATAGTGGCTGGTGATGGCCTGGTTGGCCAGGTTGTCGAAGCGCTTGTGGTCGTAGTTCAAGCCCAGGTACACGTTTTTCTGGCGCGAACGCAGCAGCGGGTAGCTGGCGTCCAGACCGCCGGTGGTGGAACTGCCCTTGGCGTTCAAGCCCTTGAAGTCTTCGGCCACCAGGCGATACTTGAGTTCGGAGGCGCTGACGCCCACGCGCCAGCCGTCGTAGCCGAGCGGAACGGACCAGGCCAGGCGGGCGTAGTCGCTGCCGAGGGTGTGGATCAGGTTGGCGCCCGCCTGGTCGGCCAGTCCGAAGGGGCTGCCCAGGTACAGATTGGCGCTGGCGCGCTCGGCGCCGACGGCGCGCGCGCCGGTGTCGTCGAGGTCGACGTCGCCGCCGATCCAGGGCTTGTCGCTGAGGCGCACGATCAAATCGGTCTGGCCGGGCTTGGCGCCCTCTTGCAGGCCGCCGGCCACGCCGACGCCGGGCAAGTCATCGGCCAGCAACAGGGCCCGGTCCAGCGCGCGCGCGTTGAGCATGCTGCCCTCGGGCAGGGCGCCGGCGATGATGGCCTGCACGCGCTCGGGCTTGACGCGCTTCGAGCGCGGGCCTTCGACGCGGGCGCCGCCAAACACGGCTTCGACGATCTCGATGCCGACCTTGCCGTCGCGGATGTCTTGACGCGGCAAATACGCGCGCGCGATCCAGCCAGCCTTGCGATAAGCCTCGGCCACATCGGCGGCGGCGGCCTGCAAGTCGGCGAAGCCGAGCTAGCGGCCCAGTTAGGCGGCCAGGGCGGTCCGCAATTGCGCATCGTCGAGCAGGGTGTTACCCGAGAAGGTGAACGCCGTCACCCGCACCGACAGGCCGGGCGGCGCCTGCATGGCCGGCGTGGCCGGGGTGATAGGCGGGGCGGCCTTTTTAGGCAGGGCCGGGGCGCGCTCCCGGTCTATCTGTTGCAGCAACTGGCCGGCATCGACGCCGGCTTGTTGCGCCCGCGCCAGCGGCGCCGCGGCCAGCGCGCACAGTAGAACGATGGACAGGGACGACGGGAGCGGGGCGGCGGAGCGGGGCGTCAATTTCATGGCCTTGGCATTCAGAAAAACCTGCGGAGAAATTGCCATACATCAAAGCCAACATGGAAAAATTGATATCCGAAATTAATATATCCGCTTTGAAGTATCTGCGCCGAAGTTTCCAAAGTAAAACATTCCCTTCAGGGAATACAGTTCCGTTGTAATTCGACCGCGCCCCCGCCCTTGAACCGCGGCGCGTCCTTTTCGGTGGCGGCGTCCGGGCAGGATGGCGGGCACGCTTCAGGCGGCGGCGAGGCGCCTGTCAAACAGACGGGTCGGCAGGAAGACCAGCAAGTTACCCATCAACACCAAGGCCAGCCCGCACCAGGCCGGCGCGCTCCAGTGATAGCCTTCGAACACGGTCGATACCGTCAGCGCCACCACCGGAAACAGCACCGTCGAGTAGGCGGCGCGGTCCGGCCCGATGCGGCCGACCAGCATCAGGTAGGCGGTGAAGCCGATCACCGAGCCGGGAATGGCCAGGTAGAGCAATGCGCCGAGGTAGCGCGGATTCGGCTCCAGCGCGAATGGCATGCCCAGCAGCAGCGCGGCGGCGCTCAGGATGGAGGCGCCGATCAACATGGCCCAGGTATTGGTGAGCAGCGGCGTCAGCCCCATCGCTTGCATGCGGCTCGACAGCAGATTGCCACAGGAAAAAAACAAGGTGCCCAGCAGCGCCAGCCCCAGCCCGAACACCATGCCGCCGTCGCCCCAGTGCCCCTGCATCTGCGGCAAGAACAGCAAGCCGATACCGGCCAGGCCGAGCAGCGCGCCCAGCACCACCTGGCGCCGGATTTCCCGTCCCATGAAGAGGCGGCCGTTGACGGCGTTCCAGATCGGCGCGGTGGAAAAGACCACCGCCACCAGTCCGCTCGGCACCCATAGACTGGCGTAATAAAAGCACAGGAAATTGCAGCAAAACAGGGCGATGCCTTGCGCCAGCAGGTAGCGCCAGGCCCGGCGCGGCGGCCACAGCGGCTTGCGGCGGACGATCAGCACCGTCATCAGCACGGCGGCGGCGAGCCAGAAGCGATAGGCGATCGAGACGGGCGCCGGCACCACGCCGAGCTGGAACTTGATGGCGATCCAGGTGGTACCCCAGATCAGGACGGTCAATATATAGAGGAAGGGATTCATATGGCGGCGCCGGTGTGTGCTCGAAAGCGGAAAGGACAGCATAGCGCCGGCGGCGCCGCCCGACTTGTCTGGGATTGCGGGCTTTGCGCGCGCGCCCGCCCGCGGCCCGGTTCGCGGCTTGTCGACTTTGTCCGCGCTTGTCCGCACTTGTCTATTCTTGCGTTTATCGCGCCCGGCACCGGGGCGATGCGGCGCGCCATGCTAGACTTGGGTCACCCACTTTTCTTCGATGCCACCATGCCAGCGCGCCCACCCATCGTCACCGCCGCGTTTCCGCCCAACCTCGCCGCGGCGGCCAGCGGCATTTCCCACATGGTGTTCCAGACCATGTCGAACACCAACGCGACCCTGGAACGCCACGCCCTGCTGGGCGACGACCTGGCGCTGGCCATCTGGCGGCGCCAGACGGACGAGGAAGAAACCTTCTACATCCAGCCCGGCCACCACACCCTGTCCTACTACATGGGCGGCGGTTACCGCACCGAGCGCGACGACCTGCCCGGCCGGTTCGGCGCGCCGGGCCGCCTGTGCGCCCTGCCCGACTGGCACGAGTCGCGCTGGTGGGTGCGCGACAATCTGCGTTTTTTGCACATCTATTTCTTACCCGAACATTTCACCCGGCGCGCCGTGATTGAACTCGACCGCGAACCGCGGCAACTGACCCTGGCCGACAGCACCTATTTCGAAAATCCCCGCATCGCGCAACTGTGCCAGGCCTTGATCGGCATGTCGTGGGACGGCCCGGACGCGCGCCTGCGCGCCAACGAGCTGACCCACGAAACCTTGAGCCACTTGCTGCGCGGGCAGGCGCTGCTGCGGCGCGACGAAAAGCCGCGCGGCGGCCTGGCGCCGGCCGTGCGGCGCCGCCTGGCCGAATTCATCGACGCCCATCTGGAGCAAGACCTGAGCCTGGGCCTGCTGGCCCGCGTGGCGTGCATGTCGGAATTCCACCTGGCGCGCATGTTCCACCTGTCCTTCGGCGCGCCGCCCTCGGCTTGGGTCGCGGCGCGCCGCCTGGAGCGCGCCCGGCATCTGCTGAAAAGCACGGGACTGCCGCTGCAACAAGTCGCCAGCGCCTGCGGTTACGCCGACTCCAGCCATTTCAGCCACCGCTTCCGCGCCGGCGCGGGCGTCGCGCCCAGCCAGTACCGGCGCCTGATATTGGCGTGAAGGCGCCGCGTCGACGCAGACGCAGGCGCGGCGCCGGCGGGACTTAGGGCAATTGCCCCGCGGCTTCGTAGCGTCGCCGAGCCGTGGAATTTTTGTTGCTGATCCGCGCCATGTGCGCGCACTGCGGGCACCATTGTCCACGCCGGATTTTCCCGAACCGCGCGTGCCAGGTGTGCCCCCTGTCGCACATCCATTCCATCTTGACCGACGTGCCGACGTAAGATTGCGAAAGGCACTGCCCGCCGCGCGCCTGCGCCGTCGCCCGGGCCGCCTCGATGCCCAAGCGACGGGCCGCGTGCGCGCAGATCGAACACCAGCCGCCGCGGAAAATCGACGCGGCGTTCGCGTCCCACTCGTGCCCGCGCTCGCAGCGAAAGCGGTAGTGGCGTTTGCCCCCGAGATAAGCGTCGCTCAGACAGAGTCCGCCCTTGTCCGCCGCCATTTGCAGCAAACGCGCGAACCCGTCGGCCAGTAGCAGGCGTTCGCCTTTCCGCTCGTCGACGCAGGCGAGGCACCACGCGCCGCGCAACACGAGAGCGCCCAGTGTTTGCCATTCGTGGCCTTTGCCGCAGCGGAAGCGGTAAGTGTGTTTGCTCCCCATATAAGCATCGCTCAGGCAAAGCCCACCCTTGTCTTGCGCCGCTTGTCGCAGGCGCGCCAAACCGTCGGGCAATCTGTAGTTCACGGCCTTGTCCGCATAAGCGCAGCGGCGACACCACGCGCCCCGCAGGACCTCCGAGGCGGTCGTTTCCCACTCGTGCCCCTCGGCGCAGCGGAAGCGATGCCGCACGGCTTGCCCAAGATAGACCTCGCTGAGGCAGGCGCCGCCCCGTTCCAATGCCAGACGCGTCAAGCGCTGCAGTCCGTCTTGCAGGCGGCGTCTCGCCTTGGCCGTCTCCTTGTTGCATACCGGGCATCCGGTCAAATTCTTGAGGGTGTGAGTCCATTCGTGGCCGGCGCCGCAGCGCAAGCGGTAAGCGACGTTGGCGCCGCGCCACACGGTGTCCAGGCACGCCACGTTGGCGGCGGCCGCACTGGCGTGCAAGCGCCGCATGCAGGCTTCGGCCCGACAGGCGGGGCAGGCTTTCAGGCCGCCCAGCAAGCTCACGGGGCTGACCATGATCTCGTGCCCCTCGGCGCAGCGGAAGCGGTGCTTCGCCTCCCAGCCGCGCCAAATCTCGTCCAGGCAGGTCAGCTTGAGAGTCTCGACGCGCGCCGCGAATTTAAGGCCGTGAACGAGCACCGGATGCGGCCCCGCCTTGCTTGGCGCGATTGGGGGATGTGTCTGCTCATCGGTTTTCACTCGCGCGTGCCTCGATATGGTGGTGTGGGGTCGCGATCCGTGTCGCGCCCGGGAAAAAACGTCCGGCGGCCCGGACTTGGCCGCTTCACGCCCGACCGCCGCCAAACCCATGCTCTCCCGCGCGCCCTCGGCTGCGGTTGACATATTGAACCATGCAAAGCATCGTCCCTGCGGCCGAGCACGGGCGGCGGCATTTACCTCCAGCCGGAACTCGGTGCGGTCGACTCCAGGGTGCCGCCGCAGGTCGTCTTGTGGCCGGCGTAGGCGACCGGAATACCGTCGATGCTGTGCGTGGGGTGGCCCTCGGCGATCTTGCAATTATGGTGGCCGGGAATCGGGCAACTGCAGGCGTCGCCTTGCCGCGCCACATTCACGCCATTGACCGTCGCGCGCGCGTCGGCCTGGATGACCTTGCCGCCGTGGCTGTGCGGGTCGCCGAGTCGGATGATGCCTTTGTTCATGGGTGACTTCTCCTGCGGCTATGGTGGGGAGCGATCCGGCGAGGGAT
>DMYQ01000171.1:2420-2621 GCA_003482555.1 Janthinobacterium sp. | reverse complement strand
ATTATATACGGCGAATTTCAACCTGTCCAGCTCGTCTTCCGAACGCGCCTTTTGAACGTCTCAGCCTTCCAGACGCGCGTTTCCAGCGCGCGCACGGCCGGAAACGCGCAGCGGCATCGCCGGCCACGCGCGCGCGAACCGGCGCGAGGCCGGCCCGACATCAACGCCAACGCAAGGAGACGGCGCGCCTCAGGGAGCGAA
>DMYQ01000171.1:478-2364 GCA_003482555.1 Janthinobacterium sp. | reverse complement strand
GGGAAAAGAGGCCGCATTATATATGGCGCAATTCAACCTGTCCAGCTCGCCTTTCGAACGCGCGTTTCCGGCGCCCGGGCGGGCGCCCGCAGCGGCGTCGCCGGCCACGCGCGCGCGGCCCGGCGCCAGGCCGGCCCGGTGCCAACGCAAGCGGACGGCGCGCCTCAGGGAGCGAAATCCATCAAGGTGCAAGCCAGGAAGCGGCCGATGAACTCGGATTCGTTCATGTCGCGCCAGCAGGTGTACACGTCCTCGAACATGTCCTGCCCCGACAGGCGGATGCGGGTAAAAAATTTCACCCGCACGGGCGCGGCGGGAAGATTATCAAAAGGAAAGTCTTCGCGAGCCTTTTCGGTGAAGACGGCGGTCTTATAGGGCCGCAGAGTTGCAGAATCGATCACGGTTAACACCTTTCTGTCATTGATGTGATTCCCGGAATGTAGCAACTTTGATCTCTCCATGGCGCACGGCAAGACAAGCGTGCGCGCCCAGGCCGGCAGCAGGCGGCCGCATCAAGCCATCCAGTAGCCCGGGCGCGCGTAGATCGTCTTCAGTTTTTCAACGAAAAACCTGACCTTGGCCGGCAGGTGCCGCTGCTGCGGATAGACGGCCATGATGTTGTAATCGGGCAAAGCGTAGTCGTCGAGCACCGTGACCAGTTCCCCGGCCGCCAATTGCGCCTGGATTTCCCAGGTCGAGCGCCACGCCAGCCCCAGCCCTTCGCTGGCCCAGCGGTGCAGCAATTCGCCATCGTTGCAATCGAGGTCGCCCTCGGCCCGTATCGTCACCGGCTTGCCGTTTTGCTGGAAATACCAGCCGCGCTGCTGCCCGCCCTGCAAATTGAAGGCCAGGCAATTGTGCCGCTCCAGGTCGTCCAGCGTATGCGGGATGCCCTTGCGGCGCAGATAGTCGGGCGTGGCGCACACCACGCGCCGATTGGTCGCCAGCTTGATCGCCACGAAACTGGGATCGATGGCGCCGCCGATGCGGATGCTGACGTCGTAGCCTTCGCGCACCAGGTCGACCACGCGGTCGGTCAGATTGAACGATATTTTTACGTCCGGATGCTCGGCCAGGAAGGTCGGCGCGTGCGGCGCCACGTGCTTGCGCCCGTAGGCGGCCGGCGCCGACACCACCAGGTGGCCGGTGGCCTTGTGGCGACCCTCGGAAATGATCTTTTCCGCGTTGTCCAGGTCGCTCAACAGGGTCTTGCAATGGTCGAGGAAGACGGTGCCCTCCTCGGTCAGCCGCAAATGCCGCGTGGTGCGGTGCATCAGCTTGACGCCGAGGCGCTTTTCCAGCGCATCGATGCGCCGCCCCAGCATCACCGGCGTGATGTTTTGCCCCAGCGCCGCGCGCGCCAGGCTGCCGTGTTCGACCACGTCGACGAAGGCTTCTATCTGCTTCAATTTATCCATTTTTAGCCCTTCTTCCCTGTCTCATTCCATACCTCAAGTATCGAATAATACGATTTTTTGTCCTCTTATCAAACCCCAAGTTTCGCCTTACGATGTATTTCATCGAAAAAGCAATCACAACCGGAGATCCATCGTGGCAAAAATGACAGCGGCAGAAGCAGCAATTCACGTGTTGGAAAAAGAAGGCTTGACCCAGGCCTTCGGCATTCCAGGCGCGGCCATCAACCCGTTTTACGCGGCCATGAAAAAGCGCGGCACCCTGAAACACATCCTGGCCCGCCACGTCGAAGGCGCCGCCCACATGGCCGAAGGCTACACCCGCGCCGGCGCCGGCAACATCGGCATCTGCATCGGCACCTCGGGCCCCGCCGGCACCGACATGATCACCGGCCTGTACTCGGCCCAGGCCGATTCCATCCCCATCCTGTGCATCACCGGCCAGGCCCCGCGCGCCCGCCTGTACAAGGA
>DMYQ01000171.1:0-184 GCA_003482555.1 Janthinobacterium sp. | reverse complement strand
GGTGCCGCGCGTGTTCCAGCAAGCCTGCCACCTGATGCGCTCCGGCCGTCCCGGCCCCGTGCTGATCGACCTGCCCTTCGACGTGCAGATGGGCGAGATCGAATTCGATCCCGACACCTATGAGCCGCTGCCGGTCTACAAGCCGCAGGCGAGCCGCGCGCAAATCGAAAAAGCCATGACCATG
>DMYQ01000048.1:7694-8579 GCA_003482555.1 Janthinobacterium sp. | reverse complement strand
GCGACGCGCTTTTGCATACCGCCCGAGAGGGTCTTCATCAGCATGTCGCCGCTCAGGTTCAAGCGTCCCAGCACGGTTTCGACCTTATTGGGCAAGCTCCAGCCGTCGCCGGCGTCGAGCTTGACCTGGATATCGTGCATGCGCTCCATCAGGGCCTCGTCGTCGCCCTCGCCGAACTGGCCGGTCAGGGTATCGTATTCCTGCAGCAGGGCTTGCAAATCGCCCATGCCGGAAGCGACCGCGTTATACACCGACATCTCCGGGTCGAATTGCGGCTCTTGCTCGACATAGGCGATTTTGATGCCTTGTTGCATGACCAGCAAGCCATCGTCGAGCTTGAACATGCCCGAGATCACCTTCAGCAGCGAGGATTTGCCAGTGCCGTTGCGACCGATCAAGCCGACCCTTTCGGTCGTTTCAAGTGAAAATTCCGCGTGATCGAGCAGCGCGACGTGACCGAACGCGAGTTGCGCCGATGAGAGAGAGATGACAGCCATAATGAATGAGAGAGGTGCTCGGGCGCGTTCCGCGGCGAAGCGAAATACCGGCCGATTGGATGAATGAAACACGCATTGTACCGATAGTGGCGCGGGGAGCGCCAAATATCGGCAAGGTGTCGCTAAAATCGCGGCCCGCTCAAGGCGCGAGCCGGTGGTACCGCCAGCGGGAATCGAACCCACATCTACCCCTTAGGAGGGGGTTGCACTATCCATTGTGCGATGGCGGCACACTGAAGAGTCGCTATTGTACAGGCTAAAGCGCCGACCGGGCCGGCGGCCCGCGCTCAATTACGGAGCCAGCTTAAAGCGGCACGATGGCGGTGACTTCGATTTCCACCTGGGCCCGGTCTTCCACCAGCGCCACCACCTGCACCGCCGTCATGGC
>DMYQ01000048.1:5379-7474 GCA_003482555.1 Janthinobacterium sp. | reverse complement strand
GCGTTCTTGTCGACCACATACCAGGTCATGCGCACGATGTGCTCGGGCCGGGCGCCGGCCTCGGCCAGCACGGCGACGACATTGTGCAGGGCCTGGCGCACCTGGCCGGCGAAGTCGTCGGTGTGGAAGACGCCCTGCCCGTCCCAGCCTATCATGCCGCTGACGCACACCGTGCGCCCGCTGGCCGCCACCCCGTTCGAGTAGCCGCGCGGCCTGGCCCATCCTGGCGGTTGCAGAAATTCCATGTGATGCCCTGTCATTCCGGCGCGGCCGGCGCGTCGCGCAGCAGTTCGCGCGCGATGATCAATTGCTGGACTTCGGTGGCGCCCTCGTAGATGCGCAGGGCGCGGATTTCGCGGTACAGGCACTCGACCGGATGGCCGCTGACCACGCCCAGGCCGCCGAACATCTGCACCGCCGCGTCGATCACCTGTTGCGCCGTTTCGGTGGCCGTCATCTTCGCCATCGCCGCTTCCTTGGTGACTTTGCCGCCGCGGTCGCGCCGCCAGGCGGCGCGGTAAGTGAGCAAGGCGGCGGCGTCGATGCCGGTCGCCATCTGCGCCAGCTTCGCTTGCGTCAACTGGAAATCGGCCAGGGTCTGGCCGAACATCTTGCGTCCGGTGGCGTGGCGCAGCGCCTCGTCGAAGGCGCGCCGGGCGAAGCCCAGCGCCGCCGCCGCCACCGAAGTGCGGAACACGTCCAGGGTGGCCATCGCCACCTTGAAGCCCTGCCCCGGTTCGCCCAGGCGTTTGCCGACCGGCACGCGGCAATTATTGAAGCGCAGGCGCGCCAGCGGGTGCGGCGCGATCAGGGCGATGCGCTCGGCGATCTCCAGGCCGGGCGTGTCGGCGTCGACGATGAAGGCGCTGATGCCGCGCGCGCCCGGGGCCTCGCCGGTGCGCGCGAAGACCACGTAAAAATCGGCGATGCCACCGTTTGAAATCCAGGTCTTCTCGCCGTCGAGCACATACTCGTCGCCGTCCAGGCGCGCCGCGCAGGCGAGCGCCGCCACGTCGGAGCCGGCCTGCGGCTCGGACAGCGCGAAGGCGGCGATGGCTTCGCCGCGCGCCACCGCCGGCAGATAGGCGGCGCGGTTGGCGGCGCCGCCGAACAGGCTGATGGCGCAGGAACCGAGGCCCTGCATGGCGAAGGCGAAGTCGGCCAGGCCGGCGTGGCGCGCCAGCGTTTCGCGGATCAGGCAAATGGCGCGCGTGTCGATCTCGCCGACGGCGTGTTCGAGCCAGCCGGCCGCGCCCAGTTGGCGCACCAGCGCGCGGCAGGCGGCGTCGACGTCGGCGCCGTGGCTGGCGTGAATATGCTGCCCGGCCCAGGCGTCCAGCTCGCGTTCCAGCGCCGCGTGGCGCGGCTCGAAAAACGGCCATTCCAGATAAGTCTTGTCGCTCATTCAGTCGCCCTCGAATTGCGGTTTGTCTTTCGCCACGAAGGCGTGATAGGCGCGGTGGAAGTCGTTGGTGGCCATGCAGATGGCCTGCGCCTGCGCTTCCGCCTCGATCGCCTCGTCGATGCCCATATTCCATTCCTGCTGCAGCATTTTCTTGGTCATGCCGTGCGCGAAGGTGGGCCCGGCGGCCAGGCCGGCGGCCAGCGCCAGCGCTTGCGCTTGCAAGTCGGGCGCCTCGTGCAGGCTGTTGAAGAAGCCCCAGCGCTCGCCCTCCACGCCGCCCATCGAGCGGCCCGTGTACAGCAGTTCGGCAGCGCGGCCCTGGCCGATCACGCGCGGCAGCAGCGCGCAGGCGCCCATGTCGCAACCGGCCAGGCCGACCCGGGTGAACAGGAAGGCGGTCTTGCTGCGCGCCGTGCCGAGGCGGATGTCGGAGGCCAGCGCCAGCATGGCGCCGGCGCCGGCGCAAATGCCGTCGATGGCGGCCACGATCGGTTGCGGGCAAGCCCGCATGGCCTTGACCAGGTCGCCCGTCATGCGCGTGAAGGCCAGCAGACCCGGCATGTCGAGTTTGGTCAGCGGGCCGATGATGTCGTGCACGTCGCCGCCCGAGCAAAAGTTTTCGCCGGCGCCGGCGATGACGACCACCTTGACATCGTCGGCGTAGGCCAGGGCGCGGAACAGCTCGCGCAG
>DMYQ01000048.1:4992-5175 GCA_003482555.1 Janthinobacterium sp. | reverse complement strand
CGAAACGGAAATGGCGGGCCTGGTAGCCGGCCAGGCCGGCCGGCTGGTCGGGACTGGCTAGTCCGGGGAGATATCGCATGCGGGTTTCCTCTCTGATTGCTCGGGCTCGTTCAACTGCCGCTTCATGGCCGACAGCAGATCGATCAACTGGGTCTTATCCTGCGGCGAGACGCCGTGCAGCAG
>DMYQ01000048.1:4278-4671 GCA_003482555.1 Janthinobacterium sp. | reverse complement strand
CCGGTGATGTTGCCGCCGGTGACCATCATGCGCTTGGACAGCTCGCCCATGCGCAAGCCTTGCGGGTGGCGCTCCAGCTGCGCCATCAAATCGAAGCGCGGCAGGGTGATGTCAAAGCTCGCGCGCAGCCGGCTGCGGATTTCGTTTTCAATCTTGACGGTGCAAGAGAGCATGCGCAGCCACAGCTTGAGCGACTGGTGNNTGCGGCGAGACGCCGTGCAGCAGCTCGGCGATCCAGCCTTCGTGGACCACGGCCATGGCCGTGAAGGCGTCCCGTCCGGCCGCCGTCAGCTGCACGCTGTAGGCGCGCCTGTCCTTCGGATCGGGCACGCGCAGCACCAGCTTTTCCCGCTCCAGCTGGTCGGTGATGCCGGTGATGTTGCCGCCGGTGAC
>DMYQ01000048.1:0-4200 GCA_003482555.1 Janthinobacterium sp. | reverse complement strand
CGCCCTCTTCCCCATCCTGCGGCGCGCCTGGCGCCTGTGTGCTGTTTTCCGGGAACGACATCGTACTCCTTACATGACTTCGCCGCCGGCGACGGCGATCGATTGACCATTCATGGCGCCCGATTCGGGCAGGCACAACCACGCCACGGCGGCCGCCACCTCGACGCTCTGCACCAGGCGCTTTTGCGGATTGCCGGCCGCCAGCTCGGCGCGCGCCTGGGCTTCGTCGCGCCCCGTCCTGGCGACGATATTGGCCAGCGCCTGTTTCACGATGTCCGTTTCCGTGTAGCCGGGGCAGACCGCGTTCACGGTGACGCCGCGGCTGGCCACTTCCAGCGCCAGCGCCCGCGTCAAGCCGATCACGCCGTGCTTGGCGGCGACGTAGGCGCTGACGTAGCGGTAGCCGACCAGGCCGGCGGTCGAGGCGACGTTGACGATGCGCCCCCAGCCCGCCTCCAGCATGGCCGGCAGCGCCGCCTGGCTGCAGTGAAAGACGCCATCCAGGTTCACCGCCAGCATTTGCCGCCACAGCGCGGCGTCGGTCTTGCCGAAGGACGCGGAGACGGCCTGGCCGGCGTTGTTGACCAGGATATCGATACGGCCGAAGCGGGCGGCGGCGCGCGCGAATCCGTCCCGCACCGACTCTTCCACGCTGACGTCGAGCGCTTCGCAGGCCACCTCGCCGCAGCCGGCCAGCTGCGCCGCGGCGGCCGCCAGTTGCGCCCCGTCGCGCCCGGCCAGGGTCACGCGGGCGCCCCGTTCCAGCAAGGCACGGGCGCAGGCGTGGCCGATGCCGCGCCCTGCTCCCGTGACCAGGGCATGCTTGCCGCTCAGCGCCAGTGGCGTCATCTCGACCCGTGTCATCTCAACCCTCCAGCAATTTCGCCGCCACCTGCTGCGCGCTGAGGCCGGTATTCGCCGCCGCCAGCTGCTTTTCGCGCTCCAGATTGCGCTCCAACTGGACTTTGGCGGGCTGGTACTGGCGCGGCCAGGCCAGGTCCGCGAAGCCGATGCGGGCCGCCTCCGTCAGGGTCCAGGCCGGGTTGGCCAGGTGCGGGCGCCCCACCGCGCACAGGTCGGCGCGGCCGGCCGCGATGATGCTGTTGGCGTGGTCGGCCTCAAAGATCGAACCGACGGCGATGGTCGCGATCCCCGCCTCGTTGCGGACACGGTCGGAGAAAGGGGTCTGGAACATGCGCCCGTAGACGGGCTTTTCCAGCTTGCTGACCTGCCCCGAGGAACAGTCGATCAAGTCGGCGCCGGCCGCCTTGAACAGACGCGCGATGCGCACCGCGTCGTCCGGCGTAACGCCGCCCTCGACCCAGTCGTGGGCGGAAATGCGCACGCTCATCGGCTTGTCCCGGGGCCAGACGGCGCGCATGGCGGCGAACACGCGCAGCGGGAAGCGGCAGCGGTTTTCCAGGCTGCCGCCGTAAGCGTCGCTGCGCCGGTTGGTGAGCGGCGAAATAAAGCTCGACAGCAGATAGCCGTGCGCGCAGTGCAGCTCGACCCAGTCGAAGCCGGCTTCCTGGGCGGCCGCCGTGGCGCGCACGAAATCGGCGACGATGCGATCCATGTCGGCTTCGTCGGCGGCGCGCGCGGTCTGCGACACCCCGGCCAGATACTGCTGTTCCGAGGCCGACAGCAAGGGCCAGTTGCCGTCCATAAGGGGCTGATCGATGCCGTCCCACATGGCGCGCGTCGAACCCTTGGCGCCGGCGTGTCCCAGCTGGATGGCGATCTTGGCGTCCGTGCCGGAGTGGACGAAGGCTACGATTTTTTTCCAGGCCGCCGTGTGCTCGGGCGCGTACATGCCGGGACAGGCCGGCGTGATGCGGGCGTCGGCCGAGACGCACGTCATTTCGGCGAACACCATGGCCGCGCCGCCCAGCGCGCGCGCGCCCAGGTGCACCAGGTGGTAGTCGCCGGCGACGCCGTCGACGGCGCTGTACTGCGCCATCGGCGAGACCAGGATGCGGTTCTTCAGCGTCAGCCCGCGCACCTTGAAGGGCGTCAGCATGGGCGGCGCCGCCGGCCCGGGCGGCAGTCCGGCCTGGGCCCTGGCCCGTTCGCTGAGCCAGGCTTCGTAGCCGGCCACATAACCGGGGTCGCGCAGGCGCAGGTTTTCGTGCGACAGGCGCTGGCTGCGCGTGAGCATGGAATAGGCGAACTGCGGCGCCTCCATGGCGCTGTAGCGTTCGACGTTCTCAAACCACTCCATCGAATTGCGGGCCGCGCTCTGGATCTTGATCACTTCGATGGCGCGCGCGCTCTGGTAGGCCGCCAGCGCGTCGCGCGCCGTCGCGTGGGCGCCGAAGCAGCGCGCCAGTTCGATCGCGTCTTCCAGCGCCAGCTTGGTGCCCGAGCCGATCGAGTAATGCGCCGTGTGGGCGGCGTCGCCCATCAGCACCACCGGGACGGCGTCGTTCCAGTGCACCCACTGCTGGCAGACGATGCGCGGGAAGGTGATCCACATGGCCGAGCCGCGCAAATGGCGCGCGTTCGTCATCAGGGCGTGGCCTTGCAACTGATCGGCGAACAGGTGTTCGCAAAAGGCGATGCCGTCCTCGGCGCTCATGTCTTCCAGTCCGGCGCCGCGCCACACATCTTCCGGCGCCTCGACGATGAAGGTCGAGGTGTCGCCGTCGTACTGGTAGATATGGGCCTGGAACCAGCCATGCGCGGTTTCCTTGAAGGCGAAGGTGAAGGCTTCGAATTTCTTGCGCGTGCCGAGCCAGACGAAGCGGCACTGGCGCGCCTCGATCTCGGGCAGGTAACTGGCCGCATAGCGGGTGCGGATGCGGCTGTTCAAGCCATCGGCGGCGATCACCAGGTCGGCCCCGTAGGCGCGCGCCAGCTCCTGGTCGTCCGCCACCTCGGTCTCGAACACCAGTTCCACGCCCAGCTCTTCGCAGCGCGCTTGCAGGATGTTGAGCAGGCGCTTGCGGCCGATGCCGCAAAAGCCGTGACCGCCGGACGTCACGCGCTGGCCCTTGAAGTGGACGTCGATGTCGTCCCAGTGGTTGAACGATTGCAGGATGGCGCGCGCGCTGGCCTCGTCCGCGTTCACCAGGTTGCCCAGGGTCTGGTCGGAAAACACCACGCCCCAGCCGAAGGTGTCGTAAGGCCGGTTGCGCTCGACGACGACGATGCGGTGGGCCGGGTTTTGCTTTTTCATCAGCAGGCTGAAATACAAGCCGGCCGGGCCGCCGCCTATGCAGACTATATTCATGTGGCGCTTTCTGTTGTACGCAGCTTGAAGCGCTGCAGTTTGCCGGTTTCGGTGCGCGGCAACGTCGCCAGGAAGCGGATCGCGCGCGGATATTTGTAGGGCGCGATCTGGCGCTTGACGAAGTCCTGCAGTTCGGCCACGGTGGCCTGGTCGGGCGTGAAGCCGGCCTTGAGCACCACGTGCGCCTCGACGATCTGGCCGCGCTCTTCATCGGCGCGGCCGACGACGCCGCATTCGGCCACCGCCGGGTGGCGCAGCAGGGCTTCCTCCACTTCCGGCCCGGCGATGTTGTAGCCGGCCGAAATGATCATGTCGTCGCTGCGCGAGCGGTAGTAAAAATAACCGTCGGCGTCCATCTCGAAGGCGTCGCCGGTCAGGTTCCAGCCGTCCAGCACGTAGTCGCGCTGGCGCTCGTCGGCCAGGTAGCGGCAGCCGGTCGGCCCCTTCACGGCCAGGCGCCCGATCACGCCCGGGCCCACCGGGCGGCCGTCGGCATCCAGGATACATGCCTGGTAGCCCGGGATCGGCTTGCCGGTGGCGCCGCGGCGGATCTGCGCGCCCGCCGCCGAGATGAAGATGTGCAGCATCTCGGTGGCGCCTATGCCGTCTATCATGGCCAGCCCGGTGGCCGCCTGCCAGGCGTCGCGCGTGGCCAGCGGCAAGGCTTCGCCGGCCGACACCGTCTGGCGCAGGCTGGACAGGTCGTGGCCGGCGGCCAGCGGCGCCATCTGGCGGTAAAAGGTGGGCGCCGTGAAGCACACCGTGGCGCGGTAGTCCTGGATCGCGCGCAGCAGGCTGTCCGGCGTCAGCTTCTCGAGCAGCACGGCGCAGGCGCCCACGCGCAGGGGAAACAGCAGCAGGCCGCCCAGGCCGAAGGTGAAGGCCAGCGGCGGCGTGCCGATGAAGACGTCGTCGGCGCGCGACTCCAGGATGGTGCGCGGGAAGCAGTCGCAGATGGCCAGCACGTC
>DMYQ01000221.1 GCA_003482555.1 Janthinobacterium sp. | reverse complement strand
TCGGCCACGCTCTGGCGCCTGAGCGCGTGGATGTCGGTCTCCGCCCTGACCAGTTGGCTGAACTCTTCCGTGATGTTGAGCAATTCGTAGAGGCCGGTGCGCCCGCGGTAGCCGGTCTGGCGGCATTCCGGGCAACCCACCGGGCGGTACACCTTGGCCGGCTTGGGTATGCGCCAGGCCCCGCCCAGGCCTTGCCAGAGCTCGTCGCTGACCTCGCCGTCGAAGCTCTTGCAGTCGGCGCACAGGGTGCGCACCAGGCGCTGCGCCATGATGCCGATCAAGGTCGCTTCCAGCAGGTAATACGGCACGCCCAGTTCCAGCAGCCGCATCACGGCCGACGGCGCGTCGTTGGTGTGCAGGGTCGACAGCACCAGATGGCCCGTCAGCGCGGCCTGGATCGCCATCTCGGCCGTGGGCAAGTCGCGGATCTCTCCCACCATGATGATGTCGGGATCTTGCCGCATCAGGGCGCGCACGCCGTCGGCGAAGGACAGGTCGATGCCGGGCTGCACCTGCATCTGGTTGAAGGCCGCCTCGACCATCTCGATCGGGTCTTCCACCGTGCACACGTTTACCGCCGAGGTCGCCAGCGCCTTGAGCGTGGTGTACAGGGTCGTGGTCTTGCCCGAGCCGGTCGGGCCCGTCACCAGGATGATGCCGTGCGGGCGGCTGGTCAGCGCGTCCCAGCGCGCCGCGTCGTCGACCGGAAAGCCCAGTTCGGGCAAGGTCTTGACCAGCACGTCGGGATCGAAGATGCGCATCACCAGCTTTTCGCCGAAGGCGGTCGGCAGGGTCGACAGGCGCAGCTCGATTTCCTGGCCGCCCGCGGTGCGGGTCTTGATGCGGCCGTCCTGCGGGCGGCGCTTTTCGATCACGTCCATGCGCCCCAGCAGCTTGATGCGGGCCGTCATGGCCAGCATCACCACGGCCGGCACCTGATAGACCTGGTGCAAGATGCCGTCGATGCGGAAGCGCACCGAACCGATGTCGCGCTTCGGTTCCAGATGAATGTCGGAGGCGCGCTGCTCGAAGGCGTATTGCCACAACCAGTCGACGATGTTGATGATGTGCTGGTCGTTGGCGTCGACTTGCTTGTTGCGCCCCAGTTCCACCAATTGTTCGAAGTTGTTGCGCAGGGCCAGATCCTGGCCGGTCGACTTGTTGGCGTTCTTGATCGACTTGGCGAGGCTGAAAAACTGTGAAATGTATTGCGCGATGTCGAGCGGGTTGGCGATCACCAGTTTGATGACGCGGCGCGAAATCTTGGCGATTTCCGCTTCCCATTCCAGCGAGAAAGGCTCGGCCGTGGCGATCGTCAGGGTGCTCGGTGTCAATTCCACGGGCAGGATGTTGAAGCGCGCCGCGTAATTGGCCGACATCACGTCGGCGACCCGGGTGAAATCGATTTTCAGGGGGTCGATGCGGACGAAGGGCAGCGCCACCCGTCCGGCCAGCCATTCGCACAGCAGGTCGAGCGTGAGTTGCTTGTGCGGCGCGCGCGCCGACAGCAACTTGCAGTGGGCCACCGCGCACAGCGGATGCATGGCGCCGACGGTATTTTTCAAGATGCCCTGCGCTTGCGCGTAGTTGGCCTTGACGTCGACTTTTTCAACCAGGCCGTCGGTCAGCAACCAGGTAAAGATATGTTGTAAATCGAGTACTTTGGGAGACGCGCTCTTCATCGCTCACTTTCATTGTCGGCCGTCCGGCAGCGGCCGCGCATTGCTTCAGGCCGCACTTTGCAAGCCCTTGACCCAGGATTTCGCCGGCAGCTTGCTGTCGGCCACGATCTCGAGGGCGCGCGCGGCCAGGTCCACGAAATCGAGCGCGGGCCGGGTCTTGAAGGCGATCGCCACCACGTTGCCATCATGTACTTCGGGCAGGCAAATGACATGGCCAAACGCAAATTTCATCGCTTTCACGTTTTTCGCATAACTGGGGTGGTCGCCGAACAGGTTCACCGTCATGATGCCGTGCGGCGCCAGGCAGTTGGCGCAAGCCGTGTAAAAGTCGGCGCTGTCGAGCACCGGGCCGCGCGCCGTGGCGTCGTACAGATCGACTTGCAGGGCGTCCAGGGTGGCGTGGTTGGCGGCGTCGTTGACAAAGTCGAGGGCGTCCATTTCCAGCACGCTCAGGCGCTCGTCGTTGGGCGGCAGTTTGAACATGGACTCGCACACCGTGATCACGGAAGGGTTCAGTTCGACGGCGCACACTTGCGCGCCGGGAAACTGGCGGTAACAGAATTTGGTCAGCGCGGCGGTGCCCAGGCCCAGTTGCGCGATGCGCAGCGGTTGCGGGATCCACAGCATCCAGGCCATCATTTGTTGGGCGTATTCGAGTTCCAGCCAGTCCGGCTTGCGCAGGCGCATCGCGCCCTGCACCCATTCGGTGCCGAAATGCAGATAGCGCACGCCATTCAATTCCGACAGGGTGACGGGCGCGTAGCGGGGTTTGCGCGCCGGGCGCGAGGATTCTTGTTGTTCGATGGATTTTCGTTTGATGAGCATAGGACGACCTGAAAGATTGCCCATTATCCCGCGTTGCCTTGTTGCAACGCAAGTAAAACCGGAGGGCGGAAACGAAAACTGCCGGTCTGTACAGACCGGCAGCGGGAAGGGCGGAACGCGGCCCCCTGAAGGGCCGCCAATGACTATTGCTGGGCTGGCTCGACCGAGACGCGCAGTTTGACGCGTTGACCGGGATCGTAAGACATCACGCTCGTGTATTTGTGGCCTTTGTAATCGTAGGAGACTTCATAACCGTTGTTGCGGCTTTCCCAATGGTCGACGGTACGGCATTGCTTGACGGCTTGCTCTTGCGTGCCGCCACCGTTGTTGCCGTTGTTTTCCATGCGGTCGCCCGTGATGGCGCCAGCGATGGCGCCGGCCGCCGTGGCCGCCGTGCGTCCGGAACCGCCGCCAACCTGGCTGCCCAGCAAGGCGCCGGCGATGCCGCCGACGACGGAGCCGCCCATGCCGCGTTGTTGCGGTTGTTGTACCTGAACGTACTCGGTATGGCATTCCTGGCGCGGACGGTTCACTTGCTCGACTTGCGGCGAGACGCGGATGACGCGACCGTAGTCTTCAAAGTCGGCCGCTTGCGCCAACAGCGGCAGGGAGCCAAAGCACAGGGCAGACACGATCAATTTGGCTTGCAAGTTCATTTCATTTCCTCATAGGGTGGGTATATTCTGGACATTTTTCTAGACATTTCTGACAACATGCTTACATGTTAATCCGGCTTGTATTCGAGCGCTCGGTGGTAAGGCAACAAATTGTAACAGGGGCCGCGCCGCGGAAAGCAGGCTGTAACATGCACTTTCGCACAGATGGGCTGGGGAATCGGGCGCGAATCCCCCTATTTGTAACAAATCTTGTGTTTGACATCATATTCGGGTTGATTCGTTTAGTACAACACGTTACCCTAATGAGCGTATGGGGTCAGTTTGACATCAGGAAATGCATCATTGCATCGCATTCGCCGCGCGCGCATTGACCCGCTCGCGGTTCACCTTGCAAGGCAGAGAAACGATACCAGCGTCTCCATTGCATAACAGGTCGATTTGAGGGAAAAATGAGTTTGTTAATCACCGTGCCGCCCAACCTTGTCCAGTCCATCCGCGCGTTCCGCGTGACCGAGTTACAAGATGAGGCCGTCCATCTCGGGCAGCATTTTTTATATGCCCATTGCCTGGCCGGTGTCACGAAACAACAAGTGCTAGCCATCATCGCGGAAGCCTTTCTCTTTCCAAAAAACTTTGGCAAGAACTTCGACGCCCTGCGCGAGTGCCTGACCGACACCATGTACAAGGCCGGGCCGCAAACGGGCTTTCTCGTGGTGCTCGAACAATTGCCCAATACGCAGAAATTCGACAAGGAAGCGCGCGAAACCCTGCTCGACGTGTTTCGCGACGCGGCCGATTTCTGGGCCGAGAAAAAAGTGCCGTTTCGCGTCTTTTACTCCTTCGAATAAGCCTCCAGCGGGCGGCGGCCGCGCTCACGCGTCGGCCGCGGGAGGTCGTGCTGCGCCGCAGCAAAATTGCCGCCTTTCTTGGTTCGCGTCGCCATAGCGGGTACAATGCGCGCTATGAAAAACATCGTTATCCTTATTTCCGGTCGCGGCAGCAACATGGAAGCGGTCGTGCGCGCGGCGCAAGCCGAGCAATGGCCGGCCCGCGTGGTGGCCGTGATCAGCAACCGCGCCGACGCCAAGGGCCTGGACTTCGCCGCCGAGCATGGAATAGCGACGGCGGTGGTGGCCAACAAGGATTATCCGACCCGGGCCGAATTCGACGCCGTGCTGCAATCGACGATAGACGCCCATGCCCCCGACCTGGTGGTGCTGGCCGGCTTCATGCGCATCCTGACGGCGCCCTTCGTCGAGCATTACGCCGGCCGCATGCTCAATATCCACCCTTCGCTGCTGCCGGACTTTCCCGGCCTGCACACGCACGAGCAAGCCCTCGCCAGCGGCAAGACGGAACATGGCGCGACGGTGCATTTTGTCACCGCCGAGCTCGATCATGGCCCCATCGTGGCGCAGGCGGTGCTGCCGGTTTTGCCCGGCGACACAGTCGACAGCCTGGCCACCCGCCTGCTGGTCGAAGAACACTTGCTTTACCCGCGCGCCATCCGCTTGTTCATCGAGGGTAAGCTGTCGATCGAGCAAGGCAAGGTCCGCGTGGACACACAACAAACATTTACACAGGAATAAACAATGAGATTGCCACCAGCGATACTTGCCAATGCTGAAGAAGTATTGCGCGAGATCTTACGTTTCACGGCGCCCGCCGACAGCACCCTGTCGCGCTATTTCCGCGACCACCCGCGCCTCGGTTCGCGCGAACGCGGCGCCGTGGCGGAAGGCATATACGCGGTCTTGCGCAACAAGTCTTTCTTCACCGACTTCGCCGAGGCCGGCAGCGGCCCGACCATGCGCCGCCTCACCATCCTCGGCCTGGCCGAAGCGATGGGCGTCGATTCCCTGGGCGGCTTGACGGAAGAAGAGAGCGAATGGCTGGAACGCATCACGCAGATCGACCGTTCCCTGATGCAGCCGGAAATGCGCGCCAACATGCCGAAATGGCTGTACGACAAATTGGTGGCCCAGTACGGCGCGGCCGAAACGATGTTGCTGGCGGACGCCCTGAACGCGCCGGCGCCGCTCGACTTGCGCGTCAATTCGATGAAGACCACGCGCGAAGAGGCGATGGCGGCGCTGGCCGAGGCGCCCGTGCTGAGCACGCCGACCCCGTACGCGCCACTCGGCTTGCGCGTGCTGAAAAAGCCTTCGCTGCAAAACATGCCCCTGTTCCAGAGCGGCGCCATCGAAGTGCAGGATGAAGGCAGCCAGTTGCTGTCGCAAATCGTCGGCGCCAAGCGCGGCGAGATGGTGGTCGATTTCTGCGCCGGCGCCGGTGGCAAGACCCTGGCGCTGGGCGCCCTGATGCGCAACACCGGCCGCCTGTACGCTTTCGACGTGTCGGAAAAACGCCTGGCCAAGCTGAAACCGCGCCTGGCCCGCAGCGGCTTGTCGAACGTGCATCCGGTACAGATCGCGCACGAGCGCGACGCCAAGATCAAGCGTCTGGCCGGCAAGATCGACCGCGTGCTGGTCGACGCGCCGTGCAGCGGCCTGGGCACCCTGCGCCGCAATCCCGACGTCAAATGGCGCCAGCAGCCGCAATCGATCGTCGAACTGCAAGTGAAGCAGGCGGCGATCCTGGATGGCGCGGCCCGTCTGGTCAAGGGCGGCGGCCGCCTGGTGTATGCCACATGCAGCCTGCTCTGCGAAGAAAACGAGTTCATCGCCGAGCAATTTCTGGCCTCCCATCCAGACTTTTTCCTCTTGCCGATGACGCAAGTGCTGGCTGAACAGAGAGTCGACCTGGAAATGGGCGACTATCTGAAACTGTTGCCGCACCGGCAGCACACGGATGGCTTCTTCGCCGCCGTGTTCGAGCGCAAAGTCATGCCGAAAAAAGTCTACGCCGACGAGAAGGCGGCCGACGCCGACGCCGACACTGGCGCCGACGAGTAAGCTGGTCGGGGCGCTCGCCCCGGCCCCCGCGTGGCGCGCCCGCGCGCGCCACCGACGCCCCGCCCAGGGGTTTGCCAGCCCCTGCGCCCAAGACGGGCGCGCAACCGGAGTGCGACGACGATGAACCAGATTCCCCTGTTTGGCATGCTCAACGATTTCGCCGAAGATGCGCGCCAACCCAGCATGATGTGGCAAATCGGCGCCATCCTGGCCTGCGCCCTGGTCGGCTGGGGGCTGGCGCGCCTGTTGCGCGCCGGCTTTGCCCGGCGCGGCCTGGTGCCGGCGGCGGCCCGCCTCGGCGTCGACAGTTTCTTGCGCGTGTTGACGCCCTTGCTGATCGCCATCTTGCTTGCCATCTCCAAATATTTCCTGGCCAAGCACCAGCATGTGCAAGTGCTGGCCGTGGCGCTGCCGCTGTTCGCTTCCCTGGCCGTGATACGCTTCAGCTTCTACCTGCTGCGCCGGGTCTTCGCGCGCCAGGGGCAGGTGGGCGCCGCCATGCTGATGTTTGAAAAGATTTTCGCCTTGCTGGCCTGGCTGGCCGTGGCCCTTTACATCACGGGCCTGTGGCCGGATCTGTTCGACTACCTCGACCACACCACCTTGCCGCTGGGCCGCAACAAGGTGTCCGTCGCCACCATCCTGCAAGCCCTGGTGTCCGTCGGCGTCTTGCTGATGCTGGCCCTGTGGGCCGGCGCCGCGCTGGAAGAGCGTCTGATGAACATGCCGGGCCTGCATTCCTCGCTGCGGGTGGTGATCGCGCGCATGGCGCGCGCGGTGCTGATCCTGGTGTCGGTGCTGGTCAGCCTGTCGCTGGTGGGAATCGACTTGACGGTGCTGTCGGTGTTCGGCGGCGCGCTCGGTGTCGGATTGGGGCTTGGTTTACAGAAAATCGCCAGCAACTATGTCTCGGGCTTCATTATTTTGCTCGACCGCAGCATTTCCATCGGCGACATGATCACCGTCGACAAGTACAGCGGCAAGGTGACCCATATCAATACGCGGTATACCGTGTTGCAGGGTCTGGACGGGGTCGAGTCCATCGTGCCCAATGAAATGTTCGTCTCGTCGCCGGTGCAGAATTCCTCGCTGTCGAACCGCATGCTGTGGCTGTCGGCCCAGGTCTCGGTGGCCAACGACACCGATGTCGACATGGCGCTCGATTTGCTGGTCGAGGCGGCGAAGACGGTGGAGCGGGTCTCGAAAACTTCGCCGCCCTCGGGCACCCTGGTGCGCTTTGGCCCCGATGGACTGGATCTGCAAGTCGGTTTCTGGATCGAAGACCCGGAAAACGGCCGCGGCGGCGTCACTTCCGACGTCAACCGCGCCATTTGGCGCACCTTGAAGGAGCACAAGATCTGGGTCCCGTATCCGCTGCGCGAGTCGCGCATCATCGGCGCGCCCGTGGCGCTGGAAACAGCGCCGGAAATGCCACCGGAAGCGCCGCCGGCGGCGGTCCCGGCCAGGCCTGCGCCTGGAGCTGTTGTAAACTAAGTGATTCAGGGCAATCGTTCGCTGGGACAAGTTGAATTCGGCGTACAATTGCATCAATATTGGAGATTGCCGGACCTCCCCCCAACTGCGGGAGCGACCGCCAACATGCCACCCACTCTGGAGCAGTAATGATTTTAAGTTCAGTTTTCAATGCCATACTCGAGTTTTTAGCGACGGGTATCACCGGCTTCACGGGCTGGCAAGTATTCTTTTACACCTTGCTGGTGACCCATGTCACGATTGCCAGCGTGACCATTTATTTGCACCGGCACCAGGCGCACCGCGCGCTGGAATTGCATGCGCTGCCCAGCCATTTCTTTCGTTTCTGGTTGTGGCTGACGACCGGCCAGGTGACCAAGGAGTGGGCCGCGATTCACCGCAAGCACCATGCCAAGTGCGACACCGAGGAAGATCCGCACAGCCCGGTCACCCGCGGCATACGCAAGGTCTTGTTCGAAGGGGCGGAACTGTATCGCGCCGAGTCGAAAAACCTGGAAACGATGGAAAAGTATGGCCACGGCACGCCGACCGACTGGATCGAGCGCAATCTGTACACCCGTTTCAGCTGGCAGGGCGTGGTGGCCTTGTTTGTCATTAATGTCGCCCTGTTTGGCGTCATCGGCGTCACCGTCTGGGCCGTGCAAATGATGTGGATACCGGTGACGGCGGCCGGCATCATCAATGGCATCGGCCACTACTGGGGTTATCGCAATTACGATTGCGCCGACGCGGCCACCAACATCATCCCTTTCGGCATCTTGATCGGTGGCGAGGAATTGCACAATAATCACCACACCTTTGCGACATCGGCCAAGCTGTCGTCGAAATGGTATGAAATCGATATCGGCTGGGTCTATATCCGCGCCCTGGAGATGATGGGCCTGGCAAAGGTGAAGCGGCGCGCGCCGGCGCCGAAGTTTGCCGCCGGAAAACTGGTGGCCGATATCGAGACCCTGCAATCGGTGATCGCCAATCGCTACGACGTGATGTCGAAATACGCCAAGTCCTTCAAGCATGCCTGGAAGGAAGAGCTGGCGCAGTTGAAGGGCAAAGCCGAACTGGAGGCGCGCTTCTTGAAATCCTCGCGCAAGCTCTTGCAGCGCGAACCGGGCAAGCTCGAAGGTTCGCAACAACAACAGTTGAGCGAGTTGTTCCAGCACAGTAAAGCGCTGGAAACCATGCACCAGATGCGGGTCGAACTGGGCGTGATCTGGGAACGTTCCCACTTTACCAGCGAGCAATTGCTACACAAATTGCAAGACTGGTGCGCGCGCGCCGAAGCCTCGGGCATCAAGTCGCTGCAAGAATTTTCCTTCCGTCTGCGCAGTTATTCCTGAGCTTGAGCAAGACATGAAAACGGCCCCGCTCGGGGCCGTTTTCATGTCTTCTTCATCCAGTAAGCGCCATTTCTCCGCTTGAGATGTCAGTTATTGCTCGCCACGCAATGACTGGCCGGCAGCGCGATCCTCTCTCCGGTCCGCAAGCGCAGGAGCAGGCAGGCATCGTCGACCTTGAGCAGGCGGAACGGTTCCGGCTTATCCCGGTCGCGCCCGTCGAGCTGAAGGCCGCGCGCGTCGCGCGGACGCACTTTCTCAATCACCAGCAAACTGTCGCGCAAGAGCGCATCGTCGGCCAAGGTGACCGTCGGCACCTTCAGCACGCGGCTCAGCGCGGCCCGCAATTGATCGCGCGCGGCGGCGTCGGGACGCACCAGCAAGGCTGGTGTTTCCGCCATCGCCACCAAGGACTGGCTAGCCGTCAGCAACAGCATGCCCAGCCAGCCTGGCGCACTCACCTTGGCGCTCCCAGCCTGGGCAAGAAGAAGCGGTTTTCCCGCAACATGGAACGGCCCAGCACGGCGTCCCGTCTGGCGGCGGCAACCTTGACGTAGCCGGACGCGGGCGCCGGACAAGTGCCGTCGCGCCGGTATTGCAGGGCCGCGGCCAGGCGTGCTTCCGTGATATCGCCCATCGGCTTGCTAAAGTCATCGGCCACCACGCAACCGGGCAGATTGTTGGCCGTCGCGCCCGAGCCGGCCGGAATCAAGCCATCGGCATAGTCGCCGAAGCCGAGTTGATTCACGCCCTTGAACTGGATGGTGAAATACGTGACGCCGCAATTGTCCTGGGGAACAAAGCCATCAGGCTTGCCGCACGTCGTGTTTCCAATCTGAACTACCTGAATACCCAGTCCCTTCAAGCCGTTCATGATGGCCTCGCTGGCCGAGCAAGTGCCATTGCCCGTGATCACAAACACCCGTCCCAAGCCCAGTTGCGGCAAGGCTTGCCCGGCCGTCGTCGAGAAGCCCAGCGTGGCGCGATGGAAGGGTGTGCCCTCGCCGGCGGTGATGCCGAAGGGATTCTTGTCGTTGCAGCTGGCCGTCTCGAAGTTCTTGTTGGCGGTCGCGCCGGGCCCGGCGATCATGTAAGCCATTTCGCTGGCGATATCGAGCAAGCCGCCGCCGTTATAGCGCAAATCGAGCACCAGATCATCGATGCCCTTGCCGCCGTTGGCCGCCTTTAAAGTGGCGACCGCCGCGATCAATTGGCCTTCCGCCGTGGCAATGTGGTCATTGAACTGGATATACCCGACATTGCCGTAAGGCGCGGCCAGGGTGCTCGCGTGTTGCACCGGCGTGGATGTGACATTGCCCGCGGTCAGGGTCACATTGCGCGGCGCCGCGCCGCCTTGATCGATGACTTGGAAGTTGTACTGTTTGCCGGCAATGGGAGCAAACAAGGCTTCGTTGAGCGCGCTCGAATCGCCGTCGGCGATGGCGACGCCATTCACGCTGATCAGTTGCGCGCCGCGCGCCACGTTGCCGCCGCTGGCCGGCGATCCCGATTCGGTATACGCGACCACGGCCTTGCGCGGCGGCGAACTGCTCGGCAGCGCGACTTGCATGCCGAAGCCGACACTGTTAGCGGCGCTGGAAAGGGCTTGCCATTCGTCGGTGCGGTAAGTGAAATGGAATTGATCCCTTGGTTTTCCCGAACTGGTGCTTAGCGTCGAGCGCTGGCTATTGAAATAGGCGTTCAGCGCGTCGAAATTGGAACCGAGCGCCATCGGACTGGCGAAATTGTCGGACGGTTCGGTGTATGACACGGTGGCGCCGGGAATGAACAGGGCCGGGTCGAGGTCGACCACGTCTTGATACCATAGATAGGTTTCATTCACAAACGCGCGTATCCATTGCTTTTCCGTCGTCAGCGAGCCTTGCACATCGCCATAGGATTGCTGTGTGTATGGATCGATCGCGCTAGCCGGGCGCGGCGCGACGCATTGATGCGCCACGCTCGACAAAGCCAGTTGCGACGGCGACGTATAGGCGGTGGTGGCGGTGGTGGCGGGAGTGGCCGCGACAAGGTGGCAGACCGCGTTGCTCCCCACACAAGCGCCGGGATTGCCGCCGCCGCAAGCGGCCAGCGTTGCCGTAAGAATCGATGCACAAACCATTTTTTCATTGAACAAACCACTTGCAATTCACTGAATTCCATGGGAACGCGCTGTTCCTCCAGTGTAAGCGGGAATCAACGCGGTAGAAACAAAAAAGCCGCTCGTAGGAGCGGCTTTTCTTGTCAAAAACACGGAGATCGAATTACTTGATCTTCGTTTCTTTATACGTGACATGCTTGCGTGCTTTAGGATCAAACTTCATGATCTCCATTTTCGCAGGCGTGGTACGCTTGTTTTTGGTAGTCGTGTAGAAGTGACCCGTACCGGCGGTCGATTCTAACTTGATTTTGTCGCGGCCTGATTTTGCCATGATAGCTCCCTTATTCTGCTAATTAGACTTTTTCGCCACGAGCGCGCATATCGGTCAATACGGCGTCGATGCCGACTTTGTCGATGACGCGCAGACCGGCGTTGGACAAACGCAGGGAGACCCAGCGGTTTTCAGATTCAACAAAAATACGACGATTTTGCAAGTTAGGCAAAAAACGACGTTTGGTTTTGTTGTTTGCATGGGAAACATTGTTGCCGACCATCGGCTTCTTCCCAGTGACTTGGCAAACACGTGCCATGGCGCACTCCTTAAGGACTTCCACAATTGGAAAAACGAAAGTATATCCAAAAACAGCAGATTTATCAATGACTTGCGAAAAACAATTGTGTCTTGTTGTTTTTCAAAAAAGTCACAATTCAATTTTCGCCAGTTTCACGGGGCTGTGCCTTCGTAAACCCCGGCGCCGGCGCCCCCATTCCTTTGTCCGATCCCTATAATTGCCCATGCTCGGCGAAGGAGTGCACCTGGCGTCCGGCGACGACAAAATGGTCGAGGATGCGCACGTCGACCAGGGCCAGGGCTTGCATCAGCGAGCGCGTCAGCAGCAAGTCCGATTCGCTGGGCTCGGGCGCGCCGGATGGGTGATTGTGGGCCAGCATCACGCTGGCGGCGTTGCGCGCCAGCGCTTCCTTGACCACTTCGCGCGGATATACGCTGGTATGGGTCAAGGTGCCGCGAAACATTTCCTTGGTGTCGATCAAGCGGTTCTTGACGTCCAGGAAGAGCACGAAAAACGATTCGTGGGCTTGCCCGCTCAAAGTCAGGCGCAAGTACGCCTTGACGGCCTGTGGCGAGGCGAGGGACTGGCCGGACGCGAGTTCTTCCTCGATGGCGCGGCGCGCCAGTTCCATCACCGCCTGCAACTGGGCGAATTTGGCGGGCCCCAGGCCATGCACCGAAGAAAAATCCTTCAGGCTGGCGCCAAACAGGCCGTGCAGGGAGCCGAAGCGCCCCACCGTATCGCGCGCCAGTTCGACCGCGCTCTTGCCCCTGACCCCCGTGCGCAGAAATACCGCCAGCAATTCGGCGTCCGAGAGGGCGGCCGCGCCCTGGCTGATGAGGCGTTCGCGCGGGCGTTCTTGCGCCGGCCAGTCGCTGATTCCCATGTTTCCTCCGAAATTTGCCCTGTCGCGCCCGCCATCTTGCGGCCAAGTCCGCAAGGTGGCTTACAATATGGCTTTGTCCGCACCTTCCCATGTCCAATCCTATGTCCAACGCGCCCCTCGCCGTCGTCACCAAATCGGCCTACCTCACCTTGCATTATCGTCTTGCCACGGCCGACGGTACTGATATTGTCACTACCTTGCATGCGAATCCAGCCACCCTGATGCTGGGGCAGGGGCAGTTGGCGCCGTTTCTCGAAGAACGCCTGCTGGGACTGACGGAAGGCACGCACCGGATCTTCGAGTTGAGCGCCGCGGAAGGTTTTGGCGAACGCAACCCGGATCTGGTGCGGCCCGTCACGCGCGCCACGCTGGATGTGAATTCGCCGCCGGACGCCGACTACAAGATCGGCGACCTGGTCGACTTCGCGGCGCCGGGCGGCGGCCGTTTCGCCGGCGTGCTGCGCGAGCTCAGGGCCGACGACGCCATCTTCGACTTCAATCATCCACTGGCGGGCCAGGCCCTGACGTTTGAAGTGAAGCTCATTTCGGTACTGTAACTGTAACTGTAATTGTAAGTAAGGGATCATCATGGACAAAGAAATTCTGCTGGCGCAACCGCGCGGCTTTTGCGCCGGCGTCGACCGCGCCATTGAAATCGTCGAGCGGGCTCTGCTGCAATTCGGCGCCCCCATCTATGTGCGCCATGAAATCGTGCACAACGCTTTCGTGGTGGACGACTTGCGCAGCCGTGGCGCCATCTTCATCGACGACCTCGACGACGTTCCGGCCGGTAACACCCTGGTGTTTTCCGCCCACGGCGTCTCGAAGGCCGTGCGCGCCGAAGCCGAGGCGCGCGGCTTGACCGTGTTCGACGCCACCTGTCCGCTGGTGACCAAGGTGCATATGGAGGTCGCCAAGATGCGCCGCGAGGGCCGCGAAATCATCATGATCGGCCACGACGGCCATCCCGAGGTCGAAGGCACGATGGGGCAGGCCGAACTCGGCATGCACCTGGTCGAGACCCTCGACGATGTCGCCGGCTTGAACGTGTTCGATCCAGACATGCTGGCCTATGTCTCGCAAACCACGTTGTCGGTGGACGACACGGCCGACATCATCGTCGCGCTCAAGCGCAAGTACCCGAATATCGCCGAACCGAAAAAGGGCGATATCTGCTACGCCACCACGAACCGCCAGGAAGCCGTCAAGTTCATGGCGCCGCAAGTGGACGTGGTGATCGTGGTCGGCAGCCCGAACAGTTCGAATTCGAACCGCTTGCGCGAAGTGGCCGAGAAAAAGGGCACGCCGGCGTATATGGTCGACAATGCCTCGCAAATCGATCCGGCCTGGATCGAGGGCAAGTTGCGGGTCGGCGTCACGGCTGGCGCCTCGGCCCCGGAAGTGCTGGTGCAAGCCGTCATCGACCGCTTGAAGCAGTGCGGGGCGCGCAGCGTGCGCGCACTCGACGGCGTGCAAGAGTCGGTCACCTTCCCTCTGCCAAAGGGCTTGGACGGCGTCCAGGCCTAGGGTGTGACGGGCCCTGGTCCGAACCCGGCCGCGCTTGCGTCGGCAAAAAAAAATGGCGCCCCGCAGCAAGTGCGGGGCGCCATTTTCAATGGTAGGAAAGGGTATTACTTGGTCACGGCCAGCAGCGAACGTTTGCCGCCTTTGTAGGTGTACAAGGTCAAGGTACCTTCCAGCATGTCGCCTTTGGAATCAAACGCGATATTGCCGGTGATGCCTTTACGCTTGGTCTTGGCCAGGAATGGCAGATACTTGGCAGGTTCAGGGGAACCGGCTTTTTGCATCGCTTCAACCATGGTCATGACCGAGTCATATACATACGGTGCGTAAATTTGCACGTCGATGCCGAATTTCTTCTTGTAGTTGGCCTTGAACTCATCCAACGGGCCTTTTTGCGAATCTTCTACGCCGCCGGCTTCCGCGCAGATGACTTGATTGTCAGCCATCGCGTCGCCAGCCAGGGTGGCCAGCGCTTCGGTACAGATACCGTCGCCGCCCATCAGCTTGGCGTTGATGCCCAGCGCTTTCATTTGGCGCAGCATCGGGCCGGCAACGGCATCCATACCGCCGAAGAAGATCACGTCTGGATTTTTCGCCTTGATCGCGGTCAGGATGGCGCCGAAATCGGTCGCCTTGTCGGTCGTGTATTGACGCGCGACGACTTCGGTACCGGCGTGCTTGCTGTTGACGCCCTTGACGAATTCTTCAGCGACGCCTTGGCCGTAGGCCGTGCGGTCATCGATGACGGCCACTTTTTTGGCCTTCAAGATTTGCACTGCGTAGCGACCCAGGGTGCCGCCCAACTGGCCGTCATTGGCAACCAGGCGGAAGGCGGTCTTGAAGCCTTGCTGCGTATATTTAGGGTTGGTCGCGGAAGGCGAGATTTGCGGGATACCGGCTTCGTTGTAGATTTTCGAAGCTGGGATGGTGGTGCCGGAGTTCAAATGGCCGATAACGCCTTGTACTTTGGCATCGACCAGTTTCTGGGCGACGGCGGTCGCTTGTTTCGGGTCGGCCGCATCGTCTTCGGTCAGCAGTTCCAGCTTGACCTTTTTACCGCCGATCATCACGCCCTTGGCGTTGAGTTCGTCGATCGCCATGCGGGCGCCGTTTTCGTTGTCTTTGCCGAGGTGAGCAATCGCGCCGGAGATCGGGCCGACGTGGCCAATTTTGACGACTTCCTGCGCCGAAGCAGCACCTGCAAATGCGAAGGCAATCGCGCCAGCCAATGGAATCATTTTTGTTACGATCTGCATTACATCTCCTCGAGGATTTAAAAAAGGGAATTGCCTAACATACATGCTCCGATCAGGAACATGCGGAGCCTTACCAGATTCTCTTGCCGGGCTACGTTCAGTAGCCTCTCTTCAATCATCCCTACCATATCAACTACTATCGGATTGTCGCGGCTCGCCATGGCG
The DNA here is from genome assembly GCA_003482555.1 of Janthinobacterium sp. GTDB lineage: Bacteria > Pseudomonadota > Gammaproteobacteria > Burkholderiales > Burkholderiaceae_D > Janthinobacterium. The sequence continues at coordinate 268 of DMYQ01000221.1, read as the reverse complement.
GGCCGGAAAACGCTCCGGGTACAACTTCCGTGCTTGCGGTCCGCAGCAAGATGCCATAGGGATGCTCCCCATGTCAATACAGAAATGCGCCGGCCTGAAAGAGTGGCCGCGGCGCCGCGCTCCCACGGGGGGAGTTTGGCACTGCGGCCACTGGTCAGGCGCGCTTCAATTCAGGCTGGCCTGAATTAAAACTTGTGACGGAGACCGACGGTGAAACCGGTCGAATTTGTTTCCGGCCGAAGGAGCGCTACCGCCGCTCGATGCATCG
>DMYQ01000114.1 GCA_003482555.1 Janthinobacterium sp. | reverse complement strand
CGCAAGGGCCAGTTCGCAATCGACGGCGCGGATGCGATGTCGTTCGCCGACCAATTTTCTGCGCTGGCAGGAATGGTTCGTCCGGAATGAACGGAACAGTGCCCTTCCAGGGAAATTCCGCCGTTTGATCAACAACGCGACAGAACCCCAAGGATCAAGACTGCGAGTGTATTTTTTTTCACGTGTTGCTCTCTACATTGAGGTTGATAAAATATGCGTATTGATCTACCGGCCGAGATCATAGCGAAAAATTATGTCAACCATATAACGATAGCAATTACCACATTGTAAAATAACAACAGCCTTTTTCCCCAAAATGTCTTTTCTTACTTCAAACGGCAGCTCAGCAGCCAGAAGTGTTCCTGGCGCAAGATGCGGATTTCCCGCACGGACGAGGCGATGCGCTTGCGCAAAGTGCTGTCGGACGGGAAATTTTTAATCACTTCATAGCGCTGACCATCGTCGGCCGTGTGGAATTGATAGGTATTACCCTCCGCATCCGTGCGGGCGATCACATCGCTGATGCCATCGACATAGGATTCGTCGATCAGCACCAGCAGGGTGTCCTTGCCCAGCTTGGCGCGCAATTGCGCCAGAAAACGCACCTGGTCTTCGCGCTTCACGTGCGACCACCAGAAACCGGCGAAGCAAGCCGTGAAACTGCCTATGTCGGCCGGCAAGTCGAAGGCGTCGGCCAGGCTGAACTGCACGATGGCGCTGTCGAAGCCACGCGTTTTCGCCAGATCCAGCATTTCCGTGTTGATGTCGGTGGCCAGCACCGACTCGGCCGTCTCTTCCAGGGTCTGGGTCCAGTAACCGGTGCCGCAGGCGATTTCCAGCACCTTGTGGCCGCGCAAGACCTCGTCCACCTTGTCATGCAACTCGTCGAGGTCGTCCTCGAATTCCGGCTTGGTATAAAAGCGGTCGTATTCCTGGGCGCCCACGGCGTAGTATTTGGCAAGCTGCTCGGTAATCATTGTTTCTTCTCAGTCAATTCGTGGTTAATCAGTACGTGCCGGCGCGCCGGTTTATAGTTCGTAATGCTCTTTCTCGCCGCTCATGGCCTGTTCGATCAGCTTGCGGTTCAGGGTCGGCGTCAGCAACTCGATGAAAGTGTAAATATAGCTGCGCAAATACGCGCCCTGCTTGACCGCCACGCGCGACACATTCATGCCGAACAGGTGGCCGACGGAGATCGCGCGCAGGTTCTTGTCGCGCTCGGCGTCGAAGGCCATGCCCGCTATGATACCAACACCCATCCCCAACTCCACATAAGTCTTGATCACGTCGGCGTCTATGGCTTCAAGCAAGACGTCCGGCTTCAAGCCGCGCAACACGAAAGCGTGGTCGATCTTGCTGCGTCCGGCGAACGCGCTGTCATAGGTAATCAGGGGAAAGGCGGCGATTTCCTCCAGGGTCAGCGACTTCGATTTCAACAGCGGATGCTCGGGCGGCACCACCACCATGTGTTCCCACTGGTAGCACGGCAGGGTGATCAAGCCGTCGATGGCGGCGATCGATTCGGTGGCGATGGCCAGGTCGGCCTGGTCGCGCTGCACCATCTCGGCGATCTGCCGCGGATTGCCCTGCAACAAGGACAATCGCACCTTGGGAAACTTCGCCATGAAAGCTTGCACCACCTTCGGCAAGATGTAGCGGGCCTGGGTATGTGTGGTGGCGATGGTAAAACTGCCGCTGTCCTGGGCCGCGAATTCCTTGCCGATCCGCTTCAAGCTGTCGATTTCCTGCATAATCAACTCCACCGAGGCCAACACCAGGCGGCCGGGCTCGGTCAAGCCGCGGATACGCTTGCCATGCCGTGTGAAAATATCAACACCAAGTTCCTCTTCCAGCTCGATGATGGCTTTTGACACACCCGGTTGCGACGTGAACAAGGCCTTGGCGGCATCCGTCAAGTTGTAGTTCTGGCGCACGGCTTCGCGCACGAAGCGCAGTTGATGGAGATTCATTGCGGTTTATTGCCCCTCATTGTCAAACTCATTGTCACATTCATTGGCAAATTTCTGACGTTTTCTTGCTTGCCGACACCTCCGCCCGCCCATTTTGCGCTCATGCTTATACGCAATCCGCATATAAGCAAATGCGTAGGAAGTCGTTGGGATTGAAGACGAAGTTTATTACTATTGCAGGTACTTTGGGGGCACATGCATGACTTTCTCTTATATAGCATCAGGATTTGCGGTAGGATTGCTGGTCGGCATGACCGGCGTGGGCGGCGGCTCCTTGATGACTCCGCTGCTCACCCTGCTGTTCGGCGTGGCGCCGTCGGTGGCCGTCGGCACCGACCTGGCCTTCGCCTCGATCACCAAAAGCGCAGGCGCCTTCACCCACCGCTTGCGCGGCACGGTGCGCTGGGACATCGTCAAGCGCCTCTGTCTGGGCGCGCTGCCGGCCGCCGTGCTGTCGACCCTGGCGCTCAAGGCCTTCGGCACCCTGAACCAGGAAATCGGCCTGGTGATACGCTATTCGATCGCCGGCTCGGTCTTGCTGACGGTGGTGGCGCTGATATTCAAGAGCCGCATGCTGGCCTGGATCAATGCCCATCCGGAAAAGCAATTGCGGGGAGCGCCGCTGTTGTGGGCCACCATCGTTTCCGGTGCCCTGCTCGGCACTCTGGTGACCGTGTCCTCGATCGGCGCCGGCGCCATCGGCGCGACCTTGCTGGTGATGTTGTATCCGAGTATGTCCTCGGCCGAGGTGGCCGGCACCGACATCGCCTACGCCGTGCCGCTGACGGCCATCGCCGCCGTCGGCCATTGGTACCTTGGCTCGATCAACTGGGAATTGCTGTTTTCCCTGCTCATCGGCTCGCTGCCCGGCATCACGCTGGGCTCCTGGGTGGCCCGTTCCGTGCCGGAAAAGTTCCTGCGCGTGCTGCTGGCCATGACCTTGACCGGCGTCGCCTTCAAGCTCATCTACTAATTTATTCGTTCGGGTTTTTTTAGGATTTTTGCCATGTATCAATACGATCAATACGACCACCTCATCGTCAAGGAACGCATTGCGCAATACCGCAACCAGGTCGAGCGCCGCATTGCGAATGAATTGACGGAAGAGGAATTCATCCCGCTGCGCCTGCAAAACGGCCTCTACATGCAGCGCCACGCCTACATGTTGCGCATCGCCGTGCCCTACGGCCTGCTGTCTTCCAGGCAAATGCGCATGTTCGCCCACATCGCCCGCAAGTACGACCGCGGCTATGGCCACTTCACGACCCGGCAAAACATCCAGTTCAACTGGATCGAGCTGGAACAGACGCCCGACATCCTGAGCGAGCTGGCGTCGGTGGAAATGCACGCCATCCAGACTTCCGGCAATTGCATCCGCAACACCACGTCCGACCCTTACGCCGGCGTCGCCTTCGATGAAATCATCGATCCCCGCCCTTACGCCGAAGTGTTGCGCCAGTGGAGCACCTTCCACCCCGAATTCATCGCCCTGCCGCGCAAGTTCAAGGTCGCCATCAATGGCGCCCTGGAAGACCGCGCCGCCATCGCCGTGCACGACATCGGCTTGACCGTGGTCCACAACGAAGCCGGCGACATCGGCTTCAAGGTCATGGTCGGCGGCGGCATGGGCCGCACCCCCATCCTGGGCAGCGTGATCCGCGCCTTCCTGCCCTGGCAGCACCTGCTGACCTATGTGCAGGCGGTGATGCGCGTCTATAACCAGTATGGCCGGCGCGACAACAAGTACAAGGCGCGCATCAAGATCTTGCTCAAGGCCATAGGCGTGGAAGAATTCACGCGCCAGGTCGAGGCCGAATGGCTGGACTTGAAAGATGGCCCGGAAACCCTGACGGCCGAGGAAATGGCCCGCGTCGTCGCCTACTTCCAGCCGCCCGCCTACGCCACCCTGGCCAAGATCGATCCGCTGGCCGGGCACGCCGATAACAAGGCATTCTCGAACTGGCTCAAACGCAATGTGAAGCAACACAAGGTGCCCGGCTACGCCGTGGTCTTGCTGTCGCTCAAAAAAACCGGCGTGCCGCCCGGCGACGCGACGGCCGAACAGATCGACTTCGTGGCCGATCTGGCCGACCGTTACAGCTTCGGCGAATTGCGCGTCACCCATGAACAAAACCTGGTGCTGGCCGATGTCGAGCAAAGCCGCCTGTTCACATTGTGGCTGGAAGCGAAGGCGCACGGCCTGGCGACGCCGAACATCGGTTTGCTGACCGACATGATCTGCTGCCCGGGCGGCGACTTTTGCTCACTGGCCAATGCCAAGTCCTTGCCGATCGCCGCCGCCATCGCCGAACGTTTCGACAATATCGACTTCCAGCACGACATCGGCGAGATCGAGCTGAACATTTCCGGCTGCATCAATGCCTGCGGCCACCACCACGTCGGCAGCATCGGCGTGCTCGGCGTCGACAAGGATGGCAGCGAATGGTATCAAGTGTCGATCGGCGGATCGCAAGGCAATCACGCCGCCATCGGCAAGATCATCGGGCCGTCGTTTTCCTCGCAGCAAATGCCGGAAGTGATAGACCGCCTGCTGCAAGTGTATGTGCGCGACCGCTTTGAAGACGAGCGCTTCAAAGACACGGCCCAGCGCCTAGGCGTGGCGCCGTTCAAGGAACATGTGTATGCAACGCCGATCAAGGTCGGCAATCTGGTGGGGGAAGACGATTATGTTTGATACGCGCGCGGAAATCATCAAGAACGGGGCCGTCGTGGCCAATGACTGGGGCTTGCTGCGCCTGGACGAGGGCGACGTCGCCGACAGCGTCGTCGTGCCGGCCGGAAAAGTGATCGTGCCGCACGTGGTCTGGCTGGCCCAGCGCGACACCCTGGCCGCCCGCCTGCCCGAGATCGGCGTCTGGCTGGCCAGCGACGCCCGCCCGGAAGCGCTGGGCGCGGACGTGCAATTGTTTGCCGTCATCGGCATCGACTTTCCGAAATTCACCGACGGGCGCGGCTATTCGATCGCCTACAATCTGCGCGCCCGCCTCGGCTACAAGGGCGAGTTGCGCGCCATCGGCGACGTCTTGCGCGACCAATTGTTTTCCATGCACCGGGTCGGCTTCGACGCCTACGCCACGCGGCCCGACCGCAGCATCCACGACGCGCTCAAGGGCTTGTCCGTGTTTTCAGAAACATATCAGGCTTCCTGGGACGACAAGACGCCGCTGTTCCGCCGCCACCACCGCGAAGTCCAGAAACCGGACGTCGACGCCGGCTACGGCATTTGAATGGAGCCGACCATGAGCACCGCCATCAGCACCGGAATGGAACCGACTGTGACCACCGATAAGCGCACCGACATGAGCGCCTTGATCGCCGCCACCAACGCCACCCTGGCCCGCGTCGCGCGTGATTTCACGCCCGCCGTGTTCGCCTCCAGCCTGGCCGCGGAAGACATGGTGCTGACCGACCTGATCTTGAAGGCCGGGCTGCCGATCACCATTTTTTCCCTGGAAACGGGGCGCTTGCACGGGGAAACCCTGGCCGTGCTCGACAAGGTCAAGGAAAACTATGGTTACGAGATCGCCCTGTACCGGCCACAACCGGAAGCGGTCGAGGCCTACGTCGCGCAAAACGGCTTGAACGCCTTTTACGACAGCGTCGAGATGCGGCGCGAATGCTGCCGCATCCGCAAGGTCGAGCCCCTGGGCCGCGCCCTGGCCGGCAACAAGGCCTGGATCACCGGACAACGCCGGGCCCAGTCCAGCACGCGCGCCGAACTGCACATCGAGGAAGACGACGCCGCCCACGGCATGCGCAAGTTCAACCCGCTGGCCGACTGGAGCGAAGAGGATGTATGGCAATACATCCGCGACAACAAGGTGCCTTACAATGCCTTGCACGACCAGGGTTATCCTTCGATCGGCTGCCAGCCCTGCACCCGCGCCATCGAGCCGGGCGAGGATGTGCGCGCCGGCCGCTGGTGGTGGGAAAACCCCGACTCGAAAGAGTGCGGCCTGCACCTGGTGGACGGCAAACTCATACGCATCAAATCCATAACAGCCTGACCTAGCCTGATTTAGCCTGATTCAATCAATACAGAAAATATCGAGCCCATGAATACCATATTAAACGAGCGTCACCTCGATAGCCTCGAGTCGGAAGCGATACACATCATGCGCGAAGTGGCGGCCGAATGCGCCAACCCGGCGCTGCTCTTTTCCGGCGGCAAGGATTCCGTCGTCATGCTGCGCCTGGCCGAAAAAGCCTTTCGCCCGGGCAAGCTGCCCTTCCCCCTGGTGCACATCGACACCGGCCACAACTTCGCCGAAGTGATCACCTTCCGCGACAAGAAAGTGGCGGAATTGGGCGAGCGCCTGATCGTCGGCTCGGTCGAGGATTCGATCGCGCGCGGCACCGTGCGCCTGCGCAATCCGGCCACCGATTCGCGCAACGCGGCCCAGGCAGTGACCCTGCTGGAAACCATCGCCCAGTACAAATTCGACGCCTGCATAGGCGGCGCCCGCCGCGACGAAGAAAAAGCCCGCGCCAAGGAACGCATCTTTTCCTTCCGCGACGAATTCGGCCAGTGGGACCCGAAGGCCCAGCGCCCCGAACTGTGGGACTTGTACAATACCCGCGTCCATCCAGGCGAAAACATGCGCGTCTTCCCGATCTCCAACTGGACCGAGCTCGACGTGTGGCAATACATCGCCCGCGAAAAGCTGGAACTGCCGCCGATTTACTTCGCCCACCAGCGCCAGGTGATACCACGCAACGGCTTGCTGGTGCCGCTGACCGACCTGACCCCGGCCCTGCCCGGCGAAACGGTGGAAACGCAGACCGTGCGCTTCCGCACCGTGGGCGACATCTCTTGCACCTGCCCCGTCTCGTCGACGGCCGCCACGGTGGAAGACATCATCACCGAAACGGCGGTGACCCAGATCACGGAGCGGGGCGCCACCCGGATGGACGACCAGACTTCGGAAGCTTCGATGGAAAAACGTAAGAAAGCAGGGTATTTCTGATGAACGCACACACCAATAATCTCTCCGAGCGCGGCATGCTGCGCTTTATCACGGCCGGCTCCGTCGACGATGGCAAGAGCACCCTGATCGGCCGCCTGCTGTTCGACAGCAAGGGCATCTTCGCCGACCAGCTCGACGCCATGTCGCGCTCCAAGCACAAGCGCACCGTCGGCGACGCCGTCGACCTGTCGCTGCTGACGGACGGCCTGGAAGCGGAGCGCGAGCAAGGCATCACCATCGACGTCGCCTACCGCTACTTCGCCACGCCCAAGCGCAAATTCATCATCGCCGACACCCCGGGCCATGAACAGTACACGCGCAATATGGTCACCGGCGCCTCGACGGCGGACGCGGTCATCATCCTGATCGACGTCTCCAAGGTCAAACTGGGCGACGACGGCAGCGTCGAACTGCTGATCCAGACCAAGCGCCACTCGACCATCGCCCACCTGCTGCAAATCGAGCACGTGGTCGTCGCCGTCAACAAGATGGATCTGGTCGGCTACGACCAGACCGTGTATGACCGCATCGTCGCCGCTTACCGCGAATTCGCCCTCAGCCTGGGCTTGAAGGACATCACCCCGATCCCACTGTCGGCCCTGTCCGGCGACAACGTCGTCGACAAGGGCGACAAACTGGACTGGTACACGGGCCCGACCCTGATCGAGCTGCTCGAATCGCTGTCCGTCTACGATGACTCGCACGATGCCCCGTTCCGCTTTCCGGTGCAATTGGTGGCGCGCCACAACGGCCACGAAGCGAACGACTTCCGCGGCTACATGGGCCGCATCGAAGCGGGCAAGGTCAGCATCGGCGACAAGCTGGTGGTGCAACCGTCCGGCCAGAGCGCCACCGTGAAAGACATCGTCACCCTGGACGGCTCGCTGCAAACGGCCGTCGTCGGCCAGTCGGTGACCCTGCTGCTCAATGAGCACCTGGACATTTCGCGCGGCGACATGCTGGCCGGCTCCGACCGTCCGGCCACCCTGCTCAAGAACGTCGTCGCCGACGTTTGCTGGCTGTCGGAAGACGCGCTCGACCTGCGCCGCAAGTACTGGATCAAGCACGGCACCAAGCAGACGGCGGCCAAGGTGACGGCGATCGACACCCTGCTCGACATCAACACGCAGCAGCGCCACCCGGCCGAAGGCTTGAAGCTCAACGATATCGCGCGCATCAGCCTGACCGTGCAGCAGCCGCTGGCGGCCGACGCCTACGACGACATCCGCGCCACCGGCGCCTTCATCCTGATCGACGAGGTGACGCATCAAACCGTCGCCGCCGGCATGATCCGTCTGGCCTGAGGGAGCGAGCCATGGCCAGCGGCGCATATGGAAAAGTCTACCTGATCGGCGCCGGCCCCGGCGCCCAGGACTTGATGACGCTGCGCGGCGCGCGTCTGCTGGGGCAGGCGGGGGTGGTGCTGCACGACGCCCTCGTCACCGACGAGATGCTGGAACTGTGCCCGCAAGCCGTGAAGATCGCGGTCGGTAAACGCTGCGGCCAGCTGTCGACGGCGCAAGCCTTCATCAACAAGCAGTTGCTCGACAGCGCGCGCAGTTTCGCCCTGGTGGTGCGCCTGAAGGGCGGCGACCCGATGCTGTTCGGGCGTGCCGACGAAGAATTGCGGGCCCTGGAAGAAGCCGGCGTCGAGGTTGAAATCGTCCCCGGCATCACCACCGCGCTGGCCGCCGCGGCCGCCACCCGGCAACCGCTGACCAAGCGCGGGGTGGCGCGCAGCGTGGCCTTTTTTACTTCCAGCACGGCGCCCGGCCATCCCGACCAGGTCGCCATTCCCGACAGCGACACCCTGGTGCAGTACATGGGCGGACGGGAAGCGAGCGAGACGGCGCGGCGCCTGCTCGAGCAGGGCCGGCGCGCCGACACGCCGGTGCTGGTGATCGAAAACTGCAGCCGTCCCGACCAGCGCGTGCTGCGCCTGGAACTGGGCGGCCTGGCGCAAGGCCTGGGTGCCACCCACGGCCCGGTGCTGGTGATGCTGGGCGAGGCGATGCGCGCGCGCGCCCATCAGCAAGCCGATGCCGCGCCCTCGGAAGCGCGCCTGAGCGCCGCCTAGTCCACCAAGGCGCGGCTCAAGCCGCGTCCCGCCGCTCCTCGGGCCGCGCTTCAAACGAAGATGGCAGCGGCAACAGCTTTTCCAGGGTCAGGGCGATGCGCAGCAGGCGCGGATCGTCGTCGGCCGCCTCGTCGCAAGTGTCGTTGATGCAAAAAAACGCCAACCTTCCAAAATCCGCCAGCAGGCGCTCCAGCCGCTGCGGCGCGTCCGCGTCGCCGCTGGCGATATGCAACGGGTCCAGCGTGACTTGGCGCGCGTACCCCACCTGCACCATCCAACGCGGCAGCAAATCCGGCACCACGGCCGGCACCCGCCAGGAACGGAAGGCCGTCGAGCGCACCCGCGCGAACAGCTCCGCCGCCAATGCCTCCAGCTCGAAGGTGGCGCTCCTGAGCATGGGCCGCGGCGCGTGCGAATACAGGCGCGGCTCGTGCCGGTAGCCAGGATAACGCCGCCCCAGCCAGTGTTTCGACAGGATGGATGCGTTGACCAGGGCCGTGCCATCGCGCCGCATGACCGGTTCGCCGTCCAGCGTCGCGTTTTCCGCGTACACCGTCAGGCGCGCGCCGAACCAGGCGTCGGGGTCGACCGGGGCGCCGAAAAACACGTCGTCGTTCATATAAATGAAGCGCTCCGCCAGGCCGGGAATGCGGTGCAGATAGGATTCGATGTGGCCGGAGTCGTACACCGGCCGCGCCGCCGCCGGGATCAACTGCCGATGGTCGACCAGGGTCAGGCCTTTGGCGGGCCGCAACCAGGCCGGCGCCTGGCGGTCGGTGACGATGTAGACGTGGCCGTGCCCGGGAAAGAACTTTTCCAGCGCCCGCAGATTGAAACGCAGCTCGCCATTGTCGCGGTAGCGCCCCGCCACATTGCCGTGCACCGCCAACTGCTCGGGGTGGCGCGCCGACCAGGACGCGTAGGCCCGTTCGCGCCGCGCGCGCCAGGCCGGATCGGCCCCGTCCACCCACAGGTAGACGATATCGATCGCCGCGGCCGGCGCCCGGACGGCGCGCATCAGTCGGGGCGGACGGCGCCGACGCAGTAATCGGCGATGGCGTCGAGCACAGCGGCGTTCTCGCCGACCGCCTCGGCCACCGCGATGGCCAGGCCAGGATGAGCCAGCCGCAGGCGCTCGACCAGCAGCGGCAAGTCGCGCAGCACGTGGCCGCCCTGCCCCAGAAACAGGGGCACCACGGTGATTTCGCTCACGCCGGCGGCGGCCAGTTCGGCCCCCAGTTCGGGGAGCGCCGGCGTCATCAGTTCGAGGAAGGCCAGCGCCACGACGACATCGGGCATGCGCGCCTGCGCCAGCGCGCGCAAGCGCTCGAAGGGCGCGGCCCAGGAGGCGGCGCGGGCGCCGTGGGCGAACAGGATCAGTGCGCGCTTGGCCATCAATGCCTCTCGACCCACCACAGGGCGCCCAGCGCCAGCAACAGGAACAGCGCGCTCGGCGCGATCGCGGTCAGGAAGGCGGGCCAGGTGCTGAGCAGTCCCAGGTGAGAAAACAGGGTGTTGATGAGGATGAAGCTGACCCCGATCATGATACCGATGAAGATCTTCAGGCTGATGCCGCCGCTGCGCGTGTGCAGGTAGGCGAAGGGCAGCGCCAGCGCCATCAGCACGAAAATGGCCAGCGGATCGATCAGCTTTTTCCAGAAGGCGATCTTGAAGCGCTCCGTCTCTTGCTTGTTTTCGGCCAGGTGGCGGGTGTACACCGCCAGTTCGCTGGCCGACATGCGATCCGGGTCGGACGACGACACCGAGAGGATCTTCGGCGTGATTTCCGACACCAGATCGCGGCTGGCCACTTTCTGGGTCGAGATCGCGCTGGTCTCTTGCTCGAAATTGTTGGCCAGGTTGGCCTGCGCGCCCGGGCGCAGCAGCGCCGCGTTGGAGAAGCGGGTCTCGGTCACGTCCTCCAGGCGCCAGGTGTTCTGGCCCTGGTAGGTGGCGCGCGCGGCCAGGATCAGGGAGCGCAGGCGGTAGCTGGTGTCGAATTCGTAGAGCTTGAGGTCCACCAGCTGACCGTCGGGCCGCACGTCGCGCACATTGAAAAAGCGCGCCCCCATGACGGTGCCGGTCAGGCCACCGCTCTTGACGATATCCTTGGTCCACAGGCCGGAACGGAACTCGCTCGAGACCGTGGTGCCGCGCGCCGTCAGCTTGATTTTCTCGGCCATCGGCGTGGTGTGCGGGGTAATCAGTTCGCCAAAGATGAAGGTGATGACGACGAACACCACGCCGATGCGGAACAGGAACCAGGCCGCCATCGAGGTCGACATGCTGGAGGCGCGCATGATCGTGAATTCCGAGGTCGAGGCGAATTGCGCCATCGTATAAATGGTGCCGATCAGGGACGCGATCGGCATCACTTCGTAGACGTGGCCGGGAATGAGGATCAGCACGTACAGGAAGGCGCGCTCGATGCCGTAGCCGTTCTTGCCGACCGAAGCCAGTTCCCCGGTCAGATCCATGAAGGCCAGCAGGGCCAGGAAGGCGACCAGCACGAAGGCGACCGCCTGGGCGATCGAGACGGCGAAATAGCGCTGTAAAATTTTCATGACGATGCTTTGGTCTTGCGGGCGCGCTTGCATGAGGCCAGCATCACGAGCGGGTGGTAGCGGTGGTTCACGTTCAGGCGCCAGGCGAACAGCAGCGCGGCGATCAGCGCGGCCAGCAAGTGCAGCGGCCACCAGGACAGGGCGAACGTCAAACGACCCTGTTTCACGCTTGCTTCAAGCAGCTTGATCAGATTGCTGTACGTGAAAAAAATCAGCAGGGCGATGATCAGATTGGTGGAACTGCCGGCGCGCGGATTGACGAAGCCGAGCGGAATGGCCAGCAAAATCAGGGCCAGGCAGCTGAGCGGCGCGCTGATGCGCCACAACAGTTCGGCCATCGTGAAGGCGTTGCGGTTGCCCAGCAGCGCCATGGTGGTCATCGATTCGACGCCCATGTCGGCGCCGGCTTCCTGCGGCTTGGTAGCCACGCGCATGCTGTAGCGCTCGAATTCCATGGTCTGAAAATCGGGCTGGCCGGGCGTGCCCTGGTAGCGGCGCCCGTTCTTCAAGACCAGGAAGCGGTCGCCGTGCTGGTCGGCGCTGATGCGTCCCTCCTTGGCCACCACCACCGTGGTGCCCTTTTCATCGACCGTGTTGACGAACACGTTTTGCACATTGGAGGCGTCGCCGGCCGCGCCCTCGACGAAAAAGATGCGGTTGCTCGAAGAGGATTCCTTGAACTGGCCGGGCGAGACCTTTTGCAAGTCTTCGCGCTTTTCAAAGCGCTCGATGTATTCCGTGCTTTTCAGCTTGGCCCAGGGCGTGGCGTACAGGCTCAGAAGCGCCGTCAGCGCCACCAGCGGCAAGCCGAAGGTGAGCACCGGGCGTATCCAGCGCGACAGGCTCAGGCCGGAGGCGAACCAGACCACCATTTCCGAATCGCGGTAGCTGCGCGTGATCACCATCAGCACCGAAATAAAACTGGTGAGTATGAGGATGGTTGGCAGATAATTCAGGGCCGCGAAAACGATCAGCGAGATCACGTCGGACGAGGCGATGCGCCCGCCGGCGGCGTCGCCGAGGATGCGGATCAGGGTCCAGGTGACGATAATGGTGAACAGCACGGTGAAGGTGGCGCCGGCCGCACTGGTTAATTCACGTTGAAGGGCGCGTTGAAAAATCATTCGAAGTCTATAATTCGGGGCTGTGAGTTAAGTAACACGTTACTGGTAAATAAAAACGGAGAAGCAAATGGACTTTAGCATAAAAGCATTCGACACGAAAAACACGGTCGCCTCGGTCAAGACGGGCTGTGTCGCGGTCGCGGTATTCGAAAACAAAAAACTCTCGGCCGCGGCAAAAGCCCTGGACGGTTCCGGTGAATTGACGGCCGCGCTGAAGTCCGGTGACATCAGCGGCAAACCCGGCACCACCCTGCTGCTGCGCGGCGTCGATGGCCTTGGCGCCGAACGCGTGCTGCTGGTCGGCATGGGCGGCGATGAGGCCGTGAGTGAGAAAAATTTCGCCGCCGGCGTGCAGGCGGCGCTGAAAGCGTTCGCGGCGCTGGGCGCCACGGATGCCATTATCGCACTACCGATGACGGAAGTGAAAGAGCGCGACGTGAATTGGGCGATCCGCTGCGTGGTGCGCGCCGCGCACGAGGGCGAATACCGCAGCGACACCCAGAAAAGCAAGAAAGACCCGGCCCCGGCCGGCGTGCGCAAGATCGCCCTGGCCCTGCCCGCGACCGCCGCCACCAAGGCCGCGCTGGCGCAAGCCATCGCGGTCGCCAACGGTATGGACCTGGCCAAGAACCTGGGCGACCTGCCGGCCAATATCTGCACCCCCACCCATCTGGCCAACACGGCCAAGAAGCTGGCCAAGGATTACAAGTTCGACGCTGAAATCCTCGACCGCAAACAACTCGAAGCGTTGAAGATGGGCAGCTTCCTGTCGGTCAGCGCCGGCAGCGACCAGCCGCCCAAGTTCATCGTCCTCAAGCACATGGGCGGCAAGGCCAAGGACGCGCCCGTGGTCCTGGTCGGCAAGGGCATCACCTTCGACACGGGCGGCATTTCGCTCAAGGCCGGCCCCGGCATGGACGAGATGAAGTACGACATGTGCGGCGCCGCCTCGGTGCTGGGCACCTTCCGCGCCATCGGCGAGATGAACCTGAAGCTGAACGTGATCGGCGTCATCGCCACCTGCGAAAACATGCCCTCGGGCGGCGCCACCAAACCGGGCGACGTGGTCACCTCGATGAACGGCTTGACCATCGAAGTGCTCAACACCGACGCCGAGGGGCGCCTGGTGCTGTGCGACGCGCTGACCTACTGCGAACGCTTCAACCCGGCCGCCGTGATCGACATCGCGACCCTGACCGGCGCCTGCGTGGTCGCCCTGGGCCACCACAACAGCGGCTTGTTCACCCGCGACGACGCGGCCCACGACGCCCTGGCGAACGCCCTGCTGGCGGCCGGCAAGAGCGCCAGCGACACGGCCTGGCGCATGCCGGTCGAGGAAGCCTATAACGAGCAGCTCAAGTCGAATTTCGCCGACCTGGCCAATATCGGCAGCCCGGGCGGCGGCGCGGCGACGGCGGCGGCTTTCCTGGAAAACTTCACCCGCAAGTATACCTGGGCCCATCTGGACATCGCCGGCACGGCCTGGAAATCGGGTGGCGCGAAAGGCGCGACCGGACGTCCGGTGCCTTTGCTGACGGAATTCCTGATCCAGCGCACGTAACCCGGACGCGGGCAGGCGCCGGCCCCGGGGCCGGCGCGGCGCTCTGGTACAACTTAGTAAACCAGAGAACCGGCGGACGGCGCCGCGGCAGGCGCCGCGGCGCCGTTTTTCATTTCGATGGTCAGCGTGTCCGGATAGTCGAAGCCGGCCCCGGTCTGGCGGTCGACCAGATAGCCGAGCCCCAGGGTCAGCACCACGTTGCCCCACAGGCTGGCATCCACCTTGGAGGCGATTTCTTCCGATGCCGAACCGGCGCTATCCTTGCGGCAGTCGACGCGCAAGCGGCCCGCGCTCTTCTGGATCGTGACCCGGCCCGGCGCCATGATGAACCACTTGCCGACGTCGTTGGCGAGGATGCAGCCGACCCCGGCCACCGCGTGGTGATCTTCGATGGTTTGCACCGTCAGGGTTTGCTGGTTCGATTCGGTCAGGGTGGCGCAGCCGCCGACCAGGGTCAGGGCTGCGATTGCGGCGTAACGGTACATGGGCAGCCTTGGGGAGAGCGCCAGCGCTAGCGAACGGGAAGCGGTTGATTGGCAGGCACGGGAACGGCGGTCACGCTGTTCTTCGGGCTGCCGTCCACCAGGCGGTCGGAATACACGAGGTAAACCAGGGCGTTGCGCTTGACGTCGAGCATGCGCACCACCCGCACGTGCTTGAAGAACAGCGAGGCGCGTTCCGTGAACACTTCTTCCTGCCGCGGCAATTTGCCGTTGAACTGGAGCGCGCCCACCTGGCGGCAGGCGACCGAGGATTCGGCCTTGTCTTCGGCCAGGCCGATGGCGCCCTTGATGCCGCCCGTCTTGGCGCGCGACAGGTAGCAACTGACGCCGCCAACCCGTGGATCGTCGAACACTTCGACCACTACCTTGTGGTCGGGGCCGATCAACTTGAAGGCCGTGTCGACCGAACCGACGGTCTCGGCCGACGCCATGCGCGCGCCCGCCAGCAGCAATCCGAACAGCACAGTCTGGGTCGCGCGCATGGGCTTCCTTGCCTTAATTGATGGGGGAAAAACGCTGTACGACGACGCCATCGACGTCGATCAACTGGAAAAACACGTCCTTGGGCCGGGTCCAGATGGAACCGTCGGCGGCGCGGTAAACGATCATCGGCGTCAAGTCCGACTCCAGCGTCGCTTCGCACACGAGTTCGTAGATGCCACCCTTATAGTGCCGATACCGCATCGCCCCGCCCTTTCACCCGTTTCAGTCGCCGCCGCGCTCGTCCGCCAACGCCTTCTGCTTCTTCTTTAAGCCTTGAATGACTTTCAAGATGCCTTCCATGCCGGCCGCGCCGTCGATGTCCGAAAAGGCGTCCAGCACCTCGTTGAGCACCTTGTTGCGCACGGCCGCCTCGTCCGAGGACATGTCGAGCGCGCGCGCCTTCTCGGCGGCCACCTTGCTGACCCGGGCGACCTTGGTGGTGGTCTTGCCGTGCGTCAAAGCCGCCTGCCAGATCACCCAGCGCCGCTGGGTTTCAAAGATCAGATATTCGTCCGGCTTGTCTTCCCGACGCCGCACAATGTGGCCGTCACGCTGCGCCCACGCTTCAAATGCAGTTCGCATTTTCTTCCTTTACAAATGCTACGCGCATGTCTCACTATAAAAACCGCAATATTTCAAAATAGTACCATTCATTGACACTATAGAACAATTCGTGTGCAACAGTATTGCGCTAGATAGAAAGCCATGCGGCACCAAAGGCGATCAACACTGAGTATATTTCGCTTTTGCTGCGATGGTAATGTAATTTTAATGTTGTCTTTGCAACCAAAGAGGATGGACAGCATTTTGTTACGCTAATGTTACATTCGACGCCATTTTAGTAGTTTTTACGGCCCATTAGCGAGAAACTTCAGCGGAAATTGCAATAATTTAGCTGTAAATGCCCCTGTTGTTACAAATTTGTACCGGCCACCTCATGCCTTGTGGGCCTACTCCTAGAAATCCTGTCGGAGCATTCCTACAAATGGGAAAGGCCGCGTCCCGGGCCGGACAAAGCGGCATGCCGCCATGCACCGACTTTGGCCGATGAACTGTGCGGTTGAAAAATCCTGTAAACTGGTGGCGCGTGGATGCTGCGGCGCCACAGCCCCCTCTCATGGTGGCCGGGCGGGCGGCCCGGGCGACACCGCAATGACAAGAATACTATCCATTACAAGGACTTACGCGTCTCAATGAAAATAGC
>DMYQ01000327.1:7406-7641 GCA_003482555.1 Janthinobacterium sp. | reverse complement strand
GCCGGCCGTGCCTTCAATGCGTTCCAGCAGCCATTTCAATAACGCGCATATTGTCGCCGAAGCCGGGCCAGACGAACTTGCCATTGGCATCGGTGCGGAACCAGTTGACGCAGTAAATCTTCGGCAAGACGGAGGCATCGATGGCGGCGACCTTTTCGCCCATGTTCAGCCAGTGCTGGAAGTAATCGCTCATGTTGTAGCCGATGAAAGGCAACATGGCGAAAGGGTCGCGCCG
>DMYQ01000327.1:0-7158 GCA_003482555.1 Janthinobacterium sp. | reverse complement strand
TCGACCCAGTTGCGCGCCTCGGTGACGAGGGGCACGGTGGTCGAGCGGCGCCCGCCAAAGATGAAGGCCGAGATCGGTACACCGGCGGGATCGTCCCAGGCCGCGTCGATCACGGGATTTTGCGTGGCCGCCACGGTGAAACGGGCGTTCGGATGGGCCGCCTTGGTGCCGCCGGCCGGTGTCCAGTCCTTGCCTTGCCAGTCGATCAGGTGGGCCGGCGCTTCCTTGCTTAAGCCTTCCCACCAGACATCGCCGTCGTCGGTCAGCGCGACGTTGGTGAAGATGGTGTTTTCACGCATGGACGCCATGCAGTTGAAATTGGTTTTTTCATTGGTGCCGGGGGCCACGCCGAAATAACCGGCTTCCGGATTGATCGCGTACAGGCGGCCATCCTTGCCTGGCTTGATCCAGGCGATATCGTCGCCGATGGTCGTCACTTTCCAGCCCGGGAAGCTGGCCGGCGGGATCAGCATGGCGAAATTGGTCTTGCCGCAGGCGGAAGGGAAGGCGGCCGCGACATAGTGTTTCTTGCCGTTCGGCGCTTCCACGCCCAGGATCAGCATGTGTTCGGCCAACCAGCCGGTGCCGCCCGCTTGCGCTTCCTGGTGCCCCATGTTCGAAGCGATGCGCAGCGCGAAGCATTTCTTGCCCAGCAGGGCGTTGCCGCCGTAGCCGGAACCGTAAGACCAGATTTCGCGGGTTTCCGGGAAATGGACGATGTATTTGTTTGGGTTGCACGGCCATTTGACGTCTTGCTCGCCAGCCTTCAACGGTGCGCCCACGGTGTGCACGCAGGGCACGAATTCGCCATCGCTGCCCAGCACTTCGTACACGGCGCGGCCCATGCGCGTCATGATCTTCATGTTGACGGCGACATAAGGCGAGTCCGACAGTTCAACGCCGATGTGGGCGATCGGCGAGCCCAGCGGGCCCATCGAGAATGGCACCACATACATCGTGCGGCCCGTCATGCAACCGTCGAACAGGCCGTTCAGGGTGCGGCGCATGTCGTCCGGCGCCGTCCAGTTGTTGGTCGGGCCCGCTTCTTCCCTGGTGGCCGAGCAAATGAAGGTGCGGTCTTCCACGCGCGCCACATCGCTGGGGTCGGAGCATGCCAGGTAGGAATTCGGACGCTTGGCTTGATTCAAGCGGGTCATGGTGCCGGCGGCAACCATGTCGGCGCACAGGCGGTCATATTCCTCTTGCGTACCGTCGCACCAATGGATACGGTCAGGTTTTGTCAACGATGCGATTTCCGCAACCCAATTGATCAGTTTCTGTTGTTTGATGTAAGCTGGGACGTTGAGTGTTGCAACGCCACCCATAACGGGCTGATTCATAATACCTCCAATGCCAATAAAGAAACCTTGCCTTGTTCCGGCGCGGCAGGATCGTCGTCAGCTAGCGGCTAGCGCTGCATCCCGGAGGATGGCTGGGCATTACGGCGGTCGTGTCGATGACGCGTCGGGACAACCCGGGCGCGCTCACCCCATCATGAAATCGGGCTGGTGGAACGTGTTGCGTGAACTCATGTGAATTCTAAATTGTCGGCGATTGTACACCTGCCAATATGCGATTCGTCCAAAAATGTAGGAGTTATATCCGACTAATGTAGTAGGCTATTCCACATTCCGTCCATACCGTTATTTCCCTACGAAATTTCTCTTAAAATCACCCATCTACCATGAAAATTGCCATTCTCGACGATTATCAAGATTGCGTCCGCGCCCTGGACTGCTTTCATTTATTGGACGGACACGAGGTCAAAGTGTTCAGTAATTCGGCCCGCGGCCTGGGCCAGTTGGCGATCCGCCTGGCGCCTTACGAAGCCCTGGTGCTGATACGCGAACGCAGCGCTCTGAGCCGGGCGCTGCTGTCCAAGCTGCCGAATCTGAAGCTCATTTCCCAGACCGGCAAGGTGTCCGGCCACGTCGACGTGGCGGCGGCGACCGAGCTCGGCATCGCCATCGCGGAAGGGATAGGTTCGCCGACGGCGCCGGCCGAACTGACCTGGGCCCTGCTGATGGCGGCCAGTCGCAAGATCGTGCCGTACGCAAACAATCTGCGGGACGGCTTGTGGCAGACGGTCTCGACCGACCAAGCCCACAACACGCTCGGCACTGTGCTCAAGGGCAAGACTTTGGCGATCTGGGGCTACGGCAAGATCGGCCAGATGATCGCCGGCTACGGCCGCGCCTTCGGCATGCATGTGCTGGTGTGGGGTAGCCAGGCCAGCCGCGACGCGGCCGTGGCGGCCGGCGACTTCGCGGCCGCCACGCGCGAGGAATTCTTCGAGCAAGCCGACGTGCTGAGCCTGCATCTGCGCTTGAACGAAGCCACCCGCAGCCTGGTCACGGCGGCCGACCTGGCGCGCATGAAGCCGTCGGCCCTGTTCGTCAACACCAGCCGCGCCGAACTGGTGGCCGAGGGCGCGCTGGAAGCGGCCTTGCGGCTGGGCCGGCCGGGCGGCGCCGCCCTCGACGTGTTCGACTCGGAGCCGCTGGCGCCGGACGCGCCCCTGCTGCGCCTGCCGAACGTGCTGGCCACGCCCCACCTGGGCTATGTCGAACGGGAGAGTTACGAGTTATATTTCCGCTACGCCTTGCAAAACGTCGTCGATTTCGCCGCCGGCAATTGCACCCGGCTGCTCAATCCCGACTATGCCCTGAACTTGAAACAGGCTTAGCGCAGGGCCGGAATCCCGGTCAGATTGATGGCGGGCGCCGGCAGCGCGTGAGCGCGCGTCCACAAGCCGGCCCAGCCGGGCGGCCAGCTCAAGGCCGGCCCCGCGTACGGGGGCAGGCCGGCGCGCACGGCGATCACGGGCACGGCGGGCATCTCCGGCAAGGGCTCGCCGGGGCGGCGTTCCATGTCCAGGCTGTACATATATCCCGGCAACAGGACATCGCACACGCCGGCGAACCAGGCCGTGTGGTCTTCGTCGCGGCCCAGCGCCTGGGCCAGGCCGTGCGGGTCGAATTTCGCCAGCGCGTGCACCAGCTCGGCGCTCGTCGCGCCCGGCGTGTCGCCCCAACCCATGACGGGATTGACGTTGTAGTCGGCGCCCGAACCATACCAGCCTTCGCGCCAGGGCCGCTGCATCCAGTCGCGCGTGCCGGTGAACAAATGCCAGCGCCAGTGCAAGCCGGACGGTTTCGGCCAGGAATACAGGTAGAGGCGCTGGTAACCCGCCTGGTGCAACTCGCGCACCATGGCCATCAGGCGCGCGTGCGGCATGCGGTCGGGCGGCGCGCGGCGGAACAAAATCGCCTCGCCGTCGGCGAACTGCACCGCGTCGGTCGACAGGTTCAAGTCCAGGGTGCGCGACTCGCTGCCGAAGCGGGCGCCTATCCAGCCGGTCAACAGATTGACCGCCGTGATGACGCCGTAGCCGCGATGGCGGTGAAAGATGACGGTACCGGGGGCGAGCGTTTTCATACGGTTCACATGCGGGTTAAGAGAGCCGAGGCAAAGAAGCTAGTGTACTCACAGATGGGGGATTTTTCCAGATGAGCGTGGCAAACTTGATGACGCCGCGCAGGCGACACGGTGGGGCGACTTCACGTTATGATGCGTGTCATTCTCCACTGACATCGTGACCTCATTATGACACTGCGCATCCTCGCCACCGGCGGCACTTTCGACAAACATTACAATGCGCTCAAGGGCACCCTGGGCTTCGGCGCCAGCCACTTGCCGGACGCCATAGCCCGGGCCCGCATCACGGTGCAGGTGGAACTGGAGCAATTGCCGCTGCTCGATTCGCTCGACATGGGCGACGCCGACCGCGAACGCGTGCTGGCGTCTTGCCTGGCATCGGCCGAAAAAGCCATCGTCATCGTGCACGGCACCGACACCATGCCGGAGACGGCGGCCCTGCTGGGCGCGGCCAAGCTGGACCGGACGCTGGTCTTGACCGGCGCCATGATTCCCTATGAAATCGCGCATTCCGACGCCCTGTTCAACCTCGGCTTCGCCTGCGGCGTGGCACAGGTCTTGCCGGCTGGCGTGTACGTTGCCATGAATGGCCAGATTTTCGCTTGGGACAATGTGCAAAAGAACCGCGCCGCCGGCGTCTTCCAGCCTTTGTAAGGGCCAATACATGAAAAAGCCCGCACGAAGCGGGCTTTTTCATGAGTTTTTTTCATGCGCGCTGGCTCATTGACCGCCGGCGCCGGAAGTTCAAGCGGTCGCTTCGCCGCCCAGCGCTTCCACCACATCGGCCATCAACTTGCTCAGTTCACCCGTCATCAGCATCAGATCGCCGTCGAAACGCTCGTCGTCGTTCTTGGTGCTCGATTCCGTTTCCTTGATCACGTCGAGCGGCTTGACGCTCTTGATGGCCAGCGATTCCGTGAGCACGAAGGAAATCTTGTCGTTCCAGGTCATGGCCAGGCGCGTGCATTGCTTGCCGGCGGCGATATGCCGGCGCACATCGTCCGCTTCCAGGGTGTGGCGCACGTAACGCACGGTGGCCTTGCTTTCGCCGGTGGCGCGCAATTCCGTATCCATGTCGACGGTGAAGCCGCTCGGGGCGTCGTCGGCTTGCAGCCACTCCGTCATCACCGCGACCGGCGAGCGCTGCACGCGCAAACTCTCCAATGGCAGCTTATCGACGGCTTTCAGCAGCAACTTGATCACTTCATCGGCCTTCCCCGGGCTTGCCGCATCGACCACCAGCCAGCCGTTGACGGGATCGATCCACGTCCAGACGTTGCTGCGTATGCTGAAGGCGCGCGGCAGCAACTCGTCGGCGATACGCTCCTTGAGCTCCTTCATCGCTTTCTTGCCCGGCGCAAATCCCTGGGCTTCTTCCATCTCGGCCGCGCGGGCCTTGGCCACTTGATTGATCACCGTTGCGGGCAACAGTTTCTTTTCGGTACCCAGCAAGATCAACATCTGCTGGTTGACCACGTGCACCAGGCTACCGTTGTTACGCGGCGAATCCCAACCCTGGCGCATCAAGTCCATGCTGGTGGCCGGCGTGAAGGTATTCGACGCGAGCGCCGCTTCCAGTTGTTCCGGCGTATAAGCCCAAGGAGCGGGCAGGCGATAAATCTGGAGATTCTTGAACCACATAGTTTTGTCTTCCGTTGTTTCAGCAGTACCAGGGGAACGCCATTTTACACGCTCGCGGCAAGGCGGCGAGCCTGATTGGCGTCAGCAAAAAATTCCTGCGGCGGGTGTTCAAACCGCCATTTCATTGTCGAACAGGGACAGTTGACCGGCCTGGGCCGCCTCGCCCAGGCGCACGCCGCAGCCCAGCAGGCGCACCGGCTGGCGGCCGCGCTGGTATCCCGTCTCCAGCAATGCTTCAAAGCGCGCCAGTTGCGGCGCCGAGCCGACGCACTCGACCGTGGTCTGCTGAAAATCGGCGAAGCGCAGCTTGACGTACAGCTTTTGCACGTGCCGCTCGGCGCCGGCCCGCTTGATGCGCGCCTGCAAGCTGTCGAACAAGTCGGGCAGCAGGCGCAGGCAGGCGCCCAGATCCGGCACGTCCGGCGTGTACGTCTCTTCCACGCTGACGGATTTGCGTTCCTGCGAGCTGCACACGGGGCGCGTGTCTATGCCGCGACACAACTGGTGCAGGCGCAAGCCGAAGCGGCCGAAGTGGCGCTCCAGCTCGTGCTCCGTCCAGGAGCGCAGATCGCCGCAAGTCTGCGCCCCCAGCTTGTTCAACTTGGCGGCCGTGACCTTACCCACACCAAATAATTTCTTGACTGGCAAGACGGCGACGAAGGCGTCGATTTCATGCGGACGCACCAAAAACAGGCCGTCCGGCTTGTTCCAGTCGCTGGCGATCTTGGCCACGAACTTGTTGGAGGCGATCCCGGCCGAGGCCGTGATGCCGACCGTTTCCTTGATGCGGGCCCGGATTTCCTGCGCGATCAGGGTGGCGCTGCCCTTGCATTGGGTGGCGTCGCTGACATCCAGATACGCCTCGTCGAGCGAGAGCGGCTCGACCAGGTCGGTATAGTCGCGGTAAATGGCCAGGATTTGCCGCGAAGCGATGCGGTATTTTTCCATCGCCGGCGGCAGCACGATCAAGCCGGGACAGCGCTGCTGGGCTTGCGCGGTGGCCATCGCCGAATGCACGCCGAAGCGGCGCGCCTCGTAGTTGCACGTCGCGACGACGCCGCGCTGGTCGGCGCGCCCGCCCACGGCGACCGGCAAAGTCAGCAGGGCGGGATTGTCGCGCATCTCGACCGCCGCGTAAAAACAGTCGCAATCGCAATGAATAATTTTTCGGACAGGGACAGTCAATCGCAAATCGCCGTGGTTACGCCCGCCTCGGGCAAGACACTGTAAATGCATACAGTATTACCCGAAACTCACATTGCCGCAAGTCCAGCCCCTACCCAACTTTGGCTCCTTGGAAACTTTGGGGTCAGGTCTCGCCTTGTCGGTTTCTGAACCCGGAGTGTTGAGGTCGACCGAAAACTGACCGCTTCATCCCGCGCGAATTGCCCTTTGTTATTTTGTACCCTTACCCAAAACTGCTGTTTCAAAACTCGGCGCCTGTCCTGCTGACCAGCCCTTAAGATTGTCTATAAACCACCGTCCTGCAGGCCCTGGGGGAGCAGCTGCTTGATGGACAGCGGACATTGCCAATGGATAGCCAGAACGTGGCATGTCGTCTACTTCCAAAACGACCAATGCCCCGATATCTATGTCATGTTCTACCAAGTGAAGCGGCATGCTGCCCCACCCCACGGAGTCCTTCAGAAAAGCGTATTTGGTTGAAAGATCCGCCAATCTCCACGTGGACGGCGACATCACACCATAGTCTCGCCCCACTGATAGCTCTGACCTGTCCGTCAATACTAATTGCACGTACTTTGCAAGCTCGGGCTTAGGGATTCGTCCACTGAACTGTGCGAGAGGATGCTCTTTCGAGGCGACGACTACTAGAGGTATTTCCCCTAATCGTTCACTGACAAGTGAGGGAAATACGCCAGGAAGTGCGCCCAAAATACCGATACTGCAGCGTCCGTCCAGGATAGGCTGATAGCCGGCTCCCAGTCCTTCTACAAAAAGCCGCAACGGCGTGAATGGAAACTTTTCCGCAAACGCTTTCACGGTCGCACTGACGGCATAAGTAAGCAGGTAAAACCAATTTCACAATTTATGGTAAAATCGCACACATTGCATAAATAG
>DMYQ01000323.1:8067-14140 GCA_003482555.1 Janthinobacterium sp. | reverse complement strand
AACGGTGAGCATGCTTGAAGTAGCCATACCAGCCTCTCAGGGTCGGGTTGAGCGACGCAATGACGCATTCAATGGAATGGCCCACATTACGCTTCGTCTTGGCGCGAATCTTATCGCGCAACGACATTAGACTTTTATTGCGCACCCAACGCTCGCCTGCTTCAAACCTATAACCAAGAAACTCGAACCCTTGACCCACGATCCGACAGTCCCCGACATGGGTCTTGTCAGGATGCAGGGCCAAGCCGTTCGCGACCACCCAAGCACGCATCCGAGCCAGCGCAGCTTCCGCTTCCTCCCGACTGCGGCACAACACCACGGCATCATCGGCGTAGCGCACCATCACCAATCCGGTCTCGCGCATTTCCACGTCCAGCTCGTGCAGATAGATGTTCGCGAGCAACGGTGAAATCACCGCGCCTTGTGGACTACCGGACACCGGCGTCCACCGCTTCATGTCTTCCATGATGTCCTGCTTGAGAAACCGCTGGACAAGCTCCAGCACCTGACCGTCAGCAAGCCGACTTCCCACTTTCACAAGAAGCGGGGCATGCGGGATCGTGTCAAAGTAGCTTTGCAGGTCCGCGTCCACCACCCAGCTGTGGCCCGACTTCACATACTGGTCCACTTCGCGCAGCGCATCCTTGCAGCCCAGACCTTGCCGGAAGCCATAGCTTCGCGGTTCGAATTCGTGCTCGAAGATCGGCTCGATCACCAGCTTGAGGGCCGCTTGAACTACGCGGTCCTTCACGGCGGGTATACCGAGCGGGCGCTGCCCTTTGCCTTTGGGTATGTAGACGCGTCGTACCGGCTGCGGACAATAACTACCGTCGCGCAACCCCAATGCCAGTTCAGCCAAATAGCGCTCTTGTGCTTGTGCGAATCGCTCCACACTCATACGGTCCACGCCTGCCGCCCCGGCATTCTTTTCGACGCTGTCCTCGGCGTTTTCGGCGATCCTCGTTTATGCGCAGGAACTGATGCCGGGCAAGGTGGGCATGGTGTCGGGTCTGTTCTTCGGCTTCGCCTTCGGCATGGGGGGACTCGGCGCGGCAGTCCTGGGCATGTTTGCCGATCGCAGCAGTGTCGCCTTCGTGTATCAGAGCATCGCCTACTTGCCGCTGCTGGGCCTGGTGGCGGCGCTGTTGCCCAAAGGCGTAGGCCGGGCCCGATAGCCGTTCTGAATGGATATACCCAAACGTGCATATGCGCGCTCACGCGCGCATTCGCGGCCGGAATAAAGCATCCGGGCCCATAAAAAGTTGGCACTAAATAAACAACATGACCAAAAAGCAAGGTTTTTGTTTTTCCTGTAAGGTGGGGGCACGTTGAACATTTGTCGCCATCCGGCGCCGCTGGCGCGCCCGTCATGAGCGTTGCGACCGGATACCCCGCTTGTCCGCGGCGCGCGCGTCGCGATGGCGCCGCCGGCAAAGGCATAGCTAGGCGGCAGTGTCGCAAGTGATGTTCAATCCATGCGGTTGGGGCAAGCACGCCCACCTTTCCAATACCCGATGGCGGCATTGCCGGACGCGCGAGGCGACCATCCCAACAGTAGCGAAAATTCAGACGAAATGAACATGCACCCAATCACAATCAAGCGGCCGGCGGCATCATGGCACATGCTGGCGATGGCGCTGTGCCTTGCGCTGGCAACGAACGGCGCGCGCGCCTTCGATTTCGCCGATGTCGCCCAGCAAGCCCAGAAACTGTCGCGTAGCGCCTATGAAAAACCGGCCACGAATCTGCCCAAGACCATCCAGAACCTCACTTACGACCAGTACCGCGATATCCGCTTCGATACCGACAAATCGCTCTGGCACAGCGCCAAACTGCCCTTCGAAGTGGCGTTTTTCCACCAGGGCCTGTTCTACGATCACCCCGTCAAGATCAATGAAATCGTCGGCAAGAAGGCGACCCCCGTCAAGTTCGACCCGGCCTCCTTCAACTACGGCAAGAACGACATCGACAAGAAGCAGTTGCAAGACCTGGGCTTCGCCGGCTTTCGCATCCACTTCCCCGTGAACGCGGAAAAATACAAGGATGAAGTGATGGTCTTCCTCGGCGCCAGCTATTTCCGCGCGCTGGGCAAGGGCCAGTTGTACGGCGTCTCGGCGCGCGGCCTGGCCGTCGATACCGGCCTCAATACGGGTGAGGAATTTCCCCAGTTCAGCGAATTCTGGCTGGAACGGCCGCAGCCCGGCGACAAGGAATTGACCATCTACGCCCTGCTCAATTCGACCCGCCTGACCGGCGCCTATCGCTTCGTGCTCAAGCCGGGCGCCGACACGACCGTCGACGTCAAGGCGCGACTGTATCTGCGCGCCCCCGTGACGACCCTGGGTATTGCGCCGCTGACCAGCATGTTTTACTTCGGCGAAAACCAGCACGCCGAAGTCGACGATTACCGCCCCGAGGTGCACGATTCCGACGGCTTGTCGGTGCATACCGGCGCCGACGAATGGATCTGGCGCCCGCTGGTCAATCCGAAGCGCCTGCTGGTCACCTCCTTCGCGCTGGACGGCCCGCGCGGCTTCGGCCTGATGCAGCGCGACCGCGCCTACTCCAGCTATCAGGATCTGGAAGCGCACTATGAAAAACGCCCCAGCGTGTGGATAGAACCGAAGGGCAAATGGGGCAAGGGAAGGCTGGAACTGGTGCAATTGCCAACCCCGGACGAAACCAACGATAACGCCGTCGCCTACTGGGTGCCGGAGGCGCTGCCGAAGCCGGGCCAGCCGCTCGACTTTGAATACCGCATGCTGTGGCAAAAGGATGGCGAGACGCAGCCGCCGCTGGCGCGCGTGGTGCAGACCCGGCGCGGCCACGGCTATACCCGCAAGGTCGACGACAGCGTCGCCTTGATCGTCGAATTCGAAGGGCCCGGGCTGAAGAAACTGGCGCCGGACGCCAAACTCACCGGCGTCGTCACGGCCGACGCGAACGGCAAGCTGATGGAAACAAACACTTACCGCAACGAAGTCACCGGCGGCTGGCGCATGGCCGTGCGCCTGCACCGCAACGACCTGGCCAAGCCGGTCGAATTGCGCGGCTTCCTGCGCGCCGGCGACGATACCCTGTCCGAGACCTGGAGCTACATATTACCTCCCAACTGAGCCCGGCCATGGGCGGCGCCACGCTCGTCCACCCGGCCGCGCGCACCACGCGCCGCGCCGCGCCGGTGGAACGCTATCTGGCGCGCCTGCCGCTGACGCCGACCCAGCGTCACGCGCTGCGCGCCCACGCCGACGCCGAGCCGGAGGCGGCGCTGCGCACGCTGCACCAGGCGCTGGCCAACACCGACGCCGGCGCCGACAATCCAGCCTACGCCTCGGTGTCGCGGCGCCTGCTGTTGGCGGGCCTGGCCGCGCCCGCCGCCGCCAGGCCCGGCGGCCGGCGCCTGAGCAGCACGCCGCCGCTGCGCCGCATCTCCATGGTGCCGCGCCCCTGGGGCGACTTGAATCCGCTCACGCGCGCCTGGCACGCGCTGCTGGGCAAGGGCGACGCGCCCGCCGCGCCGCGCGCGCAAGATGTGGCGGCCGATCCGAGCAGTCCAGCCGATTCCCCCGACTCGCCCGATGTGCGCGGCAACTGGCAGCGCGGCGGCGGCTGGCGCCGCCTGATCCTGATGACCCTGATGTTCGGTCAGACTGCGCTGGCCACCGGCTTCATGGCCGCCGTGCTGCCCTACCACGGCGCCAAGGCGCTGGAAAAACTCTCGCTGACCCTGTTCGCCGTACTGTTTTGCTGGATCTCGGCCGGATTCTGGACCGCGATGGCCGGCTTCCTGGTGCTGCTGCGGGGCGGCGACCGCTACACCATTTCGGCCGGCGTCATGGCTGGCGCGGCGGACGGCGCGAGCCACCCGCCCGCCCCCATCGACGCGGCCGCCCGCACCGCCATCGTCATGCCGATCTGTAACGAAGACGTTGCCCGCGTCTTCGCCGGCCTGCGCGCCACCTACGAATCGGTGCGCCGCGACGGCACCCTGGCGCACTTCGACTTCTTCATCCTCAGCGACAGCGGCGACCCGGACCTGTGCGTGGCCGAACTGGCCGCCTGGCAGCAATTGTGCCGCGACGTGGACGGCGGCGCGCGCATCTTTTACCGCCACCGCCTGCGCCGCGTCAAGCGCAAGAGCGGCAACCTGGACAACTTTTGCCGCCGCTGGGGCAGCAATTACCGCTACATGATCGTGCTCGACGCCGACAGCGTGATGAGCGGCGACTGCCTGCGGCAACTGGTGCTGCGCATGGAAAGCAATCCCGGCGCCGGCATCATCCAGACCGCGCCGCGCGCCTCCGGGCGCGGCACCCTGTACGCCCGCATCCAACAGTTTTCCTCGCGCGTCTACGGCCCCCTGTTCACGGCCGGCCTGCATTACTGGCAACTGGGCGAATCGCATTACTGGGGCCACAACGCCATCATCCGCGTGGCGCCCTTCATCCGTCACTGCGCGCTGGCGCCGCTGCCCGGGAGCGGCTCCCTGGCCGGCGAAATCCTCTCGCACGACTTCGTCGAAGCGGCCCTGATGCGGCGCGCCGGCTGGGCCGTCTGGATCGCCTACGACCTGGCCGGCAGCTACGAGGAAATGCCGGCCAACCTGCTCGACGAATTGAAACGCGACCGCCGCTGGTGCCACGGCAACCTGATGAATTTCCGCCTCTTCATGGCACGCGGCATGCACCCGGTGCACCGCGCCGTCTTCGCCACCGGCGTCATGGCCTACCTGTCGGCGCCGCTGTGGTTCCTCTTCCTGGCCCTGTCGACGGTACTGCTGGCAACGCAAACCCTGGTGGCGCCGGAATACTTCACGCAACCGCGCCAGTTGTTCCCGATCTGGCCGGAATGGCACCCGGAGCGGGCCGCGGCCCTGTTTTCCGCCACCGCCATCCTGCTCTTCCTGCCGAAGATCCTCAGCGTCCTGCTGATCTGCCTGCGCGGCGCCAAAGGCTATGGCGGGCGCCTGCGCGTGGGCTTTAGCGTGCTGATGGAAATGGTCTTTTCGTCCTTGCTGGCGCCGGTGCGCATGCTGTTCCACTCGCGCTTCGTGGCGGCCGCGTTCCTGGGCTGGGAGCTGAACTGGAAGTCGCCGCCGCGCGAAGAACTGGAAACGAGCTGGCGCGAAGCGATACGCAAGCACGGCGGGCAAACCCTGCTGGGACTGGCGTGGGGCGGCCTCGTGTACCGGCTCAATCCCGGCTTCCTGTGGTGGTTGCTACCCGTGGTGGGCGCGCTGGCGCTGGCCATTCCCGTGTCGGTGCTGTCGAGCCGCGCCTCCTTCGGCTTGCGCCTGCGCCGCCTGCGCCTGTTCCTGATACCGGAAGAGCGCAAGGAGCCGCCGGAACTGCGCGCCACCAGCGCCTACCTGGCCGCGACACCGCCGCCGCCCGCCTTCGCCGACGCCGTCGCCGATCCCGTGCTCAACGCGCTGCTGTGCGCCTGCGCCATCGCCCGCCCGCGCCTGCCGGCGGCGACCCGGGCGCAGCACGCGCAACTGGCCGAGATCGCGCTGGAGCAGGGCGCGGCCGCGCTGACGCCGCTGCAAGCCAACCTGCTGCTGCAAGATCCGCTGGCGCTGTCGCGCCTGCATTTCGACGTCTGGTGCGCGCCGCAAGCTCACCCGGACTGGCGCGCGCTGACGGCACCGTAAGCGCGCCGGGGGCGGTGGCGTTGTCAGGCGCGCGCGAGCGGCCGCGCCCGACGCGGCGCCTGACGCTCACAATTCCGCGTGCATCGCGGGCCGGGCCGTGCCCGCTCAGTCGACGATGAAGAGCTTGACGCCAGTCTTCGTCAGTCACGGGGCCGGACGGGAGCCAGTCGACTTGATGCGAGTAATATCAGCCCGTGCTTGCAGGCGCGATACCACTTGATCCGCAGGGCGAATCAGGCTGCCTCACCGTCAATTATTGTTCAAGGCGGGCAGCAGGACTTCGGTCAACTTCCAGGTCGCAAATCCGCTACGCTGTAACACGAAGGTGAATTTTCCCCGGCTTTCGTCCTCCGCCGCGGTCGAGTACGCGATGACCCGGTTCGGGCCCTGGCGTTCATACACCCATTTCGGCTTGTCGCC
>DMYQ01000323.1:2543-7902 GCA_003482555.1 Janthinobacterium sp. | reverse complement strand
CAGCATCACCGTGTCGGGCCGCAGCATGGTGTCGACGAACTGATTCACCATGACCATGCCCAATTTGGCCCCGAAGGTGGCGCCGGCCAGGGCCAGGGCGCTGTGTGAACCGGTGGGCGCGGACAGCTTGTCGGTAAACATCGCCGAAAACTGGCCCTTGATATTCTCGCGCAGTTTCGGATAGTTGACATGCTCGTTGAACGCGTCCGCGTCCCTGTTTTGCGCGGCCGACTGCATCTGCCGCACGGCCAGCAAGGGCGACCAATACCAGTAGGCGGCGACGGCGACGATGGCGGCAACGGCGCCGGCCTTGATGGGGCGTGAAATCATGATTGCTTTTCAAGGAAGTCGATAAATGGCTGCCATTGTCGCCCATCCGGCCGCCAAGAGCGCGTTCGGCAGGCGCCTCCCCCAGCCGCCGCCCTCCCCGCTCAGGCGTGCGCGCGCGGCCCGCCCTTGTACTTGGCCAGTTCCATCTTGCCGATCTGGTTGCGGTGCACCTCGTCCGGCCCGTCGGCGATGCGCAGCGAGCGCGCCACCGAATACGCGGGCGCCAAGAACGGGTCGCTCATGCCGCCCCCGCCCTGCGCCTGGATGGCCCAGTCGATCACCTGGCACGCCATGTTCGGCGCCGCCACCTTGATCATGGCGATTTCGCGCGCCGCCACCTTGTTGCCGACCGTGTCCATCAGGTGCGCCGCGTTGAGCACCAGGAAGCGCGTCTGGTCGATCAAGATGCGCGCCTGGGCGATACGCTCCAGGGTCACGCCCTGCTCCGCCACCGATTTACCGAAGGCGACCCGGCCCAGGGTGCGGCGGCACATCTGCTCGAGCGCCCGTTCGGCCAGACCGATCAGGCGCATGCAGTGGTGGATGCGGCCCGGCCCCAGCCGGCCCTGGGCGATTTCAAAGCCGCGCCCTTCGCCCAGCAGGATATTTGAGACCGGCACGCGCACGTTTTCGAACACGATTTCGGCGTGGCCGTGCGGCGCGTCGTCGTAGCCGAACACCGGCAAATGGCGCACGACGTCGACGCCGGGCGTGTCGCGCGGCACGATCAGCATCGATTGCTGCAAGTGGCGGCTGGCGTTGTCCGGGTCGCTCTTGCCCATGAAGATGAAGAGCTGGCAGCGCGGGTCGTTGCCGCCGGAAGACCACCACTTGCGCCCATTGATCACGTAATGCTCGCCGTCGCGCACGATGCTGCTGGCGATATTGGTCGCGTCCGAGGACGCCACGGCCGGCTCGGTCATGGCGAAGCAAGAGCGCATGCTGCCGTCCAGCAGGGGCGCCAGCCAGCGCTCTTGCTGCTGCGCGCTGCCGTAGCGGGCCAGCACTTCCATATTGCCCGTGTCCGGCGCCGAGCAATTGAACACTTCCGGCGACCAGAAGGCGCGCCCCATGATTTCGCACAGGGGCGCGTATTCCAGGTTGCTCAGGCCGGCTCCATGGGCCGACTCAGGCAAGAACAGATTCCACAATTCGGCGGCGCGCGCCTCGCGCTTGAGTTCTTCGATCACCAGGGTCGGCACCCAGGCGTTGCCGGCGCGCCGGTTGGCCTCCACCTCGGCGTGGAAGCGCTCTTCGTTCGGGTAAATGTGGCGTTCCATGAAGGCGCTCAGGCGCGCCCGCAGTTGCAGCACTTTCGGGCTGTAGTCAAAGCTCATGTGATTCTCCAGGATGGGTGAAAGCGCGCGGGCGCTTAACGATAGGTGATGGCGTTCGCTTCGCCCAGCCATTCCAGGTGGGCGAAATTGTTCAGATAACCGACGCCGAGCTTGCCCTGACCGTAAAACAGCTTGGTCACGGCGCTGTTCACCAGCGTCCAGTTGAGCTCCGCCATCCGTCCGTTCGGCAGGCCCATCAGGTGCTGGCACAGGGCCGCGATGGTGCCGCCGGACGTGAAGACGATGCTGGGGTGCACATCGCCGGCGGCGGCGGCCACCAGGCGCTCGAGCGCGGCCACGCAGCGCAGCCGGAAGAGCGGCCAGGGTTCTTCGTAATCGGCGTCGTGGCCGCCATCCATCCAGCGCGCCATCGCGTCCAGGAAGACGCGCTCGAAGGCGCGCGGCCCTTCCGCGCCCGCGCCCAGGGCGCGCAGCACGGCCGCGTCGGCGAAGTCGGGACGCTGGCGCAGCAGCACCTCGTGGTGGTCGAATTCGGCGAAGCCGGCGTCGCTCTGCCACTCCGTTTCCCGCAGCAGCGACTTGGGCAATTGCCCCAGGCAGGCGTCGGCGCTCTGGCGGTGCCGCCGCATGCCGCCCGTCACGACCCGGTCGAAGCCCTGGCGGCAATTGGCGAACCACTGGCCCAGCAAGCGCGCCTGCTCGACGCCCAGATCGGAAAGTTGATCGTAGTCGGCGCTGCCGAAGGAGGCTTGCCCGTGGCGCACCAGATAAATTTGTCCCATACGCGTAGTCGTTCCAAGGTGAAGGATGCGCCAGCTTAACGCCCCCTGTACAATTCATCCAATGAATAGTTCTTATGGGGCCGTATAAATATCATGCATATCTCGCGGGTCGACTTGAACCTCTTCATCGTCTTCGACGCCATCTACACGGAAGGCAGCATCACGCGCGCCAGCGTGCAAATGCATTTGACGCAGCCGGCCATCAGCCATGCCCTGGGCCGTTTGCGCCAATTGTTTGACGACCCGCTGTTTCAGCGCCAGGGCCACACGATGGCGCCGACGCCGCTGGCGCGCAGCATCATCGAGCCGGTGCGGCTGGCGCTGCGCGGCCTCGACCTGACCCTGAACGGCATCGCCCGCTTCGATCCAGCCACCAGCAAGCGCCAGTTCAGCCTGGCCCTGCGCGACGTGCTGGAAGCAACCGTGCTGGCGCCGCTGATGGCCGGCATCGCCGACGCCGCGCCGCTGGTCGATCTGGCCGCGCTGCGGGTCGAGCGCCGCGAGCTGGAAGCGGAGCTGGCGGCCGGCACCCTCGATTGCGCCATCGATGTGCTGCTGCCGCTGTCGGCCGACATCCTGCACACGCGCCTGGCCACCGACCGGACCGTGGTGCTGGCGCGCCGCGGCCACCCGCGCATCGCCGGCGCGCTGGATCTGGACGCCTACCTGGCGCAGGAACACGTGCTGGCCAGCTCGCGGCGCAGCGGCCCCGGACTGGAAGATTTTGAACTCAGTCGGCTGGGCTTGCAGCGCCGCGTCCGCCTGCGCTGCCAGAACTACTACGCGGCCTGCCGCGTGGTCGGCCAGACCGACCTGGTGCTGACCATGCCGGAGCGCTTCGCCCGCATCGCCAACGAACAGTTCGGCCACCAGATCCTGCCCTTCCCGCTGCCGATGCCGGGCATCGACATGTATCTGTACTGGCATGCCAATGTCGAGCGCGACCCGGCCAACCGCTGGCTGCGCGCGCAGATCGTGCGCGCCATAGACGCCGCACAAGGCGGCCGACTATCCTGCGCCGACTACGCCCCGCGCAGCAGATAGACCGGGATCGCGACCGCTTCCCTGAGCGTCGAATACACGTCGCGCCACTCGAACAGGTCGGCGTGCGCCCCGCGCACGGTGGCCACGCCGCTGGCGCGCAAGGCCTGTTTGCTGCGCGTGATGTGGAAGTACTGGGTCACCACGAGGGCGCTGTGCAAGCCGCGCGCGCGCATCAGCGCGGCGCTGTTGCGCGCCGTCGCCGCCGTGTTGACGCCTGCGCTGTCGACGATGATGGCGGCCGCCGGAATCGCGCGCGCGACCAGATAGGCGCGCATGACGGTGGCCTCGTCGTAGCCTTCCCGGCCCGTCCCGCCGCTGACGATCACGGAGCCGAACATGCCGGCCCGGTACAGTTCGACGGCCTTGTCCAGGCGGGCGGCCAGGCGCGACGACGGCAGCCCGCCGGGGCCGACCTTCGAGCCGAGCACGATGCCGACGTCGCAGCGGACCGCGTCGTCTCTCAAACCGTCCGCCAGCAGCGCGCCCACGCCGGCCACCAGCGCGGCCAGCGCCAGCGCGGTCAGCAGCCGCTTCAAGCGAACACCGGGCGGAAGAAGCTTCTTTCGTAGCTGACGATGCACTGCGTCTCTTCGGCGTACAGGAAAGCGGCGCGGCAGTCGGCGTCATCGGCCATCTGGATACGGTATTGCTCGTACTCGGCCAGGCCGGGAAAGGTGAACAGCGCCAGCGCCACATTGTTGGCCCCTTCGGACGGCAGGAAGTAGCCGTGGTGGCGGCCGCCGAATTTCTCGACCAGCGGTATCCACAGCTTGCCGTAGTGTTCGAACTGCTTCAGTTTGGACGCATCGATGATGTAGCGGATGTAGCAGGTGACCATGTCGTTTCCCCATATTGATTCGATATCATACCCCGCGCCACGGCCGATGCAGCGCCACTTCCAGCAGCACCAGCAGGCAACCCGACAAGGCCAGCAAGGGCATGGCCGCGCACAGGACGGCCAGGGTCAGCCACGCCAGCGGCGAGGCCGACTTCCACGCGCCGGGCAGCAGGCGCGGCAGGCTGAGCGCGCCGGCGCGGCGGCGCTTGAAGAACATCACCCAGCCCGACAGCAGGGAAAATACGACGCTGGCGCCGAACACCAGCAGCAGCGCCTGATTCCACCAGCCGAACTCGCCCCGGTGAAAGCGAATGCCGATGGCGGTAGCCTTGCCGAACAGCGTTTGCCGCTCCCAGCCCGCGTAATACAAGGCACGCCCGCTGTAGGCGTCGAATTGCAGATCGAAGCGTTTTTCAGGCTGTCCCCGCCCGGCCGCGCTGGCGCGCCAGGTGTCGCCTGCGGCGCGCGGCGCTGTCAATTGCAGCGCCACGTCGGGCGCCTGGCGCCGCGCCGCCTGCCAGGCGCCGTCCCAGCTCAGGGGCTCGGCGCCATCGACGAGCGTCGAGCGCAGGCCGGGCGGCGCCTGCGGCGACGCCTGCCCGCTGGCGTCGCGCACCAGCCGCACCTGCTCGCCCGCGTATTTGCTCCAGGTCAGGCCGGTGACCAGGATGACGAAAGTCACCGCGCCCAGCGCCACGCCGAGGAAGGCATGCCATTGCCGCCACGCGGATCGTCCGCGCGCGCCGGCCGCCGGCAACACCCTGCGGCCGCCGCGCGGCCACCACAGGTACACGCCGGTGAGCAGCATCACCAGCATCCAACTGGCGGCCAGCTCGATCATCCAGCGCCAGCCTTCGCCCTGCAGCAGGCGCGAATGCAGCTTTTGCGCCCAGATGCCGAAGCGCTCTTGCGCCGGCAAGTTGCCCAGCACCATGGCGCTGGACGGGTCGACATACACCAGCAGGGCTCGCGCGGGCAGGCCGAACTTCGGCGCCGCCGCCTTGGCCCGGCCGTGCTGATGTCCCTCGTGGCCGCCCGCCACGGCGCCCGGCGTGGCGACGCCCGGC
>DMYQ01000323.1:0-2404 GCA_003482555.1 Janthinobacterium sp. | reverse complement strand
GCCCGGCGTGGCGACGCCCGGCGCAAATACCAGCTTGACGGTGTCGCCGGGCCGGTACGCCGGCGCCACCGACAGCAAGTCCCATCCGGGCGGCGCGGCGGCCGTGGCGGCGGCGACCGCCTCGTCCAGCGGGCGCATGACGACGGCCGGCGTCGTCTGCTCGAGGCCGCGGTACAGCGCAGCCTCGATCTGCGGCGTGAAAATATACAGGATGCCGGTCAGCGCGGCGACCAGGGCGAACGGCGAGGCGATCAGCGCGGCCCAGAAATGGATGCGCCAGAACAGGCTGACGCGCCGCGCGAACAAGGAAGTGGTAGGTTTCATCGTCGTCTCCTATTGGGCGCCGAAGGTGTAGGCCAGGCCCAGCATGACGCTGCGCGGCGCGCCCGGCGTGTACTGGTTCTGGGCGTTGGCCAAGTATTTGCCGACGCCGGAATACGAGCTGGTGGCCGAATCGGCGTAGCGCGCGTCGCCCAGATTGCGCACCTGCAGCCAGGCTTCCCAGTTTTTCGCCAGGCGGTAATTGGCGCGCAGATTGAGCACGGTGTGGCCCGGATATGTGACGCTGTTGGCGTTGTCCATCCAGTAGCGGCCCTGGTGCACCACTTCCAGCGCGACGCGGGCGCCCGGCGCCGGACGGTAGCCGATTTCAGCCGAGCTGACGTCGGCCGGCGCCTGCGGCATCTCCCTGCCGCTGTAATCGAGGCTGCCGGAGACGCGATAGTGCAGGTAGCGATGGCTGGCCAGCGCCGTGCCGAAGCGCATGTCGAGCGGGCCGGCGTCGTAGTTCAAGCCCAGCTCCAGGCCCTGGCTGCGGGTGCGGCCGGCGTTCCGGTTTTCACTGGTGCCGGGCGTGACCGTGTAACTGACGATGGTGTCGCGCCCGTCCAGCCGGTACAGCGCCGTATCGAGCTTCAGCTTGCCGCCCAGGAAAGCCATGCGCAAGCCCACTTCATAATTGTCGTAGGTGGCCGGATGCAGGTCGGCGATGCCGGTCTTGCCGTACAACTGGCTGACCTCGGGTGGCGTGAAGCCTTCGCTCAGATTGGTGTAGACGCTGGCGTCGCGGCCCAGGGCATAGGTCGCGCCCAGTTTGGGGCTCAGATGCGAAAAGCGGCGCGACTCGTCCGGCGCACCGAAATTGGCGCTGCCGCCGGGCGCCAGCCGGTTGTGGTAATCGTAGCGGATGGCGTCCGAGCGCGCGCCGACGACCACGTGGACGCCGGCCAGCGGCGCGAATTCCCACTGCGCGAACGGGGCCGTGTTGCTGATATCGGTCTGGTAATCGCGCACGCCGAGCGGGTCGACGGCGTCCGACATGGCATAGCGCAGATAGGTGCCGCTGCGCGGATCGCGCACGATGTTCAGATTGTCGCTGACGTAGGGATTGTCGCTCTTGTCCAGATACACGCCGGCGATCAGGCGCGAGTCCAGCCAGTCGAAGCGCTGCTGATGCTTGACATCCAGGCCCAGCGAATCGACGTGATTATTATTTATCACGCCCTTGCAGACATTCGCCACGCAAGCGCCGATGGCATAACTGGGAATCTGCCCGTGGTCGTTCTTGCGGCTGAACAGCGTGACCGTGGTGCTGCCGTCCGGCGTCGTCGCGCCCTCCCACGCCAGGTTGGCGCGCGTGGTCTTGTCCTTGCGGTAGGTGAAGGTGTTCAAGCTCTTGCCGGGCGTGGCGCGGTAATCGTTTTCAAACAGGCTGCCCGTCATGGCCGCGTCCAGATCCGTGTGTACCAGGGTCGCGCGCAATTGCGAAGTCGCACTCAGGGCATAGTCGGCGCGCAGGGAAAACGAATCCTTGTCGCCGTAGCTGTACTGCTGCCAGTTGTCGTAGTCGCGGCGCGAACCATAGTGCGAAAAGCGCAGGCCGAGCGCGCCCCAGGTATCGCTGGCGGCCGTGTCGTAGCGCGTGAAACCGGCCGTGGCGTCGCGCCGCACGCCGGCCTTGGCATACGGTTCGAGGGTGGCGGCGGCCGTCAAAAAATTGATCGCGCCGCCGACCGCGTTACTCCCGTACAGGGACGAGGCCGGCCCCTTCACCACTTCCACGCTGTCGCTGCCGGCCAGATTCATTTCATTGAGCGCGTTGTGGTTGAACACGCCCAGCGGACGGATCGGAATGCCGTCTTCCAGATATTGATACACGGCGTTGCTGCCGATAGGCTGGCGGATGGCCATGCTGTGCTGCTCGTTGCCCAGGTCGTTCCAATAGACGCCAGCGATGCGGTTGAGCGCCTCGCCCATGGTTTTCGGCTGGTCGCGCTGGAGTTCCTTTTTCTTCACCACGCCGATCGCCTGCGGCGTTTCGGACAGCCAGGAGGCGGCGCGCGAGCCGGACACGACGACGACGTCCATGGCCGCCTCTTCGTTGGCGGCGCGCGCCTCGTTGCCG
>DMYQ01000321.1:8550-10705 GCA_003482555.1 Janthinobacterium sp. | reverse complement strand
CATTCGATATGCCAACCCGGGCGCCCCTGGCCCCACTTCGAATCCCATTTCACCTCGTCCGGCTCGGACGCCTTGGCCGACTTCCACAGCACGAAGTCGAGCGGGTCGCGCTTGCCCGTGTTGACGTCCACCCTTTCGCCGGCGCGCAAGTCGTCGAGCGACTTGCCGGACAGCTTGCCGTAGTTGGGGAAGTTGCGCACCGAATAGTTGACGTCGCCATCCGTGCCCTGATAGGCCAGGCCGCGCTCTTCCAGGGTGGCGATCATGTTCAGCATTTCCGGCACGTAGGCCGTGGCGCGCGGCACATGGTCGGCCGGCAAGATGCCGAGCGCGCCCGTATCCTCGTCCATGTATTGCGTGAAACGCGTCGTCAGCTGCGAAATCGTCTCGCCGTTCTCGACCGCGCGACGGATGATCTTGTCCTCGATGTCGGTAATATTGCGCACATAGTTGACCTCGTAGCCGGACGCCTTGAGCCAGCGGTAGATGACGTCGAAGGCCATCATCATGCGCGCGTGGCCCACATGGCAATAGTCGTAGATGGTCATGCCGCACACATACATGCTGGCCTTGCCCGCCTCGATCGGTACGAATGTCTGCTTTTCACGCCCCAGCGTGTTGTAAATCTTTAGATTGCTCATCGTGCTCTTGCGGTGTAGCGGGCTTGCCAGTCGGGCAACACGAAACGCGGGCGCGGACACCTGGGTGCCGCGCCAACCGCCTTCGCCATGCCTGAAAACTGTCAGACCCTCTATATTGTTCTTCTTTGTTAGAATGGGACCTTCTGGATCAAGTATAACATTGATAAAAACCATACTGGCCCGATATGGCTTAGGTTTTTACGCCTCGCGACCGAATTTTTACCTCTTTATATTGCAATAACAATCACAGTCAAGGAAGCCCTTATGCAAAAAACACCATCCCGCGGCATTCCCCTGTACGCCAAATTCATGGCCATGTTTGCCGGTCTGACACTGAGCGGCGCCGTGCTGGCGGCCCCGGCCGCACCGCAAGTATCGCTGAAAACCAGCATGGGCGTCATCGTGCTGGAACTGGATCAAGAAAAAGCGCCGAAAAGCGTGGAAAATTTCCTGGGTTATGTCAAAAGCGGCTTTTACAAGGGTACCGTGTTCCACCGCGTCATCGACGGCTTCATGATACAGGGCGGCGGCTTCAGCAAGACCATGGAGCAAAAAGCGACCGGCAAGCCGGTGCAGAACGAAGCCAAGAACGGCCTGAAAAACCTGCCCTACACGATCGCCATGGCGCGCACGGCCGACCCGCACTCGGCCACCTCGCAATTTTTCATCAACGTCGGTGAAAATTCCGCCCTCGACTATCCGGGCCGCGACGGCTTCGGCTATACCGTGTTCGGCAAGGTCATCAGCGGCATGGACGTGGTCGACAAGATCAAGGGCGTACCGGTGGCCGACTCCGGTCCCTACCAGAACGTGCCGGTGACGCCCGTCGTCATCGAATCGGCCACCCTGGTGGCGCCGGCCCACAAGACGGTAAAATAAACCTTTGCGCCACGCGCGGCCGCCCCGGCCGGCGCGCGGCGCCCCTCCTTTTTTTCACCACACAACAGGACTATCATGACCACTGTCATCATCACCACCAATATGGGCAAGATCACCGCCGAACTGGACGCCGAAAAAGCGCCTAAATCGGTCGCCAACTTCCTCGCCTACATGGCCGCCGGCCACTACGACAACACGATTTTCCACCGCGTCATCGACGGCTTCATGATACAGGGCGGCGGTTTCGAGCCAGGCATGAAACAAAAAGCGGCCGACACCACGGTTGAAAACGAAGCCAAGAACGGCCTCAAGAACGACAACTACACCCTGGCCATGGCGCGCACCTCGGATCCCCATTCCGCGTCGGCGCAATTTTTCATCAACATCAAGAACAACAGCTTCCTCGACTATCCAGGCCAGGACGGCTGGGGCTACGCCGTGTTCGGCAAAGTCACCGAAGGCAAGGAAGTGGTCGACGCCATCCGCGCCGTCAAGACTTCGCGCACCGGCATGTTTGCCGATGTGCCGGTGACCGACGTCATCATCGAAAAAATCGAAGCGGTCTAAGCAGTATGATTCACGGGTACCGCCATCCGGCCAGCCTTGCGCGATGACGGTGCCTGAACCGCGCCCGC
>DMYQ01000321.1:0-8368 GCA_003482555.1 Janthinobacterium sp. | reverse complement strand
GCCCTGTACATCCTCGGCGACCTGTTCGAATACTGGGCCGGCGACGACGACCTGGACGACCCTTTTCACCGCCGCGTGGCGGACGCGCTCAGGCGCGTGAGCGATGCCGGCGTGGCCCTCTACTGGATCGCCGGCAACCGCGACTTCCTCGTCGGCGCCGGCTTTGCCGCCGCCACCGGGGCCACCTTGCTGGCCGAGCCGCACGTGGCCAACATAGGCGGGCGCCGCATCGTCTTGCTGCACGGCGACGCCGAATGCACGGACGACGTCAACTACATGACATTTCGCGCCATGGTGCGGCAAGAGGCTTGGCAGGCGCAATTCCTGGCCATGCCCTTGGCGCAACGCAAGGCCATCATCGCCGGCATGCGCCAGAACAGCCGCGCCGACCAGGGCGTGAAATCATACGAGATCATGGATGTGACGCCGCAAGCGGTGGCGCAAGTGTTTGCCGACAGCGGCAGCGACACGATGATCCACGGCCACACCCACCGCCCCGCCCTGCACCTCGTCGACGGCACGCGCCGCTATGTCTTGCCGGACTGGGATTGCGACGTCAGCCCCGCGCGCGGCGGCTGGATCGAAGTCGACGCCGATGGCAACATCACGCGCCGCGACCTCGACGGCGTCGCACTCTCCTGAGCGCTTGAACCCGAGTCGGCCCGCGCCCGCGTGGGCGCGCGCCGGCTGACTCCACACCCAACTATCACCGGCAGGACTTTTTTCGAGTCCATCCGGTGTTATTTTTTTTATTCGGTGTTATAGTTCACTACATCACCACATTAGAAAATCACCACCACAGGAGGATGCATGGCAGGTTTTTCATCCACTCCCCATCCAGCAGCGGAGAGCATACGAGCATGAGCACAGGCTGGAACGACAATACGCCCATTTACCGGCAACTCAAGGAGCGCGTGGTCGGCATGATGCTCGACGGCGTGCTGCAAGCGGGCGATGCGCTGCCCTCCGTGCGCCAGATCGCGGCCGAGTATCAGCTCAACCCGATCACCGTGTCGCGCGCCTACCAGGAGCTGGTCGACGAAACATTAGTGGAAAAACGAAGGGGACTAGGAATGTATATGACTGAAGGAGCCCGCGACAAACTGCTGGCCAGCGAACGCGAACGCTTCATCCGCGAAGAATGGCCGGCCATGCTGGAACGCATACGCCGCCTCGGCCTCGACCTGGGCCAATTGCTGCGCTCAAGCGGCGGTGCCGCGTGAGCGCCCTCATTTCCGCCAAGGGCGTGAGCAAGCATTACGGCAAGCAAGCCGCGCTGGACAAGGTCAGCTTCGAGATCGCGCCCGGGCGCATCGTCGGCTTGATCGGCCCCAACGGCTCGGGCAAGACCACCACCCTGAAAGCCATCCTCGGCCTGACGCCGTTCGAGGGCGAACTCTCGGTGCTGGGCCTCGACCCGCGCCACAGCCGCGACAAGCTGATGCAGGACGTCTGCTTCATCGCCGACGTCGCCATCCTGCCGCGCTGGCTGCGCGTGGCCGACGCCATCGACTTCGTGGCCGGCGTCCATCCCCGCTTCGACCGGGAAAAGGCCCAGCGCTACCTGGCCAACACCAAGCTGACGCCGAGCATGAAGGTCAAGGCCATGTCCAAGGGCATGATCGTGCAACTGCACCTGGCGCTGGTGATGGCCATCGACGCCCGCCTGCTGGTGCTCGACGAACCAACCCTGGGCCTGGACATCCTGTACCGCAAGCAGTTTTACCAGAACTTGCTGGAAGACTATTTCGACGAAAACAAGACCATCCTCATCACCACCCACCAGATCGAGGAAGTCGAACACATCCTCACCGACCTGATGTTCATCCGCGACGGGCGCATCGTGCTGGCCGCGTCGATGGACGAGGTGGGCGAACGCTATATGGAAGTGATGGTCGCGCCGCAACACGTCGCCCTGGCCAAAAGCATGGGCCCGCTCAGCGAGCGCGCCGTCTTCGGCAAGTCGGTCATGCTGTTCGACGGCGTGCCGCGCGCCCAACTGGCGCCGTTTGGCGAGCTGCGCACCCCCAGCGTGGCCGACCTGTTTGTCGCGACAATGAAAGGATCCGAGGCATGAAAACGATGAAGTGGTTGATCAAACGGGAAATGTGGGAACACAAGGGCATGCTGTTCTGGGCGCCGGTGTGCGTGGCGACCATCATGAGCCTGCTTTTTGCCGCCATGCTGGTGCTTGGTTCGTCGTCCAACGACATGCACATCGCCTACCACGCCGAGGACGGCAACGTCCTCAACACGGCGCTCAGCGCGGCCACGATCGCCGCCAACAAGGCCGCCATCGGCGCCGCCATGGCGGCCACCTACATGGCGGGCGCGACGCCGCTGTTCCTGATGCTGGGCGTGCTGGTCTTTTTCTATTCGCTGAGCGCGCTCTACGAGGAAAGACGCGACCGCAGCTTGCTGTTCTGGAAGTCCCTGCCCGTGTCGGACGGCGGCACGGTCTTGTCCAAGGCGGCGCTGGCCTTGCTGGTGACGCCGCTCATCACCATCGCCGTGGCCACCCTCGCCTCGCTGCTGATGCTGCTCATGGCTTGCCTGGCCATGAGCGTGAAAGGCACCCACATGTACGGCGTCCTGCTCGGCAGTGCGGAGTTTTACCTGACCCCGCTGCGCATCCTGGGTTTGCTGCCGGTGTATTGCCTGTGGGCCTTGCCGAGCGTGGGCTGGTTGCTGATGGTGTCGGCCTGGGCCCGTTCCAAGGCTTTCCTATGGGCCGTGGGCGCGCCCTTGCTCACTAGCGTGATGGTGATCTGGGTCAACAAGATGTTCGGTGCCAGCCTGGACACTTCCTGGTTGATGCACAACATCGTCGGCCGCCTGTTGCTGGGCACCGTGCCGGGCAGCTGGTTCATGC
Source organism: Janthinobacterium sp. (assembly GCA_003482555.1). Classification (GTDB taxonomy): domain Bacteria; phylum Pseudomonadota; class Gammaproteobacteria; order Burkholderiales; family Burkholderiaceae_D; genus Janthinobacterium. The sequence continues at coordinate 5,496 of DMYQ01000321.1, read as the reverse complement.
TCGGCCACGACAACGCGGCCGCGCTGCTCGACGCCAGCGGCACGCACGCCAGCAGCGCCGGCATCTTCACGCAATCCTGGCTCACCTTGGCCGGCCCCGGCGTCTGGCTGGGCGCGGCGGCCGGCGCGGCGATGATCTACGTCGCCATCCGGCTGCGCCGCTGGCGCGAGGAATAAGCGGCGGAATAAGCAGCGCGGACAAGCCCGCAATGTCCAAAACACCCCGGTTCCGCAACGCAAAAAGCCTATGCCGTTCAATCGAGTCTGAACGGCATTGGCTCTTCCGCGGATGCTTTCGGCGAATTGACCGTCGGCTTATTCGAATTGCTTCTTGAAGGCCTCGAATTGCGCGGCCAGGCCATCGAAATCCTGGCGCAATTGCCGCACTTCCTCTTCCAGCTGGGCGATGCGTCCACCCTGCTGCGGCGCCGACACGGTGCCGGAAAAGCCGGCCGCCGTTTCCTGGCGCGCCAGCGCCTCTTCGCCGGACAGCAATTGCCCGTAGCGCGGCTCCTTGCTGCCGGGAGCCCGTTCCAGGCGCGCCACCAGCGGCGGATACTTGTCGATCAAAAATTGCAAGCCCAGCTCGACGTCGGCCACCGACTTGAATTCGTGCAAACGCCCGCTGCGGGTGCGGATTTCGCCGGCCGTCTGCAGGCCGCGCAACATCAGTATCGTCAAGATCGCCAGCTTGTCTTGCTCCAGCGACCATTTGATGCGCATGCGATGCTCGTACTTGGTCACGCGCGCGCCCGCCTGCGTGATGCCGTTGACGAACTTGCGCTGCATCAGACGCTGCAAGACTTCGGCCACCGTCTCTTCCGACAGCGCCATCACGGGATCGCGGCTGGAGAGCTGGTTGCAGCCGTTGGTGATGGCGTTCAGGGACAGCGGATAATTGTCCGGCGTCAGCGCTTCCTTCTCGGCCAGCACCGCCAGCACGCGGATTTCAAACAAATCCAGCAGGGCCGCGCCTTCCGGCCCCTTGTCGCTTGCTGCCAATTCCGTATTCATGCGCTTCCTTAATCGACTAATTTGTTCAATTGCACGGAATCGAATTTATCACACTCTTGCAGAGCCTGGCAGGCGATGCCGGCCTTCTTCAGGGTGGCGACGATGCGTTCGATCTGCTGCTCCTGCATCACGGCGTGGTTGATCAAGCCGTGCAGGGCTTTCGACAGCGGGTCGTCGCCGTTCGGGGTGACGCCGTAAGCCGAAAACAGGTGCGCGCTGGCTTCGCGCGCCTGGGCTTCCTTGACAACGATGTGGGCCGGGTTGCCGACCGCCGTCGCGCCCGCCGGCACCGCCTTCAGCAGCACCGCGTTGGAGCCCACCTTCGCATACTCGCCGATGGTGAAGCTGCCCAGGACCTTGGCGCCGGCGCCGATGATGACGCCGCGCTCCAGGGTCGGATGCCGTTTCAGGCCGCTGTGCAGCGAGGTGCCGCCCAGGGTCACGCCCTGGTAGATCGTGCAATCGTCGCCCACCACGGCGGTCTCGCCGATGACGACGCCGAAGCCGTGGTCGATGAAGACGCGCCGTCCCAGGGTGGCGCCGGGATGGATCTCGATGCCGGTGACGATGCGGGCCAGATAGGAAATGAAGCGCCCCACCCACTTCAAGCCATGCGTCCAGCACCAGCGCGCGCGGCGGTGCATGACGATTGCCTGAAAACCGGGATAACAGGTCATCACTTCCCAGGCGTTGCGGGCGGCGGGATCGCGTTCGATGATGCTGTTGATGTCTTCACGGAAATTGTGGAACATAGGACTCGAAAGGGAAGCTGAAACGATGATGTTAGCTTATTCCCACGCAAGCCGTTGGAAGCGCGGCGATTTGCCGGCCGCCGCGCCAAGGCGGTGTCCGCCAGGGCGGCGCCGAGGCGGTGCGCGCCAAGGCCGCCCCGGACGGAGATCCGGGACACGAAGGGATACGCTGCGGGTTTACGCGGGTTCTTTGGCCAGGCGCTGGCGGCGCGCCTCGTACAGACAGACGCCGGCGGCAACCGAGACGTTCAAGCTTTCAACCGAACCGAACATCGGAATGCTGACCAGGATGTCGCAGGTGTCGCGCGTCAAACGGCGCATGCCCTCGCCTTCCGAGCCCATCACCAGCGCCGTCGGGCCCGTGAAGTCGCCTTCATACAGGCCCTTGTCGCCGTCGTCGGACATGCCGATCAGCCAGATGTCGCGCTCCTTCAATTCGCGCATGGTGCGCGCCAGGTTCGTCACCGTGATGTAAGGCACGGTCTCGGCGGCGCCGCTGGCGACCTTGGCGGCGGTGGCGTTCAAGCCGACCGCGCGATCCTTCGGCACGATCACCGCGTGGGCACCGACACCGTCGGCCACGCGCAGGCAGGCGCCCAGATTGTGCGGATCGGTGATGCCGTCGAGTACCAGCAGCAGCGGCGGGCCGTCGATCGCGTCGAGCAGCTCGTCGAGGTTGCGCGCCAGCGCCAGTTCCGAGGCGAAGGCGATCACGCCCTGGTGGCGGCGGGTGCCGACGATCTTGTCCAGACGGGCGGAATCGACCGGCATGACGCGCACGCCGGCCGCCTTGGCCGCCGCGACCATGTCTTGCATGCGGCGGTCAACCCGGCTCGCATCGACAAAAATCTCTTCCACCGATGCGGCCTCGTGACGCAAACGCGAGGTCACCGCGTGGAACCCGAAAATCATTTTATTCTTCATGTCTTATCGCTTCTTCTTGCTTGTTTTTGAAACAGTTTTTGCTGTGTGTGGTGGCGCCGCCGGCGCGCTCGGGGCGCCCGACTTGGCGCGCTTGCCGCCGCCCGACTTGGCCTTGCCGGAACGTCCACCGCCGCCATCCTTGATTTCGTGGCGCGACTGGGTGCTCGGCCCCGGCTTGACCATGCCCGCGCCCTTGCCGCCCCTGCCGCCCCGCTTGGCGCCGTCGTCGAGCGGCTCTTCGCCCGCTTCCAGCACCAGGCGCAAGTCGATCTTGCGCGTTTCCAGGTCGACCCGCGCCACTTGCACGGTAACCCGGTCGGTCAACTGGTAGCGCTTGCCGCTGCGTTCGCCGCGCAATTCATGGCGCGCGTCGTCGTACTGGAAGTAGTCGGTGCCCAGTTCGGTGACATGCACCAGACCTTCGACGAACAAGGTGTCGAGCTGGACGAAAATGCCGAAGGTGGTCACGCCGGTGATCATGCCGGTGAATTCCTCGCCCAGCTTGTCTTGCATGAAATAGCACTTGAGCCAGGCTTCCACGTCGCGCGAGGCTTCGTCGGCGCGCCGTTCGTTGGCCGAGCAATGCACGCCCAGCGCATCCCAGACCGTCAAATCGCCAGCCGGTTTTTGCTTGCCTTCGACCTTGTCCTTGGCTTGTTGCTTGCGGGTGGCGTTCGACACGTTCGTGTTGAGCACGCTGGTGTCGCCGATCTTCGGCTCGTAACGCTTGCCCAGCAAGATGGCCTTGATGGCGCGGTGCGTCAGCAAGTCGGGATAGCGGCGGATCGGGCTGGTGAAGTGGGCATACGCCTCATACGCCAGACCGAAGTGGCCGATATTGTCCGGGCTGTAGACCGCTTGCTGCATGGAGCGCAGCAACATCGTTTGCAGCAGGGCCGCGTCGGGACGCACTTTCACCTGCTTCATCAAGGCCTGGTAATCGGAAGCCGATGGCGTGTCGCCGCCCGTCAGGTTCAAACCGACCTGCTTGAGGAAGGTGCGCACCTGGGTCAGCTTTTCCTTGGTCGGGCTGGCGTGGATGCGGTAAGTGCCGGGATGCTTGTGGCGCAGCAGCAGATCGGCCGCGCACACATTGGCGGCCAACATGCATTCCTCGATGATCTTGTGGGCTTCGTTGCGGGTGCGCGGGATGATCTTTTCGATCTTGCCGACGGCATTGCAGACGATGTAAGTCTCGGTGGTCTCGAAGTCGATCGCACCGCGCTCGCTGCGCGCCTTCAGCAGGGCCAGGTAGACATTGTTCAGGTTTTGCAGGTGCGGCACGATGTGCGGACGGCGCGCGGCCTCGGGGCCGTTGGTGTTGCCGAGGATCTCGGCCACTTCCGTGTACGTCATGCGCGCGGCCGAATGGATCACGGCCGGGTAAAACTGGTAAGCCTTGATGTCACCCTTGTCGGTGATGACGGCGTCGCACACCAGGGTCAGGCGGTCGACGCCGGGGTTCAGCGAGCACAGGCCGTTCGAGAGTTTTTCCGGCAGCATGGGAATGACGCGGCGCGGGAAATACACCGAGGTGCTGCGTTCGAGCGCGTCGATGTCGAGCGCCTCGTTCGGCTTGACGTAATGGCTGACGTCGGCGATCGCGACGATCAGGCGGAAGCAATTGGCGCGTCCCACCTTGACCGGCTCGCAATACACGGCGTCATCGAAGTCGCGCGCGTCTTCGCCATCGATGGTGACCATGGGCACGTCGCGCAAGTCGATGCGCGCGCTCAGGTCGGCGTCCTTGACTTCGCTCGGCAGCTTGGCGGCCTGCTTCAGCGCGGCGGCCGAAAAGATGTGCGGCACGCCGAACTTGCGCACGGCGATTTCGATTTCCATGCCGGGGTCGTCCAGCGCGCCCAGCACTTCAACGATGCGGCCGACCGGCTGCTTGAAGCGCGACGGTTGCTCCGTCAATTTGACGCTGACGATCTGGCCGGCGACGGCCTTGCCGGGCGAGCCTTCGACGCGGATGTCCTGGCCGATGCGCTGGTCTTCCGGCGCCACGACCCAGACGCCATTGTCGTTGATCAGGCGACCGATGACGTGGCTGTTGGCGCGGCTGACGACTTCGACGATGGTGCCTTCAAGGCGGCCGCGGCGGTCGGTGCCGGTGACGCGCGCCATGACCTTGTCGCCGTGCAGCACTTTCTGCATTTCTTTTTCAGACAGGAACAAGTCGGCGCTGGCGTCATCGGGGATGACGAAACCGAAACCGTCGCGGTGGGCGCTGACGCGGCCGAGGATAAAGCCGCTCTGGTCGGCCAGCACGAAGGCGCCGCTGGCGTCCGACTTCAACTGGCCGTCGCGTTCCATCGCCTTCAGGCGACGAACCAGGACGTCAAGCGAATCGGCGTGCACTTGCAAGGATTGCGCGAGGTCGTGCGGGGCTAATGGCGCCTTGACACTGCGGAATATGCCGAGAATGTCCTCCCGGCTGGGGATGGTGTGGGTATGTTGGCTCAAAAGTATTTCTATAGTTGTTATTGACAGTGATCAAACGGGGTAAAGACCGATGAAGTCACCGTCAATATTGACACGGTGATAGGCCGTAGTGTAACGGAGGTGGGCACGGTTTACCTAACGCATGATGTTTTAAAAAAATATTTGGCAGGTCTTTGACATCTGCGGATATTCGTCTATAATTCTGGTCTCCCGCAGCGACAAGCCTGCAAAGGCCTTGGCGAACGGGAAAGCGGTAACAGAGTGGATGTGCAGCATGGAACGAAAGTTCATCTGGCGCAAAACTCTCCAAGACCGTATAATAGCAGAAGTTGCAGTATCAGTGCCCACGTGGCGGAATT
>DMYQ01000215.1 GCA_003482555.1 Janthinobacterium sp. | reverse complement strand
TTCCTGGTAAGACGGCGAGCGAAAGCCGATCGAATAGGTCTGGCAGTCGCCGACGGCGACGCCGTCGTGGGCATAGTGGGGCGGCAGATACAGCATGTCGCCCGGTTCCAGCACGAATTCCTCGGTCGGCTTGAACTTGCTGAGGATTTTCAGGGGCAGGCCGTCAACCAGGCTCAAGTCCTTTTGCGGGCCGATTTGCCAGCGCCGCTGGCCCTGGGCTTGCAGCAGGAACACGTCGTAGGAATCGAAATGGGGGCCGACGCCACCGCCGTCGGTGGCAAAACTGATCATCAGGTCGTCCAGGCGGGCATCCGGCAAGAAACGGAAGCGGCGCAGCAGGGCGTCGGTGTCGGCGTGGTACAGATTGGCCCCCTGCACCAGCAGAGTCCACGCCTTTTCATCGCGCGGAGGCAGGCTCTCCAGCGGCCCCTGGCGCATGTCCCAGACCCCGCCCGTGTGGCTGACCAGGCGCGATTCGACGTCGTCGCGGGCGGCCAGCGCCGTCAGCGCGGCCATGCTCAGCAGCGGCTTGAAGGCGGGGATGGCCTGGCGTATCAAGAGGGGCTTTTTATGCCAGTAATCGCGCAAAAACTGCGCCGGCGTAATATCGCCGAAGAGGGAAGTGTTTTTCATGCCCCATTATAGCAACGGGGAATGCGCTTGCGCCCGCCGCTCCGGGCTTAAAGGGTATAATTTGCCAGCTTATACACTGAAAGGAAGCACAATGAAGATTGCCAAGAACACGGTCGTGACTGTAAATTACAAACTGTCAGATGCCCAAGACAATCTGATCGAAGACGGCCGTCAGCCGATGGTCTATCTGCACGGCGACTACGAAAACACCCTGCCTAAAATCGAAGAAGAACTCGACGGCAAGGAAGTCGGCTATTCGAACATCATTCAAATCGAACCGGATGACGCCTTCGGCGAGTACGATCCAACCCTGGTCAAGGTCGAGCCGCGCAGCCGCCTGCCCGATCCGCTGGAAGTGGGCATGCAGTTCGAAGGCATGCCGGACAGCGATTCGTCGGACGAAGACGCGATGATCTTCACCGTCACCGATATCGCCGACGATAAAGTCGTGCTCGACGGTAACCATCCCCTGGCCGGCATGGCGCTGCGCTTTTCGCTGACGGTGGCCGATGTGCGCGCCGCCACCGACGAAGAAATCGCCCATGGCCACGTGCATGGCGCGCACGGCCATGGGCACGGCCACGACGATGAAGACGACGGCGACGAAGAAGCGGGCGACCACTTCCGCACCCACCCGATCCACTGATCGCGGCGGCGGCGCCGACCCGTAAACCTGGCAGCCTGTCGGACTTGAAGAAGTCATACAGGCCACGCCAGAGCCTTCGTTGATGTGGCCGTCGTTTGTGGAGTAGGATTTAATCCTATCTTCAGCGGGGATCCATCATGCGTACAACACAGCAATTTAGCATCACCCTGCCGAACGAGATGGCAGACATTGTGAAAGCCAAAGTCGCGGCCGGCGAGTATGCCACTGAAAGCGAAGTCATTCGTGACGGCCTGCGCGTCCTGATGGCGCGCGACAGGGCGATGGATAGTTGGCTGCATCAAGCAGTGGGGCCAGCCTTTGATGCGCTGAAGGCCGACCCGGCGCGTGCTGGCACCATTGAGCAAGTTAGAGAAGCGCTCGCAGCCGAACATAAAAAGGCCACGACAACAGCGTGAGCTTCGCCATCCAGTGTGAAGACCGGGTGCCACAGGCTTAAACGAAAACCCGTTTAGACAAAATCTAGGGCGTCGGTGCCGCCAGCTCGAATACGGGGCCGGCGCTTGCCGGCCCGACCTCGATGTCGACCCAGCTCGCGCCGACGCCGAGATGGCCCAGGTTGTCCTTCCACGCGATAGCGGCCGCGCCCGCGCGACCCTGCGTATCGATCAGCAAGACTTTGCCGGGAAATTTCTTGGCCAGGGTCTTGAGCTGCCGCCGCGTGCCGGCGAAACCATCTTGCTTCGCTCCCGACGCCGCCAGTAGCGCCTTCTCCGTGGCCAGCACACCGGCGTCGCCATCTGAAAACAGCACGATGCCGTCCAGCTTTTTACGCTGCGCCATGGCGAACAGGCGCAGCAGCCAGTTGCGGTTGGCCACCAGCCGGTCTTCGAATTCGCTGTTGCGGCCCGCCTCCGGCCGGTAGTGGTTGTTGTTGGCCGGCAGATTGATGGTGGCGAACAGGATGCGTCCCGATTGCCAGTGCGCGTTCTCGGCATAGCTGCGAAATTGCGCGCTCGAGGACAGGCGCGCCAGGGTGATCTTGCGCGCGCCCAGGGAATTGTCGTCGGCGAAAAACAGTTCGCGCAAACGGTTCAGGCGGTCGATCGCATCCGACTTGCCCAGCGAATTCTTGCACGCGCTCCAGTCGCTGGCGGCCAGCGACACCACCATCGGCCGGGCGCTGGCGTTGAGCAGATCCATGCGACGCGCGTACAGCTTGTCGCCGCAAGACTCGGCGCCGGCCTTGATGCCGGTGGCGACCACGAAGGCCAGGTCGGCCTGGTCGGTTTCGCGGATGGCCTGGCGCAGGGCGGCTTCGTCCGGGCCCGCCTTGAAGGAGTGGCCGATGACGCCGAAGTGGAAGGCGTCGCCGCGCGCGGCCGCCGCCGGCGCCATGGACAGGGCCATGAGCAGCGCGGCCGCCAGCAGGGCCGCCGGCCGTCCGGCGCGCATCTTCATGCGGCGGCCAGACGTTTCAACTGATACAGTTGGTCGAGCGCCTCGCGCGGGGTGAGCGCGTCTGGATCGAGTTCGTCCAGCGCGCCCAACAGGGCTTGCAGGGCCGGGTTCGGGGCTGCCGCGAGAACCTCGTCTTCGGGCTCTTCGTGGTACAGGTCGGCGGGGGCGGCGAACAGGTCGCGCTGCGGGGTGGCGTCGAGCGCCTGCGCCTCCAGCCGCGCCAAATGCTTGCGCGCCGCCTTGATCACGGTTTGCGGCACGCCGGCCAGTTGCGCCACCTGCAAACCGTAGCTTTGCGAGGCCGGGCCGGGCTGCACCGCGTGCAGGAAGACGATGCTGTCCTTGTGTTCGACGGCCGAGAGGTGGACGTTGGCCGCGCTCGGGTGGCTCTCCGGCAGTTGCGTCAGCTCGAAATAATGGGTGGCGAACAGGGTGAAGCTGCGGCTGGTGTCGATCAGGTGGCGGGCGATGGCCCAGGCCAGCGCCAGGCCGTCGAAGGTGGAGGTGCCGCGCCCCACTTCATCCATCAGCACCAGCGAATGCTCGGTGGCGCCGTTCAGGATCGCCGCCGATTCGGTCATCTCGACCATGAAGGTGGAGCGCCCGCCGGCCAGATCGTCGGTGGCGCCGATGCGGGTGAAGATGCGGTCGATGGGCCCGATCACGGCGCTGGCGGCCGGCACGTAGCTGCCGATGTAGGCCAGCAGGGTGATCAGCGCGACCTGGCGCATGAAGGTCGATTTACCGCCCATGTTCGGGCCGGTGATCAAGAGCAGGCGGCGTTCGTTGACGAAGCTGCAGTCGTTGGCGATGAAGCGCTCGATCTGTTTTTCCACCACCGGGTGACGCCCTTCGACGATGTTGACGCAGGGTTCCGCCACCAGTTGCGGCATATTCCAGTTGTGCTGCAGGGCGTGCTCGGTGAGGGCCGTCAGCGTGTCGAGCTGGGCCAGCGCCTGGGCGATGCTTTGCAGGGTGCCGATGTGCGGCGCCAGGTCGAACAACAACTGCTCGTACAGCAGCTTTTCGCGTACCAGGGCCTTGTCCTGGGCCGACAGGGCCTTGTCTTCGAAGACCTTCAGCTCGGGCGTGATGTAGCGCTCGGCGTTCTTCAGCGTCTGGCGGCGCCGATAATCGTCCGGCACCTTGTCGGTCTGGCCGTGCGTGACCTCGATATAAAAGCCGTGCACTTTGTTGTACTCGACGCGCAGATTGGCGATGCCGGTGCGGGCCCGCTCGCGCGTTTCCAGGTCGACCAGGAACTGGCCGGCGTTTTCCGACAGGGCGCGCAGCTCGTCGAGTTCGGCGTCGAAGCCGCGCGCGAAGACGCCGCCGTCGCGCACCATCGCGGCCGGTTCAAGCGCCACGGCGCGGGTCAGCAAGTCGAGGCAATCGGACGGCGTCGCCAGGTCGGCGTGTATGGCGGCCAGCAAACCGTCCTCGAAGCCCTGTTCCGGGCCGTCGCAGCGCAGCACGCACTGGCGCAGGGCCGGCAATTGGCGCAAGCCGTCGCGCAGCGCGGCCAGGTCGCGCGGGCGGGCCGACAGCAGGGCGACGCGGGTGGTGATGCGCTCGATGTCGGGCACCTGCGCCAGGGTGGCGGCGAGGGCGCCGCTGGCGTCGCCGTGCGCCAGCGCGGCGATGGCCTGATGGCGCGCGCGCGCCACGCCCTGGTCGCGGCGGGCGTGGTGCAACCAGTGGCGCAGCAGGCGCGAGCCCATGGCCGTGCGGCAATGGTCGAGCAGGGAAAACAGGGTCGGCGACTCCTGGCCGCGGATGGTTTCGGTCAGCTCCAGGTTGCGCCGGGTGGCCGCGTCCAGGCCGATGAATTCGCTCTCCGTCTCGGTCGTCAGGCTGCGCACGTGCTGCAAGCCGCGACCCTGGGTCGAGTGGGCGTAGCGCAGCAGGGCGCCGGCGGCGCCGAAGGCCGCGCCCAGGCCGTCCGCGCCGAAGCCGGTCAGGGTCGCCACGGCCAGCTGGTCGAGCAGGGCCTTGTGGCCGCCGACGACGTCGAAGTGCCAGTCGGGCACGCGATTGACGTTGGCGCCGAAGTCTTCCTCGAACATATCGGCGCTGTCGCCGCGCAGGATCTCGGCCGGCGCGATGCGTTCCAGTTCCTGCCGCAGGCGCACGGCGAGCGATTTGGCGTCGCCGGAAAATTCCATCAGCTTGAGGGCGCCGCTGGCCAGCGACAGCCAGGCCAGGCCGGCCGTGACCACCTTGCGCTGGCTGATGAGGCACAGGGCCAGCAGGGGACGCTCGGATTTTTCCGGCAGCAGATCGGCGTCCGTCAGGGTGCCGGGCGTGACCACGCGCATCACCTTGCGTTCGACCGGGCCCTTGCTGGTGGCCGGGTCGCCGATCTGTTCGCAGATCGCCACCGATTCGCCCAGCTTGACCAGCTTGGCCAGGTAGGGATCGAGCGAGTGGAAGGGGATGCCGCACATCTTGATCGGGTTGCCGTTCGACGCGCCGCGCTGGGTCAGGGTGATGCCGAGAATGCGCGCAGCTTTTTCGGCGTCCTCGAAAAACAGCTCGTAAAAGTCGCCCATGCGGTAAAAGACCAGCATGTTGGGGTGGTCGGCCTTGATGCGCAGATATTGCTGCATCATCGGCGTGTGCTTTTCCGCCGGACTGTTTTTGACGGCGGCGGCGTTGATTTCGGTAGGGGTGATCGTCATGTGTTCTTTGTCTGTTGGGCGGGGGCCGCTGTCGAGCGTGCGTGCCGCCAAAATGCGGTGTCGTGCTGCGATTTCGCCAAGGCCGCCATTTTACCGCTTTCGC
>DMYQ01000106.1:3437-6234 GCA_003482555.1 Janthinobacterium sp. | reverse complement strand
TTCGCGCGCCACCCTCGTCACCTCGGAGGCGAAGGAGCGCAACTGGTCGACCATCACGTTGATGGTGTCCTTGAGCTGCAAGATCTCGCCGCGCACGTCGACCGTGATCTTCTTCGACAAGTCGCCGTTGGCCACCGCCGTCGTGACTTCGGCGATGTTGCGCACCTGGGAGGTCAGGTTGCCGGCCATCGAGTTGACGGAATCGGTCAAGTCCTTCCAGGTGCCGGCCACGCCCTTGACCTGGGCCTGGCCGCCCAGTTTGCCCTCGGTGCCCACTTCGCGCGCCACCCGCGTCACCTCGGAAGAAAACGAGGACAGCTGCTCGACCATCGTGTTGGCGGTGGTGGCCGCGCGCAGGTACTGGCCCTTGAGCGGCTGGCCGTCCACTTCCAGCGCCATGGTCTGCGACAGGTCGCCCTTGGCGACGGCGCCGATCACGCGCGCCATTTCCGTGGTCGGGCGCACCAGGTCGTCGATCAGGGTGTTGACGGAACTGATGATGGTGGCCCAGCCGCCCACCATGTGCGGCACGGCGGCGCGCTGGGTCAGGCGACCCTCGCGCCCGACCACGCGGCTGACCTCCGTCACCACCTGCACCATGGTTTCCTTGGTCTCGATGATTTCATTGAGCGTGTCGGCGATCTTGCCGGACATGCCAGTCCAGTCGGACGGCATGCGGGTCGAAAAATCGCCTCTTTTGAGCGCCATCAAGGTCGCCAACAAGAGCTTGACGTCCAGCTCATCGCCCAATTCTGCCATCTTATTCATAGACGAAATCCTCTTTGCTACATTGAAGGGGGGCGGCGCGCGCCAGGGCCGGCTTGCCATGCCGCCCTTGCGCCACGCGCGGGGATGCGGCATTGCCGTAGCCGAGCCCAAAGTCGCGGCATGGAAACCCGACATTTCCGGGCTTGTTGTCGCGCTGGCGAGCGCTCACGCGGCGCTTTCCTGGGGCGCGCGCAGTTGCAGGCTCAGTTCGGCGGCCGGCAGCGGCGGGTCGTCGCTCTGGTAGCGCTGGCAGCCGAGGGCGGCCAGGGCTTCGCGCTGGGCCGGTGTTTGCACGCCCAGGGCGACGGCCTTGAGCGAGAGGGCGCGCGCCAGCAGGATGATGGCGGCCACCATGTCGCTGCCGCCGTCGCCGTCGCCGATGGCGCGCACGAAGGCGCGGTCGATCTTGAGCGTGTCCAGCGGCAGGGCCTTGCAAGCCGTCAGGGCGGCGCCGCCGCTGCCGAAGTCGTCCACGCCGAGGCCGACGCCGGCCCCGCGCAGGGGGCGCAGCACGGCCTCGATGCCGGCCAGCGGGCCGCACAGCAGTTGCTCAGGCAATTCCAGCGCGATGCTGCCGGGAGGCAGCTGGCGCCGGCTGATCTGGGTCAGCAGGTGCCGCGCCAATTCCGGCTGCAACTGCGCGCTCATCAGGTTGACGGCGATGCAGGGCGCCGCCCACTCCGCCCGTCCCGCGCGCCACTGCGCGGCCTGGGCGCAGGCGGCCGTCACGCTCCACTCGTCGATGCGCTCGCGCAGGGCCAGGTCGGGCACGTCCGCTTGCCAGGCGGGCGCGGCGATCAGCCCCAGGCGCGGGTGGCGCCAGTGCAGCAGGGCTTCGACGCCGGCCAGGGTATCACCGTCGAGCTCGCGCTGCGGCTGGTAGTGCAGCTCGAACTGGTCCTCGTCGAACGCCAGGCGCAGTTCCTGGCGCCAGCGTTCGCGCTCGATTTCACGGGTGTTGTAAGCTTCGTGGAAAAAGCTGATGCTGCCGCGCTTTTCCTGCTTCGCGTGGTACATCGCCAGGTCGGCGTTCTTCATCAACATCCCGGCCGAGGCCCCGTCCTGCGGGTAGAGGCCGATGCCGATGCTGGTCGAGGTCTTGATGCGGTGCTTGCCGATTTCATAGGCGCGGCTCTGGGCCTGGCCGATCTTCTTGGCCACCCGGGCCGCGTTGGCGGCCGCCGAGCGGCCTTCCACCAGAACCACGAATTCGTCGCCGCCCAGGCGCGCCACCACGTCCGAGACGCGCACGGCGGCCGTCAGCCGGGCCGCCACCTGGCGCAGCAGTTCGTCGCCCACTTCGTGGCCGTGGTTGTCATTGACGGCCTTGAATTTGTCGAGGTCGAGGAAGAGCAGGGCGAATTCGCCGCCGTTGCGGTCGGCCAGGGTGATGGCGTGTTCCAGTTGCTGGATCAGGGAGCGCCGGTTGACCAGGCCGGTCAGCGGATCGCGGATCGACAGTTCGCAGGCGTGCTGCTCGGCCAGCTTGCGTTCCGCCACTTCCAGTTCCAGGTCGTGATTGATGCGTTCCAGGTCTTGCATGCGCTGCACGCGCAAGTCCTGGTTCAGCTTGGTCAGTTGTTCCGACTTCGCTTGCAACAGCAGGGTTCTTTTCCGCATTTCGACGAAGACCGCCACTTTTGCCTGCAACACCTGGGCAATGACGGGCGTAAACAGGTAGTCGGCGGCGCCGGCCTGGTAGCCGCGCAGGCGGTTGAGCTCGTCGGTATAGTGGGCCGTGATGAAAATGATGGGCACGGCGTGCGAGCGCGGATGGGAGTGGATCGCTTCGGCCGTCTCCAGGCCGTCCATGCCGGGCATGCTCACGTCGAGCAAGATCACGGCGAAATCGTGCTTGAGCACATGGCGCAGCGCTTCTTTGCCGGAGCCGGCCGTGATCAGCTCGTATTCCAGGCGCGTGGCGGCATCCGTCAACAGGCTCTCAAGCGCGAACAGGCTTGCCGGATCGTCATTGACGAGGAGGACTTTGGGAATCAGCACGTCGACGCGTCGCCTTGTCTGCATGGCC
>DMYQ01000106.1:2362-3312 GCA_003482555.1 Janthinobacterium sp. | reverse complement strand
GCGGCAAAGGGAGTCAGGGTCATGTCGGCGGCTTTCTGGGACGCTTGTGAAAACAATACTGGAATCCATGGGAGCGGGGCGCACGCTTAAACCATGGCCGCCGGCATTGTTCTAATCATCATGGAAACATTGTACCCATTATATTGTATTGCGCGGGCGCTTGCCGCGGCGGCCCTCGCTTCGCGCCGCGCGGCCCATCCACCACTTTTGAAAGGCGGCAATGACGATCTTGATACTCGGTGTGCTGCTTTTTCTTGGCATGCATTCAATCCGCATCGTCGCCGACGACTGGCGCGGCGCGCAACTGGCCCGTCACGGAGACGTTGTCGATGACCGCGCCAGAGCAATTATCGTAAGACGTGCCTGGTATGTTGTATAGTTTCAATATGAATACGAATCCACCAGACGGCGCGGCGCCATCGATGTCGGCGTCCGGCCCGCTTTTTTGGCGCGATCCGGCCTTGCCCTTCGTCGAGGCGCGCGCCATCGTGGATGGGCGGGCGCTGGGTTATGCCAAGCATAGCCATGAAACTTTTTCCGTCGGGGTGGTGACGGGCGGGCGCAGCCAGTATGTGAACGGGCGCCGTTCCGAACAGCTGGGCGCCGGCGCGGTGGTGTTGATGAACCCGGGCGACGCCCACGCTTGCAAGCCGCTGGCCGAACTGCCCTGGTCTTATCGCATGCTGTACCTGGACCCGGCCTGGCTGGCCGGCCTGCAGCGCGATTCGGGATGCGCGGCGGGACGCGATTTCCGCGCTTTCACCGCCATCTCGAGCAGCGCGCCGGCGCTGTTTGACGGTCTGAATAATTTGTACGCGCTGCTCAGCGACCGCCGCGCGGATCGCCTGCAAAAGCACTGCGCGACCATCGCCTACTTCGCCACCTTGCAATCCATGCTGAATCCGGCGCCCGGCGTGAACGGGGACACCAACCGGGACGCCAACCGGGAC
>DMYQ01000106.1:0-2270 GCA_003482555.1 Janthinobacterium sp. | reverse complement strand
GGACGCCAACCGGGACGCCAACCACAGGCTGGCGCGGGCGGCCGAATTCATCAACGACAATTACACGCATGCCCTGCAACTTGACGACATTTGCGCGGCGGCCGATCTGTCGCCGTCGTATTTGATACGCGCGTTCGGCAAGCGCTTCGGCATGACGCCGCACGCCTACCTGATGAACCGGCGCATCCAGTTCAGCCGGGCGCAATTGCGGCGCGGCCACATGATCGCCGACGTCGCCCTGCAGGCCGGCTTTGCCGACCAGGCCCACTTCCAGCGGGTTTTCAAGCGTTTTACGGCATCCACGCCCGGGCAATACCGGCGTTGACGGCAAGCTGCTAGCTCAGCGCCAGGTAGACGGCGCTGCCCAGCAGCAGGGCGGCCATGCACCGATTAAACAGGCGCACGCGCGGCGCCTGCCGCAAGTAGGGTCGCAGAAACGTGCCGGCATAGGCCCAGCAGGCCAGCGAGGCGTAGCAGATGAGGAAATACACGAGCGCGAATTGCCACACTTGCGCCACGGCGCCGTCCGCCGCGTAGGCGCCCATGCCGGCCAGCGCCGCCAGCCAGGCTTTCGGGTTCAGGCACTGCATGACGGCGCCGTACAGCAGGGACGGGCGGCGCGCCACCTTGTCGGCGCCCAGCTTGCCCTCGTCGACGCTCAGCCTGTAGGCCATGAACAGCAAGAAGGCGACGCCGGCCCACTGAATGGCGCGCCTCAGGTCCGGGTAGCGATTCAGCAACTCATGCAGGCCCAGTCCGGTCAGCAACAACAGCAGGGTAAAGCCGACGGTGGCGCCGGTGACGTGGCGCAGGCTGACGCGCAAGCCGTATTGCGCCCCGCTGCTGAGCGCTACAATGTTGACGGGGCCGGGCGAGAGTGAAGTCGCCAGCGCGAAGGCCGACATGGAAAACAGTATGCTCACAGGATTCTTTCGTGGTGGAGGGAAGGGCGAGCATAGGCCGGCGCCGCCAGCCTGTATTGAACAAAAATACCCGCCGGCGGCCAATGCTTTTGGCCGCCCTCGACAATCTTGAGGAGACCATGAGAGTCATTGCAGCGTTGTTTTCCGGTCTGGCGCTCGCTTGCGCCGCGTCCGCCCCCCTGGCCGCCGAACCGGCCAGCCGCCTCGATCACATCCTCGCGCGCGGCAGCGTGCGCGTGGCCAGCACCGGCGACTACAAGCCCTTCAGCTACCGCGACCCGGCCGGCGCTTACCAGGGCAGCGACATCGAGCTGGCCGGCCAGTTGGCGCGCTCGCTCGGCGTGAAGCTGGAACTGGTCGCCACCAGTTGGCCGACGCTGATGCGCGACTTCGCCGACGACAAATTCGACATCGCCGTGGGCGGTATCTCGGTCAACCTGGAACGCCAGAAGCGGGCGCTGTTTTCCATCCCGTATATGCGCGACGGCAAGACGCCTATCGCCCGCTGCGAGCGCCAGCAGCGCTTTCAGAGCCTGGCCCAGATCGACAATCCCGAGGTGCGCCTGGTGGTCAATCCGGGCGGCACCAACGAGCGCTTCGCGCGCGCCAACGCGGGCCACGCGCGCATCGTGGTGCACGCCGATAACGTGACGATCTTCGATGAAATCATCGCCGGCCGGGCCGACCTGATGATCACCGACGCGGTCGAGGCCAGGCTGCAGCAGCGCCTGCACCCGGAACTGTGCGCCGTCCATCCGGAGGCGCCCTTCGACTTTTCCGAAAAGGCCTTCCTGCTGCCGCGCGACTGGGTGTGGAAGGCCTGGGTCGACCAGTGGTTGCACCAGGCGCTGGAAGACGGCAGCCTGGGGCGCGTGCAAGAGAAGTGGCTGGCCTGGCCGTGGAACGGCGGCGCCGGCGTGGACCAGGTGGCGGCGCTGCTGACGTTGATGGATGAGCGTCTGGCGCTCATGCCGGACGTGGCGCGCTACAAGTGGAACAGCGGCGGCGCCATCGAGGATTTGCCGCGCGAGCAAAGCATCATCGCCGCGCTGGCCACGCAGGCGGCCGTCGCCGGCGTGCCGGCGGCATGGGCCGAGGCGTTTTTCCGGGCTCAGATCGAGGCCGCGAAAAGCGTGCAGCGCGCCTTGTTCGCGCGCTGGCGCGCCGAGGGTGCGGGGCGCTTCGAGCATGTGCCGGATCTGGCGCGCGAGACGCGCCCGCGCCTGGACGCGCTCACGCCCAAGCTGCTCCAGGCGCTCACCGAGAACTGGGCGGCCCTGGCCGACCCGGCCCGGCGGGCGCGGAGTCGCGGCGGCGGGCGGCCCGCGCGCCCCCCCCCCGCCCTGG
>DMYQ01000263.1:15170-19927 GCA_003482555.1 Janthinobacterium sp. | reverse complement strand
AACACCACCGAGTAGTACTGGCAATAACGCCACACGCGGGGATCCTTCAACACCCGCATTTGCGCGCCGAAGGACAGGCCGGACGGCGCCCGGTGCGTGGCGTCGGTGTAGGAAAACAGCCAGAACAGCAGGGCCGTGGCCAGCATGGCGCCGGCATACACCTTGGGCAGCATTTGCCAGCCGAAGGCGGCGATGATGGCCGGGGCGACGAATTTGGTCAGGGCGGAGCCGGAATTGCCGGCCCCGAAGATGCCCATCGCCAAGCCGCGGCGTTCCTTCTCATACCAACGCGCGACATACGGCGTGCCGACCGAAAAGGAGCCGCCGGCCAGGCCGACGAACAAGCCCAGGACCAGGAAATGCCAGTAGGCGGTGGCGGAGGAAATCAGGTAGATGGGCGCCACGCTGACGAGCATCAGCACGAAGAACACGATGCGCCCGCCAAAGCGGTCGGTCCAGATGCCGAGCGGGACACGGATCAGCGAGCCGCTCAGCACCGGCATCGCGGCCAGCAGGCCGAACTGGGTGTCGTTCAAGCCCAGCTTGTTCTTGATCGGGATGCCCAGCACGGCGAACATCATCCACACGGCAAAGCAAATCGTGAAGGCGAAGGTGCTGCTGATTAAGACAGAGAGTTGGCGGCGCTTGCCGGCCGGCGCCGCGGCGGCCGGATTTTTTGCCAGAATGGTTGCCACAATGTTTCTCCAGGGATACGAGCATCGACATGACACAGCTTACCGGGCGCGCGCCGCCGGCACTATTCGCCGGAGGGAGTCCGCGGGCACAGCAATCTGTCTAGCGCCGCCATCCAAAGTGACTATTCCGCGCTTATCCTGCCATGGCCGGGGCCAGGAAGATGGGGTGGCTGTAATCGCAGGGCGGCGCCCCGGCGGCGATCAAGTCGGCCAGGGTGACGCCGTCGAGCACGCGCAGATAAGCCTCGGTGGCGGCCACCAGCACATGCTTGAGCGCGCAGGCCGAGGTATAGGCGCATCCGCTTTCGCCGCCGGCGAAGCATTCGGTCATGAAGAAATCGTTTTCCGTGCTGCGCACCACGGCGCCGACGTTGATGCCGGCCGGGTCGCCGTTGAGCATGAGGCCGCCGTTCCGCCCGCGCACGGTTTTCACGATGCCGACCTGGCCCAGCTGGTGCACCACTTTCATCAGGTGGTTGCGCGAAATGTCGTGCAGCGCGGCAATGTCGCGTATCGTCACCAGGCGCTCGCGGTGCAAGCCAAGGTAGATCAGCGCGCGCAAGGCGTAGTCGGTGTAGACCGTCAGTCTCATGATGTTCCCTCTTTTCCGTGGCGGGCTGGCGCCCGCGGCTTGACACATATCGACAAAAACAAGTAAATAAAATATATGTTTAAAATGACCAAGTATCAATAGGCAGGAATGCGTATAGCCAGTGGCTTATTAAAGTAGATAACATGCATCTTTAACGGATGTGGCAACTCTTGCCGCATCCCGTTTTCAACCTCCAAGTCATTGATAAGGAATCCACACCATGCATGCCACACGCAAACTCTGGACCTGGCTCGCAGTCATCTGCGTGCTGTCCTTTGCCGTTCTAGGCTGGGTCGGCACCGAGATTTACCTGAGCGCCCCGCCCATCCCCCGCCAAGTTGTCAGCAGCGACGGCGCCGTCCTGTTCAAGGAAGGCCAGGTACAACTGGGCCAGGAAGCCTGGCTGTCGGCCGGCGGCCAGCAACTCGGCTCGGTCTGGGGCCACGGCAGTTATGTCGCGCCGGACTGGTCCGCCGACTGGTTGCACCGCGAAGCGCTGGCGCTGCGCGCCATCTGGGCGCGGCACGATTTCGGCCAGCCATACGAGAAGTTGAGCATCGGCCAGCAAGCCGAGTTGAACGGGCGCCTGAAGCAGGAAATGCGTCGCAACAGCTATGACGCCAAGAGCGAGACCATCACCCTGTCGCCGCAGCGCGCCGAAGCGGTGCGCCAGGTGACCTTGCATTACATCAATCTGTTCGGCACCGATCCTTCCATGGAAAAACTGCGCGAACAGTATGCGATGAACGCCGGCACCCTGCCCGTGCAAACCGACTTGCAAGCCTTGCCCGCCTTCTTCTTCTGGTCGGCCTGGTCGGCCGCCACCGACCGTCCCGGGGCCACCGACCTGAGCTACACCAGCAACTGGCCGCACGACGCCCTGGTCGACAACAACCCGACGCCCGGCGCCGGTGTCTGGTCCATCGCCAGCATCATCTTCATGATCGCCGCCATCGCCGGCATGATCTTCCATCACTCGTCCAGCAAGGAAGAAGGCGACCCGGTGCCGCCCAAGAGCGACCCCCTGTTCAACCTGAAGCCGACGCCGTCGATGAAGGCGACCCGTAAATACTTTTACGTCGTCATCGGCCTGATCCTGGCGCAAGTGGGCATGGGTATCATCACGGCCCACTATTCGGTCGAGGGCCACAGCTTCTTCGGCATCCCCCTGTCCGACTTCTTGCCGTACACGGTGAGCCGCACCATCCATACCCAGTTTGCCGTGCTGTGGATCGCCACCGCCTGGCTGGCCACCGGCCTGTATATCGCGCCGGCCATTTCCGGCTACGAGCCGAAGTATCAAAAGCTCGGCGTCGACCTGCTGTTCTACGCCCTGCTCATCATCGTGGTCGGCTCCACCGCCTTCGGCTGGATCGGCTCCCTGCAACATCTGGGCAACAGCTTCAGCTTCTGGGTCGGCAACCAGGGCCTGGAATACACCAGCATGGGCCGGGTCTGGCAAGTGCTGCTCTTCATCGGCCTGCTGTTCTGGGTCACCCTGCTGGGACGCGGCTTGATGCCGGCCCTGAAAACCCCGTCCGAAAGCCGCGGCCTGATCGCCATGGTGTTCCTGTCGGCCTTGTGCATAGGCGGCTTTTACGCCTCGTCGCTGACCTGGGGTCCGCACACCCACTATTCGATGATCGAATACTGGCGCTGGTGGTTGGTGCACCTGTGGGTCGAGGGCTTCTTTGAAGTCTTCGCC
This sequence comes from Janthinobacterium sp., assembly GCA_003482555.1. Taxonomy (GTDB): domain Bacteria; phylum Pseudomonadota; class Gammaproteobacteria; order Burkholderiales; family Burkholderiaceae_D; genus Janthinobacterium. Next base: position 16,935 of record DMYQ01000263.1, on the reverse strand, counting down.
ACCGCCGTGATCGCGCTGCTGTTCACCCGCCTGGGCCTGATCCGCGCCGCCACCGCCAACAGCGCCATCGTGCTCGAGACCATCGTCTTCCTGTTCGGCGGCATCCTGGGCACCCTGCATCACCTGTACTTCACCGGCACGCCGACCTTCGTGATCGCCATCGGCGCCATGTTCTCGGCCCTGGAAGTGGTGCCGCTGGCCATGATCGGGACGGAAGCGTATCGCAACTACCAGCGTTCCAAGGCCGCGCCCTGGGTGCAGGCTTACAAATGGTCGATCCTGTGCTTCATCGCCGTCGGTTTCTGGAACGTGGTCGGCGCCGGTCTGCTCGGTTTCACCGTGAACACCCCGATCGCCCTGTATTACCTGCAAGGCTTGAACATGACGGCGGCCCACGGCCACGCGGCCCTGTTCGGTGTGTATGGCATGCTCGGTATCGGCTTGCTGCTGTTCTGCCTGCGCGGCCTGTCGGATCGCGCCGCCTGGTCCGACAAGCTGCTGGCACCGATGTTCTGGTCGCTCAATATCGGCCTGGCCATGATGGTGTTCATCTCGCTCGTGCCGGCCGGCATCTACCAGGCCTGGGCCAGCATCACCCAGGGCATGTGGTTTGCCCGCTCGCCGGAGATCGTCCATTCGCCACTGATGGAAACGCTGGTGTGGATGCGCGTTCCGGGCGATATCGTGTTCGGTATCGGCACCCTGTTCCTGGCCCTGTTCGCCATCCGCCTCTTGACCAAGGGTAAGCGTCCGCAAGCTACCCTGGTGCCGGCGGCAGGCACGAAACGGGCATAAACCCGGGCATAAGGACATAAACACGGCCCGACAAAACCTCGCCGCGGGCCCCCGCCCGCGGCATTCACCCCAGGAGTTTTACCATGGCACACGATTGCTCCCTTCCCGTCGGCAACGACGGCATCTATCCCTTCGACGCCCGCGGCGTGGCCAAGCGCTTCCGCCACGCCGCCATCTTCGGCGCCCTCGACGCGCTGCAAGCGGGCGAGGTCATGCGCTTTTGCAACGACCACGATCCCCTGCCCCTGCTCTCCCAGATCGGGCAATATTTCGGCGAACGGGTGAAGATGGCCTATGTCTCGCGCGCACCCGGCGAAATCGTCATCGACTTCCTCGTCACGGCCTAGACCAGGATCGCGACAAGGAACGGGGGCCGGCATTGCCGGCCCTTTTTGCGCCAGCGCCCGGCCTTCCCGGCCCCGGTGAAGACCAGGTCGCGGCGCGAAAACTAAGCCAGATCAAGAAATTCAAAAAGTTCCAGTCACACGATTGACCACACTATATTTAGTGATTATTCTCACTTCATACACAACATCTTGTGTTTTAACGGAGGCGCAATGACTGCAACACCTATTTCCGCAACACCCATTTCCGCACTCGCATCGATTATCAAGCGCGACGGCGATGCCCAGCCCTTCGACGCCGGCAAGATCGAATCGGCGCTGCTGCGCGCCGGCCTCGCCAGCGGCGAATACGACATCCACGAAGCCGTCTGCCTGGGCGCCCAGGTGCTGCTGCAGACGCTGCCCGGCGAGCCGCGCGCCAGCGCCCCGATCGAGCAAATCCAGGACGCCGTGGAAGCCGTGCTGTACCAGGCCGGCTACCGCCAGACCCTGCGCGCCTTCATCCTGTACCGCGAGCAGCACCGCAATATGCGGCGCGACCGGCAAAGCCAGATCGACGTCGAATCGTCGATGAACGAATACCTGAACCGGCTCGACTGGCGCGTCAACGCCAACGCCAACCAGGG
>DMYQ01000263.1:14311-14985 GCA_003482555.1 Janthinobacterium sp. | reverse complement strand
TGGTTGAACCACGTCTATCCGCCCGAAGTGGGCGCGGCCCACCGCGCGGCCGACTTGCACATCCACGACCTCGACATGCTGGCCGGCTATTGCGCCGGCTGGTCGCTGCGCACCCTGCTGCACGAAGGCTTGAACGGCGTGCCCGGCAAGATCGAATCGAGCCCGCCCAAGCACATGTCGAGCGCCATCGGGCAAATCGTCAACTTCCTCGGCACCCTGCAAAACGAGTGGGCCGGCGCGCAAGCCTTCAGCTCCTTCGACACTTATATGGCGCCGTATATCCGCCAGGACAAGCTGAGCTACGTCGACGTCAAGCAATACATCCAGGAATTGATCTACAACCTCAACGTGCCCTCGCGCTGGGGCACGCAAACGCCGTTCACCAACCTCACCTTCGACTGGGTTTGCCCGGAAGACTTGCGCGAGCAAGTGCCGCTGATCGGCGGGGTCGAGATGGATTTCAGCTACGGCGAACTGCAGCTGGAAATGGACATGATCAACCGCGCCTACATTGAAATCATGATGGCCGGCGACGCCAAGGGGCGCGTGTTCACCTTTCCCATCCCGACCTACAACATCACGGCCGACTTCGAGTGGCACACGCCGAACGCCGACCTGCTGTTCGAGATGACGGCCCGCTACGGCTTGCCCTACTTCCAGAACTTCATCAATTC
>DMYQ01000263.1:6042-14209 GCA_003482555.1 Janthinobacterium sp. | reverse complement strand
TACTTCCAGAACTTCATCAATTCGGAACTCAAGCCAAATATGATACGGTCGATGTGCTGCCGCCTGCAGCTGGACTTGCGCGAATTGCTGAAACGCGGCAATGGCCTGTTCGGTTCCGCCGAGCAGACCGGCTCGCTGGGCGTGGTGACCATCAATTGCGCCCGCCTGGGCCACATTTGCCGCGGCGACGAGGCGGCCCTGTTGCGCCGTCTCGATCACTTGCTCGACCTGGGCAAGACCAGCCTGGAAATCAAGCGCAAGGTGATCCAGCGCCACATGGACGAGGGCCTGTTCCCGTACACCAAGCGCTACCTGGGCACCTTGCGCAACCATTTCTCGACCCTGGGCGTGAACGGCGTCAATGAAATGATCCGCAATTTCACCTCGGACGAGCACGACATCACCAGCGAATGGGGTTATGCGATGGCGATCCGCCTGCTCGACCACGTGCGCGCGCGCATGCTCGAATTCCAGGATGAAACGGGCCATATGTACAACCTGGAAGCGACGCCGGCCGAAGGAACGACTTACCGTTTCGCCAAGGAAGACCGCAAGCGCTACCCGGACATCCTGCAGGCCGGCACCACCGACATGCCCTACTACACGAATTCCTCGCAATTACCGGTCGGCTTCACGGACGATCCCTTCGAGGCGCTGGAGCGCCAGGACGACTTGCAGCGCAAGTACACGGGCGGCACCGTGCTGCACCTGTACATGACGGAGCCATTGTCGAGCCCGGACGCCTGCCGCACCCTGGTGCGGCGCGCCCTGAGCAGCTTCAAGCTGCCCTATATCACCATCACGCCCACGTTTTCGATTTGCCCGCGCCACGGCTACCTGGGCGGAAAACACGAGTTTTGCCCGAAATGCGATGACGAATTGATCGCCCGCAAACAGCGCGCGGCCGCCCTTCCCACCACCCAACAGGAGTTAGCATGAACCACATCACCCAACCCATCTTTCTGGCGCGCCCCGCCATCACCCTGCTCGACTCGGAGCGCCAGCCCTGCGAAATCTGGACCCGCGTGATGGGTTACCACCGTCCGCTCTCGTCCTTTAACATCGGCAAGAAGGGCGAATTCCACGAGCGCACCTACTTTACCGAGCGCAGCAGCGGCCCGACAACCTGACATGGGCGGGCGCTTGCTGAAGGTGGGCGGCGTGACGCCGTTCACGGCCACCGACTATCCGGGCCGGCTGGCGGCCGTGGTCTTCATCCAGGGCTGCCCGTGGCGTTGCGGCTACTGCCACAACCCCCACTTGCAAGCGCGCCCGGCCCGGGGCGCCCTGCGCTGGGCCGACGTGGTCGCGAAGTTGCGCCGCCGCGTCGGCCTGATCGACGGCGTCGTCTTCAGCGGCGGCGAGCCGACCATGGACCCGGCCCTGCCGGACGCGATCGCCGACGTCCGCGCGCTCGGCTTCCAGGTCGGCTTGCACACCGCTTGCATCTACCCCAAGCAACTGGCGGCCGTGCTGCCGATGGTGGACTGGGTCGGCTTCGACATCAAGGCGCCCTTCGCCGACTATGCGCGCATCACCGGCGTGGCCGACAGCGGCGCCCAGGCGCGCGCGTGCGCCGAGCTCATCGTGGCCAGCGGCACAGCCTACGAATGCCGCACCACCATCCATCCGACCCTGCTGCGGGAGAGCGAGGTGCTGAACCTGGCCGCCACCCTGGCCGGCATCGGCGTGGACAATTACGCGCTGCAAATCTTCCGGCCGCAGGGCTGCGCCGACGGCGCGCTCAACGCCATCGCCACGGCCGGCTATCCGAGCGCGGCGGCGCTGCGGGACATCGGCGCCATGTTCGGACGCTTCACCTTGCGCCGCAGTTGAGGGCCTCATTGGTGCGCTCATGCGAAGTCCGCGGCGCGCGGCGAGCGGACCGTGTCTGGCCAAGGAAGCGCCAGGTTGCGGACACCCACCGCTTACGCCTCGTCTGAGCCATGGACAACTTGCCGAGTGTCGCCATAACTATCCATTTCTGGTCAATACCACGAGTCCATTCCCATCCTCATGGCTAAAAACCGAGCAAAGGCGAAATTTCAACCATCTAGATGGCGGACAACATTCCCGGTCAGTGACCAAGCAGACACTGCGTTTCGTATTGAAAAAAGCAAGCGCAAGCCGGCACCCTATTCATTTCGGACTAGCTCGCCCCGCATCCCTAGGCAGATTGCCGTTTCCCGAAAACTGTGCGGGGAATGGTTTCTTGTCGCTGGTCAACATAACCTGAAGGCTGTCGTGCGAGCACACGCTCGGCACGGATAGCTTCACCATGCACAGGGGATTTTCATGAAACTGTTAGCCACATTGTTGACCGGCATGCTGTTTGCCGCTTCCGCCGGCGCCGCCACGCCGGCCGCCGTCACGTCCAGCGGCGACTTCGGCCCGCCGCAGGGTGCACCTATCCAGGCGATATTGACCAGCCCGCCGATGGTGCCGCCTCCCATCCACCGCAATTATCCCGCCAAGGTGATCGTCAACCTCGAAGTGGTGGAAAAGGAAATGTCGATTTCCGAGGGCGTCAGTTACACCTTCTGGACCTTCGGCGGCACCGTGCCGGGCAGCTTTATCCGCGTGCGCCAGGGCGACACGGTCGAGTTCCACCTGAAGAATCATCCCAGCAGCAAGATGCCGCACAATATCGATTTGCACGGCGTCACCGGCCCCGGCGGCGGCGCCGCGTCCAGCTTCACGGCGCCCGGCCACGAATCGCAATTCACCTTCAAGGCCTTGAACGAAGGCATCTACGTCTACCACTGCGCCACGGCGCCGGTCGGCATGCACGTGGCCAACGGCATGTACGGCATGATCCTGGTCGAGCCGCCCGAAGGCCTGGCGCCGGTCGACCATGAATATTATGTGATGCAGGGCGACTTTTATACGGCCGGCAAATACCGCGAAAAAGGCTTGCAAGCCTTCGACATGGAAAAAGCCATCGATGAACGGCCGACCTATGTGCTGTTCAACGGCGCCGAAGGCGCGCTCACGGGCGACAAGGCGCTCAAGGCCAAGACCAATGAAACGGTGCGCCTGTTCGTCGGGAACGGCGGCCCCAACCTGGTGTCGAGCTTCCACGTGATCGGCGCCATCTTCGACAAGGTGCGCTTCGAAGGCGGCAGCAACTTCCAGAAAAACGTGCAAACCACCCTGATTCCATCGGGCGGCGCCGCCATCGTCGAATTCCGCACCAAGGTGCCGGGCAGTTATGTCATCGTCGACCATTCCATCTTCCGCGCCTTCAACAAGGGCGCCCTGGCCATCATGAAGGTCGAGGGGCAGGAAAACAAGGCCATCTATTCCGGCAAGGAAGTCGACTCCGTCTACCTGGGCGACCGCGCCGCGCCGAACATGACGTCCGTCACCACGGCCACGGCCGCCGCCGCCAACGGCACCCTGACCCGGCAAGACCAGATCAACGCCGGCAAGTCGCTCTTCAACGGCACCTGCTCGGTCTGCCATCAACCCAGTGGCGCCGGCCTGCCTGGCGTCTTTCCACCGCTGGCCAAATCGGACTTCTTGAACGCCGACCCACAGCGCGCCGTCGGCATCGTGCTGCACGGCCTGTCGGGCAAGGTCACCGTCAACGACAGGGAATATGTCTCCCTGATGCCGCCGATGAACCAGTTGAACGACGACGCAGTGGCCAACATCCTGACCTATGTGCTCAACAGCTGGGACAACAAGGGCGGCCAGATCAAGACCGAGGACGTGAAGACGATCCGCGCCAAGAACGCCGCCCCGGCCGCCGCCGGTCATTGAGCGATTATGCGCGCGAGCCAGATGAACGCCCCCGCTCTCGGCGTGGCCCTGCTGGCCCTGCTGCCCCTGCTGGCGGCGCAGACGGCGCAGGCGGCCGCCGCCGCCGTCAACTATGTGCCGGTGCCGGCCGGCGCCTTCGTCAGCGTGCTCTCGGGCGGCAGCGCCGCCAACGCCGCGGTCGAGGTGGCGCCGTTCGCCCTGCGCGCCACGCCGGTGACGAACGGCGAATTCATCGCCTTCGCCGCCGCCCATCCGGAATGGCAAAAAGGGGCCGCGCCGGCCGTCTTCGCCGACGCCAGTTATTTGCACGGCCTCGACCCGTCGGCCGCCGCCGCCGGGCAGCCGGTCACCAGCGTCAGCTGGTTTGCCGCGCAAGCTTTTTGCGAAAGCGAAGGCGCCCGCCTGCCCAGCTGGTACGAGTGGGAATACGTGGCGGCGGCCGACGCCGGACGGCGCGACGCGCGCCGCGACCCGGCCTGGCGCGCCGCCATCCTGTCCTGGTATTCGCAATCGTCGTCGCTGGCGCGGCCCGACGTCGGCGGCGCGCCGAATTTCTACGGCGTGCGCAATATGCACGGTTTGATCTGGGAATGGGTGGACGACTTCAACGCCCTGCTGGTCAGCGCCGACAGCCGCAACCAGGGCGATCCCGATCAGCTGCAATTTTGCGGCGCCGGCGCCATCAGCCTGCAAGACCGGGAAAACTACGCCGTCCTGATGCGCATCGCGCTGCTTTCATCCCTGGGCGGGGCGGACACCACCGACAACCTCGGCTTCCGCTGCGCCAAGTCCCCCACCACGGAGCAAACACAATGAGAATCAAAAGCACTTTGCGGGCCTCGCTGTTACGCTTGCTACCCCTGCTGCTGGGCGCGCTGGTTTGCGCCGCCCCCGCCTCGGCCCAGCACGCCGCCCTGCCCGGCAATTCCGTCTACCGCCTGGCCGCCACAATGACCGACCAGGACGGCAAGGCCTTCAAACTCGATGACAAGCGCGGCCAGCCTGTGCTGGTGAGCATGTTCTACAACTCTTGCCAGTTCGTTTGTCCGATGCTCATCGACACCATGCGCGCCACCGAACAAACCCTGACGCCGGACGAACGCGCCCACTTGTCGATGTTGCTCGTCACCTTCGACCCGGCCCGCGACGACGTCAAGACGCTCAAGGCGGTGTCCGTCCAGCGCGAACTCGACCCGGCCCGCTGGACACTGGCGCGCACCGATGCGGCCAGCGTGCGCAAGCTGGCCGCCACGCTGGAGATCCAGTACCGCCTGCTGTCCAGCGGCGAGTACAACCACACCACCGTACTGGTGCTGCTCGACGCCGACGGCCGCGTCGTCGGCCGCAGCCGCAAGATGGGCGCCGTCGATCCCGCGTTTCAGAAACTGTTACGCGCAACCTTGCTGGCGGCCCCCAAGACCCCGTCTTGAGACGGGCGCGCACGCGCGTGGGTTTTCCGGGCCTTGTGATAAAGTCATCCATTAGCGCCGCGTCCGCGGGAGCGGGCCGGCGCTCTTTCATCACCCACACAAGGATACCGTATGAAACTTTATTATTCTCCCGGCGCCTGTTCAATGGCCCCGCATATCGTCGCCCGCGAAGCGGGCTTGACGCTCGACCTGGAACGGGTCGACATTCCCAACAAGAAGACCGCCGACGGCGGCGATTTCTGGCAAGTGAATGTGAAGGGTTATGTGCCGGCCCTGCTGCTCGACGACGGGCAAGTGTTGACGGAGGTGGGCGTGATTTGCCAATACCTGGCCGACCAGCGGCCGGATACCGGCCTGGTGCCCCAGTACGGCACGATGGAGCGCTACCACCAGATGGAGGCGCTGAACTTCGTCGCCACGGAAATCCATAAGCAGATCGGCGCGCTGTTCAATCCGAAGATGGCGACGCCCGAGATGAGGGAAGTGCAACTGGGAACCATAGCGCGCCGTTTCGACGCACTGGAAAAACTGCTCGACGGCAAACAGTACCTGATGGGCGAAAAGTTTTCCGCCGCCGACGCCTACCTGTTCACCGTGCTCAACTGGACCGGCAAGCTCGAAATCGACCTCGCCAAATGGCCGAATATCCGTGCCTTCTCGGCCCGCGTCGGCGCCCGTCCCCTGGTGCGGGAAACCATGAAGGCGGAAGGCTTGTTCAAATAAGCGATCGGTGAGTAGCGGGTGCGCGGCGGGTCCCGCGCGCGCCGCGCGCCCGTCAACCGTGAAAACCACGAAAAAAACCGCCCGGTTGTGCCGGACGGTTGATTTGGCGACGCTTCGAAAAGCGCGCCGCGGGCGACGCTTAGGCGCGCGCCGCTTTGCGACGACGCGCCGCGAAGCCGATCAAGCCCAGGCCACCCAACAGCATGGCATACGCTTCCGGTTCCGGAACCGGGCTCACGGTCATGTCGACGGCATAGGTGCCGCCGCCATTGCCGACCACTTTGCCATCGACTTCCAGGAAGTAAGAACCACTCGTCAGGCCGTAACTGGTCAGCGACCAGGAATCCTTCGGATGGGCGGTGGAAGCCGTTTCGTTGACGCCGCCGAAGCTCGCCAGGTGCGCCTTCGTCACGGGATCGATCTGGGTCAGGCTAAAGCCGGTGATCAACAGATCCTTGACATAGCTCGACTTCAGATAGGTCGACGTCAGCGACGCGGACGAATCGACACCCGTATTGAAGTTAAAGAAATATTTATCGTTGAACGTGTCGCCCGTGGTGCTGCTTGCAAAGACATTACCGAAAACCGAATTGAATCCGCCCTGACCGTCCGTGACGAAAGTCGGGGTGGATGCGGTCGACAGGTTGACCGCTTGTGCGGCATTGACCATCATGCCGGCGCTTGCGACCAAGACGGTCATCAGTAGTGATTTCAGTTTCATTGTTTCATCCAGTCAAAGTAAGGGCAGGTTGCCCCGGAATAGTTCAATCAGCAAGCTTTGCCGTCTGAACTACAGTTACTTTAAAACAATTAACTTTGCAAAACTGTACGTTACCGCACGTAGCGGAAAGAAATGAGAAAAGATTTATCGGCGCCACTGCGGCGCGCCCGCAAAATCCGAAGAATCGCCGCCCGTGGCTATCATCAAAGCAAGCGCGTGGCCCATTCCGCGGCCCGCCACCACCGTTGAAAGAGCACCATGGCCGACTACAAAAATCCCTCCTTCGTGTCGCGATCCATGCATCCCCGCTTCGACAGCGTCAGCAGTCCAGGCGACGAAGTCCCGTATTCCGGCATTTACCGCTGCGACGGCTGCGCCCACGAGATCGTTTCCACGGAGGGCAACAAGATGCCGCCGCAAAACCATCACCAGCACAGCGCCGACCAGGGCGCCATCCGCTGGCGCTTGATCGTCTCGCCCCGCTAAACGGTTAAACGGCCGGCCCCGGCCGCCGCCCGGTCGACAAGGTTTGATCTACTTCAAGCAAGCACCCACGACCCCGTCAAGCCGCCGGCGTTTCCCCTACCATGTCACTACCCTGGATAATCCCGACATGGAGGCGCTCGATGAAGTGGGCCGTGGCCGCGTTTTACCTGTTCGCCGTCCTCCACCTGCACTTGCGCGGCAAGGTGCGCCTGCCCCTGCTGCGCCAATTATTCGACCACTCGTCCTTCATGGCGCCGATCAACCTCTTCATGCACCTGTTTTCAGCCGTGCCGGCGCGGCCCTATCTGGCGCTCGATCAATTCGCCGAACTGGCGCCGCTGCAAGACCATTGGGTAACAATACGGGCCGAGGCGCAGGAACTCATGGCGCGGCAAAAGATCAAGGCGGCCGACAACAACGACGACGCCGGTTTCAACTCGTTCTTCAAGAATGGCTGGAAGCGTTTTTACTTGAAGTGGTACGACGCCAGCCACCCGTCGGCCGAGATGCTGTGCCCGCGCACCTGCGCGCTGCTGCGCGCCATCCCCTCGGTGAAGGCGGCCATGTTCGCCGAACTGCCGCCGGGCGGCAAGCTCAACCCGCACCGCGACCCCTATGCCGGCTCGCTGCGCTACCACCTGGGCCTGGCCACCCCGAACGACGAACGCTGCTTCATCGAAGTCGACGGCCAGCGCCACAGTTGGCGCGACGGCCAGGCCGTCCTGTTCGACGAAAGCTATCTGCACTGGGCCGTCAACGGCAGCGAGAGCGACCGCATCATCCTGTTTTGCGACGTCGAACGGCCGCTGCGCCACGCCTGGATGCGGGCCCTGAACGGCTGGCTGGGCCGCACCATGATGACGGCCGCCAGCTCCCCCAACCAGACTGGCGACCAGACCGGCGCGCTCAGCCGGCTGTTCCGCATTTCCTTCGTCATGGGCCGCCACCGGCGCCGCTTCAAGGCCTGGAACCGCGGCGCCTACCGCCTCGCCAAGGCCGTCCTGATCGTCGCGGCGGCCGCCTTGATCATCCTGGCTTGATC
>DMYQ01000263.1:0-5875 GCA_003482555.1 Janthinobacterium sp. | reverse complement strand
AGCGCTTCCTGCTTGCGCAAGTCGACGCGGCGGATCTTCCCCGAGATGGTCTTGGGCAGTTCGGTGAATTCGATGCAGCGGATGCGCTTGTAGGGCGCCAGCTTGTCGCGGCAAAAGCGGAAGATCGAGGCGGCCACCTCGGCGTCCGGCGCGTAGCCGGCGCGCAAGGTGATGAAAGCCTTCGGCACGTACAGGCGCAGCGCGTCGGCGCTCGGCACGACGGCCGCCTCGAGCACGGCTTCGTGCTCGATCAGCACGCTTTCCAGCTCGAAGGGACTGATGCGGTAATCCGAGCTTTTGAAGACGTCGTCGTTGCGTCCCACATAGAAATAATAGCCGTCGGCGTCGCGCGTGGCCGTGTCGCCCGTGTGGTAGTGGCCGCCGAGCATCACTTCGGCCGTCTTCGCGGCGTCGCCCTCGTAAGCGAGCATCAGTCCCAGCGGCCGGGCTTCCAGCGCGATGGCGATCTCGCCTTCGGCGGCTGGCGCATCGTCGGCGTCGAGCAGGGCGATGCGGTAGCCCGGCAGCGGCCGCCCCATCGAACCCGGCTTGAGCAACTGGCCCGGCGTGTTGCCGATCTGCGCCGTCGTCTCGGTCTGGCCGAAGCCGTCGCGAATGCGGATGCCCCAGGCCCGTTCGACCCGGGCGATGACTTCCGGATTGAGCGGCTCGCCGGCGCCCACCAGTTCGCGCAGCGGCACCTTGAAGGCGGCCAGGTCTTCCTGGATCATCATGCGCCACACGGTGGGCGGCGCGCACAGCGAGGTGACGGCGCAGCGGCAAATCACCTCGAGCGCGCTTTTTGCGCTGAAACGGGCGTAGTTATACACGAAGACGGTGGCGCCGGCGTTGAAGGGGGCGAAAAAGCAACTCCAGGCGTGCTTGGCCCAGCCGGGCGAGCTGATGTTCCAGTGCACATCGCCGGCTTGCAAACCGATCCAGTACATGGTCGACAAGTGACCGACCGGGTAACTCTGGTGGCTGTGCAGCACCAGCTTCGGCGTCGACGTGGTGCCGGAAGTAAAATAAATCAGCAAGGGATCGCTGGCCAATGTGTCGCCGTCCGGCGTGAAGGCGGCCGAGGCCGCAGCCGCTTCGGCGATGTCGTGCCAGCCGGCGACAGGGCCGCCCACGGCGATGCGGGTAAGGTCGCCGGGCATGGCGGCAAACTTGTCCGTTTCGGCGGCCAGCACCACCACGTGGCGGGCGGCGCCGCGCGCCAACCGGTCGGCCAGGTCGTCGCCCGACACCAGGGTCGTGGTCGGCACCATCACCGCGCCCAGCTTGATACAGGCCAGCATCACTTCCCACAGTTCGACCCGGTTCGGCAGCATCAGCAGCAGATGGTCGCCGCGCCGCACGCCCAGGGCGCGCAAATGGTTGGCCATGCGGTTCGAGCGCGCCGACAGCTCGGCATAACTGAGCTTTTGCTCGCTACCATCTTCATCGACCACCCACAGGGCCGGCACCGCGTTGTCGCGCGCCTGCACGTCGAAAAAGTCGAGCGCCCAGTTGAAGCGCTCCAGCGCCGGCGCCCGATAGTCGCGATACGCGGTGGCATAGTCTGCGCGGTGCTGTTGCAGGAAGTCGCGGGCCTGGAAGAATGCGGAATTCATCAATGTCACCTTGTCTGATTGAACGAAGCGGTCGCCGCGCGCCAGCTTTCTAGCAATATTATCATATGGGAAATCAAGCGGCGATGCCAGCCCATAAGTATAGTCGCGCTTCGGCCGCCCCCCATGCGCCTGGCAGCCCGGGGCCAGGGATGTCTTCGCGCGACTGGCGCAACGACTCCGCCGAGCGCACGGGCGCCCCGCCGCCGATTCTTCATCCCGACGGTTGGGTAGCGCACATACCAAGCCGCCGATTTCCTTTACAAGATAGCTTAGTCGCGGGCCACGCAGCTTGGCCCGACATCCGCACGCGAAACGAATTTCGGGAGAACCACGATGCAAGTTGGCATGATCGGATTGGGACGCATGGGCCGCAACATGGCGCAGCGCCTGATACACAAGGGCCACGCCTGCGTCGTACACGACAGCAACGCCGCCGCCGTCGCGCAATTGCGGGAACAGGGCGCCAGCGGCGCCGCCACCCTGGAAGACCTGGTGCGGCAACTGGCCAGGCCGCGCGTGCTGTGGCTGATGCTGCCGGCCGCCGTCATCGACGCCGAACTGGCCCTGCTCGCGCCCCTGCTGGAAACGGGCGACATCGTCATCGACGGCGGCAATTCCTACTATCGCGACGACGTGCGCCGCGGCGCCGCGCTGGAACGACAAGGCATACACTATGTCGACGTCGGCACCAGCGGCGGCGTGGCCGGCCTGGAGCGGGGTTATTGCCTGATGATAGGCGGCGCCGCCGACATCGTCGAGCACCTGAACCCCATCTTCGCCAGCCTGGCGCCCGGCGTCGGCGCCGCCATGCGCACGCCCGGCCGCGACGGCCCGGTCGGCGCCGCCGAACAGGGTTACCTGCATTGCGGCGCGCAGGGCGCCGGCCACTTCGTCAAAATGGTGCACAACGGCATAGAATACGGCTTGATGGCGGCCTACGCGGAAGGCTTGAACATCCTCCACAACGCCGATGCCGGCAAGCGCGCCGCCACGGCCGACGCCGAAACGGCGCCGATGGCCAACCCCGAGTTTTACCAGTACGAGCTGAACCTGCCCGACATCACGGAACTGTGGCGGCGCGGCAGTGTGGTCGGCTCCTGGCTGCTCGACCTCTCCGCCGAAGCCCTGCTCGACGACCCCGAACTGAAAAAATACACGGGCCGCGTCTCCGACTCCGGCGAAGGCCGCTGGACCATCGCCGCCGCTCTCGACGAGGGCGTGCCGGTGCCCGTCATCAGCGCCGCCCTGTTCGGCCGCTTTTCCTCGCGCGGCGACGCCGACCCCGCCAACCGCATGCTGTCGGCGATGCGCAAGCAGTTCGGCGGCCACGACGAAAAGAAGGAGTGACATGGACGCCACCGATTCCCCCGCCCTGCCCTCCGACGCGCTGCTGCTGTTTGGCGTGACGGGCGACCTGGCCCATAAAAAAATCTTTCCCGCCCTGTACGCCCTGGTCGCGAAGGGCAGCCTGACGGTGCCGGTGATCGGCGTCGCCTCGTCCGACTGGAGCCGCGCGCAATTGCGCGCCCGCGTCAGCGACAGCCTGGCGTATTCCGGCGCGCCCGTCGAGCCGGCCATCCTGGAGCGCCTGCTGTCCCTGTTCAGCTATGTCAGCGGCGACTACAAGGCCGCTTCCACCTACGCCGCCATCAAGACGGCGATGAAAGGGGCGCAAAGGCCGGCCCACTACCTGGCCATACCGCCGGCCCTGTTCGCCACCGTCATCGAAGGCTTGAACGGGGCCGGCCTGGCCGCGCACGCCCGCGTCATCGTCGAAAAACCCTTCGGCCGCGACCTCGCCTCGGCGCGCGAATTGAACCGCGTGGCCCGCTCCGCCTTTCCCGAGGACGCCATCTTCCGCATCGATCACTACCTGGGCAAGGAAGCGATCATGAACCTCTTGTATTTTCGCTTCGCCAATTCCTTCCTGGAACCGATCTGGACCCGCAATTGCGTGGCCAGCGTGCAAATCACCGTGGCCGAGGATTTCGGCATCGAGGGCCGGGCCGGCTTTTACGAGACGGCCGGCTGCCTGCGCGACGTGATCCAGAACCATCTGTTCCAGGTGCTGGCCCTGCTGGCGATGGAACCGCCCGCCGGGCGCAACTACGGCGCCCTGCAAACGGAAAAGAGCAAGGTGTTCCAGTCCATGCGCCCGATCGAGCCGGACGACCTGGTGCGCGGCCAGTACGCCGGCTACCGCCAGGAACCGGGCGTGGCGCCCGATTCCGACGTCGAAACCTTTTGCGCCCTGCGCCTGTATCTCGATTCCTGGCGCTGGCAGGGCGTGCCCTGGTATCTGCGCTCCGGCAAATGCCTGCCCAACACCAGCGCCGAAGTGCTGGTCGAGCTCAAGCCGCCGCCGCAAAGCCTGTTTGCCGATTCGCAAGCGACCGACGGCCGCGCCAATTACGTGCGCTTCCGCCTCTCGCCCACCTCGGCGGTGGCGCTGGCCGCCCGCGTCAAGTTACCCGGCAAGGAATTCATCGGCGAACAGAGCGAATTGCACCTGTTCGAGCACCTGGCCGGCGAAGTGGCCCCGTATGAACGTTTGCTGGCCGACGCCATGGCCGGCGACGGCGCCCTGTTCACGCGCGAAGACGCCGTGGAAGCGGCCTGGGCGGCGGTCGAGCCCGTGCTGAACAAGCACCGCCCCGTCATCGCCTACGAAAAAGGCAGTTGGGGGCCGGCCGAAGCGGACGCCCTGATCGCGGCCGATGGCGGCTGGCACAACCCGGTCGCCAAGGAAGTGGGCAATGACTGTCCTTGACGCCGGCGCGCTGGAAGAGTGCGTGTTCTTGCTCGACGTCGACAATACCCTGCTCGACAACGACCGCCTGATCGCGGAACTGATGGAGCAACTGGCGCTGCGCTTCGGCGCCGCCGGCCGCGAGCGCTACAAGTCCATCCTGGAGCAATTGCGCGCCGAACTCGGCTACGTCGACTATCTGGGCGCCATGCAGCGCTACAGGATGGACGATACGGAAGATACGGGCGATCCGCGCCTGCCGCCGCTGTCATCCTTCCTGCTCGACTATCCATTCGCCGACCTCGTCTATCCAGGCGCCTTGGCCGCGCTGGCCCACCTGCGCCAGTGGGGGCCGACCGTGATCCTCTCCGACGGCGATATCGTTTTCCAGCCGCACAAGATCCAGCGCTCCGGCCTGTGGCAAGCCGTCGAAGGCCGCGTGCTGATCTACGTCCACAAGGAAGAGATGCTGGACGCCGTGCTGGCGCGCTACCCGGCGCGCCGCTACGTCATGGTGGACGACAAGCTGCGCATCCTGGCGGCCATGAAAAGCGCCTGGGGCGAGCGCCTGCGCACGGTGTTTCCGCGCCAGGGCCACTACGCCCTCGACGCCGCCACCCTCGCCGCTTATCCGCCGGCCGACCTGGCCATCGGGCGCATCGGCGACCTGATTCGACACGATTTTTCCGCGCCGCCAAACGGCGCCCCAAGGAGAACGCCATGAAAGCAAGCACCCAACTACAGCAACTGGGCCAGAGCCTGTGGCTCGACAACATCACCCGCGAGCTGCTCGACAGCGGCACCCTGCAACGCTATTGCGAACAATACGCCATCACGGGCCTGACGTCGAACCCGACCATTTTCGACCAGGCCATAGGCGCTTCCGGCGCCTACGACGAGGCCATCCGCGCCAAGGTCAAGCAGGGGAAATCGGGCGTAGCCCTGTTTTTCGAACTGGCGCTGGAAGACTTGCGCCGCGCCGCGCAACTGCTGCGCCCCGTCCACCAGGCCAGCGGCGGCGTCGACGGCTGGGTCTCGCTGGAAGTGTCGCCCCTGCTGGCCGACGACGGCGCCGCCACGGCGGCCGAGGCCAAGCGCCTGCACGCGCTGGCCGACTGCCCCAACCTGTTCATCAAGATTCCCGGCACGGCGGCTGGCCTGGGCGCGATCGAGGAAGCCATCTTCGCCGGCGTGCCCGTGAATGTCACCCTGCTGTTCTCGCGCGAACAATACCTGGCCGCGGCCGACGCCTACTGGCGCGGCATCACGCGCCGCATAGGGGCCGGCCTGGACCCGAAAGTCAATTCGGTGGCCTCGCTCTTCATCAGCCGCTGGGATAAAGCCGTGGCCGTGGCCGGCAAGCTGCCGCCGGCGCTGGACAACCGCCTCGGCCTGGCCATCGCCGGGCGCGCCTACCGCGCCTATCGCGAGCGCCAGGATTCCCCGCGCGCGCAACAGTTCGCCGCCGCCGGCGCCTACAGCCAGCGCCTGCTGTGGGCCAGCACCGGCA
>DMYQ01000264.1:22297-27819 GCA_003482555.1 Janthinobacterium sp. | reverse complement strand
GTGCCCGACTTGGCGCGGCCCAGCTTGGCGCCCGTCAAATCGTCGACGACGTCGCAGGACAGACCGAATTTCTCGGCTTCATGGATGGTGGCCAGCATGCCGAACACGCCGACGCGGTTGGCGATGAAGTTCGGAGTGTCCTTGGCGCGCACGACGCCCTTGCCCAGGGTGGTGGTCAGGAACGATTCCAGCTGGTCCAGGATGAGCGGCTTGGTGGCGCCGGTCGGGATCAATTCCACCAGGTGCATATAGCGCGGTGGATTGAAGAAGTGGACGCCGCAAAAGCGCGCCTTCAATTCATCATCGAAGCCGTCGGCCAGCTTGTTGATCGACAAGCCCGACGTATTGGAAGCGAAAATCGCGTTAGGCGCAATGTGCGGCGCGACCTTTTTGTACAGGTCGTGCTTCCAGTCCATGCGTTCGGCGATGGCTTCGATGATCAGGTCGCAACCGGCCAGCAAGTCCAGGTTGTCTTCGTAGTTGGCCACCTGGATCAGGGCCGCGTCGTCCTTGTTGCCGAACGGGGCGGGGCTGAGTTTCTTCAGGTTTTCAATGGCGCGCAGGACGATGCCGTTCTTGGCGCCTTCCTTGGCTGGCAGGTCGAACAGCACGACCGGCACTTTGGCGTTGATGCAATGGGCGGCGATTTGCGCACCCATCACGCCGGCGCCCAGGACGGCTACTTTTTTCACGATAAAATTGCTCATATTAATCCTCTATCACTTAAAACAAGTCGGCGTCGAGCGCCATCAGGTTGGCCGAACCGGAACGGGCCTGACGGATCAGGGTCGCGGTTTCCGGTTGCAGGCGGGCGAAGTAAAAGCGCGCCGTGGCCAGCTTCGCTTTGTAGAAATTGTCGCCGGTCGATTCCTTCTCGAGCGCGATCTTCGCCATTTGCGCGAAGAAGTAGCTGTAGATCAGGTGGCCGAAGACGCGCAGATAAGGCACGGCGGCGGCGCCCACTTCGTCCGGGTTCTGGAAAGCCTTCATGCCGATTTCCATGGTCAGCTTGGACATCTTCGCGCCCAGGTCGCCCAGCGGCGTGATGAATTCGCTCATCGCTTCATCGGTGCCGTTTTCTTCGACGAAAGCCTGGATCTTGGCGCCGAACTTGCGCAGCTTGGCGCCGTTGTCCAGCAAGACCTTGCGGCCCAGCAAATCGAGCGACTGGATGGTGTTCGTGCCTTCATAGATCAGGTTGATGCGCGCGTCGCGCACATACTGTTCCATGCCCCATTCGGAGATGTAGCCGTGGCCGCCGAACACTTGCATCGCTTCCGACGTGGCGACCCAGGCGTTGTCGGTGATGAAAGCCTTGATGACCGGGGTCAGCAGCGCCACTTCATCGGCCGCTTCCTTGCGCACTTCTTCGTCAGGGTGGTGCAGTTCGCGGTCGATCTGCAGCGCCGAGTACGAGGTGAAGGCGCGCGCGCCTTCGGCGTAAGCCTTGGCCGTGAGCAGCATGCGGCGCACGTCGGGGTGGACGATGATGGGGTCGGCCGCTTTTTCCGGCGCCTTCACGCCCGACAGGCTGCGCATCTGGATGCGGTCCTTGGCGTAGATCAGGGCGTTCTGGTAAGCCACTTCGGTCAGACCCAGGGATTGCATGCCGACGCCCAGGCGGGCCGCGTTCATGAACACGAACATGGCGTTCAAGCCCTTGTTCGGCTGGCCGATGATCCAGCCGCGGGCGCCGTCCAGGTTCATCTGGCAGGTCGAATTGCCGTGGATACCCATTTTTTCTTCGATGGCGCCGCAGGTGATCGGGTTGCGCTCACCGACCGTGCCGTCGGCGTTCGGCAGGAATTTCGGTACCAGGAACAGGGAAATGCCTTTCGAGCCTTCCGGCGCGTCCGGCACGCGGGCCAGCACCAGGTGCAAGATGTTTTCCGACATGTCGTGCTCGCCGGCCGAGATGAAAATCTTGCTGCCGGTAATGAGCCAGGAACCGTCCGCCTGCGGCAGCGCTTTCGAGCGCAACATGCCCAGGTCAGTGCCGCAATGCGATTCGGTCAGGCACATGGTGCCGGTCCAGTCGCCGGAAACCAGTTTCGGCAGGTACAGCTTCTTTTGTTCATCGGTGCCGTGTTCCAGCAGGCACTCGTAGGCGCCGTGCGACAGGCCCGGATACATCGACCAAGCCTGGTTCGACGAGTTCAGCATTTCGTAGAAGGAATTGTTGAGCACCAGGGGCAAGCCCTGGCCGCCGTATTCGACCGAGCACGACAGGGCGGCCCAGCCGCCATCGACGTACTGCTTGTACGCTTCCTTGAAGCCTTTAGGAGTGGTCACTGCGTGCGTGAGCTTGTCGTGGTGGCAGCCTTCGCGGTCGCCCGAGTGATTCAGGGGAAACAACACTTCCGAAGTGAACTTGCCGCCCTCTTCCAGCACCTGGTTGATGATGTCGGCGTCGACTTCGGCGTAATGCGGCATTTGCTTCAACTCTTGCTCGACTTGCAGCAACTCGTGCAGCACGAATTGCATGTCCCGGATTGGCGCGACGTATTGACCCATAATTACTCTCCTGAAGGCTAAAAAGCCGAATGTGTTACTGATAATGGCGGTGGCGCTGACGCGTCCCGTTTACGGTGTCTTCTATTCAGCCGCGTTCGCTTGCGGCTGGTGATAATTGTGGCTGGTGATAATTGTCGATCAGGCGCTTGAAGCCCAGGCGGGCCCGGTCCACGCTGCCCGGCATGCGCAAGAAACGCGCATCGTGGTGCAGCGCCAGGATCAAGCCGTACATCTCGTACACCATCTGCTGGGCGTCGGTGTCGGGCTTCAAGTCGCCCGTTTCAATCGATTGCTGCACGCAACGCAGCAAGGCGCCCTGCCACGCCCGCACCATGGACACCAATTCCTCGCGGATCGGGCCCGGACGATCGTCGTACTCGACCGCGCCGCTGATGTAGATGCAACCGGAAGCGATTTCGACGCTGACGCGCTTGACCCAGCGCGCGAACATCGATTTCAGACGCAGGATGCCGCGCGGCTCCTTCATGCTCGGGAAGAACACCTCCTGCTCGAAGCGATGGTGATACAGCTTCAACACTTCCATCTGCAAGTCTTCGCGCGAACCGAAGTGCGCGAACACGCCCGACTTGCTCATATTCATTTTATCGGCGAGCAAGCCTATGGTCAGGCCTTCCAAGCCGTCGCGACTGGACAAGTCCAGGGCCACGTCGAGGATGGCGGCACGGGTCAGTTCGCCCTTGCGCATGAATTTAATTGAAGTATTGATAATGTTGGCGCTCAATTTAGTCTCGAATCCAGTGGAAAAAAGCGTCCGCAACGATAAGAACCCACCTCGTGTTAAAAGAATTCCGAACGCTCGTACTATTATCCACCAGGGCATAAAAGTCAAACGGGAACACTAGAGGCGCGGTTCTATTGCTGCGCCGCAGCAAACAGCCATCCTCCCATGAAAGAGGGTCATTCCTGGCCGCTGATCTTGTTCAATTGACGACGCTCGTGCTTGCTCGGCCGGCCCTTGATCATCTCGCCCGGTTCGCGGTACAGTTTGCGCTGCTCGGCGGCGTCGCCGCGACGGGCCGCGCTGGCCGCCGTTTCCTGGTACAGGGCGCGGGCCACGGGCGCGGCGCCGCGCTGCTCGGACAAGCCCAGCACCAGCACTTCCCAGCTATCGGCGCCATTGTCGATCGATAATTCGTCGCCCAGGCGCAGGGGCCGCGCCGGCTTCACGCGCTCGCCCACCAGGCGCACCTTGCCGCTGTCGATGGCGGCGGCGGCCAGCGAGCGGGTCTTGAAAAAGCGCGCCGCCCACAGCCATTTGTCGATACGCACCGTTGCGCTCATGGTCGTCAAGCGTATTTACCGATGGCAAAGATGCGCATCAAGAGTTTATAGGCCAGGAAAGCCGCTTCGTAGCCCAGGCGGCGGAAGCGGCCCACGTGGGCGAAGTCGTCCTTGTGGATCACCACGCCGTCGGCGACGGCTTGCTCGATGTGGGCGCGCAAGCTTTGCGCGAAGGCGGCATCCTTGACGATCACGTTCGCCTCCTGGTTGAGGAACAGGCTCAGGCCATCGACATTGCTGGAGCCGACCGTGGCCCAGTCGTCGTCGATGACGGCAACCTTGGCGTGCAACTGGGTCTTGTGATATTCGACCACCTTGACGCCGGCGTCCAGCAGTTTCGGGTAAAAGGAGTGGGCCACGGCGTCTTGCAGCCAGATTTCGCCGACGCCGATCAGGAGCACCACTTCGACGCCGCGGCGGGCGGCCGAGGCCAGCGCTTCGCGGAACTTGCGGCCCGGCGCGAAATACGGATTGGCCAGCAGCACGCTCTTGCGCGCGTGCCCCAGCGCGTGCAGGTAGGCGCGCTGGATGGCGCGCCGGTTGCGCAGATTGTCGCGCACGACGAAGCTGGCCAGCATCAGCTTTTGCGCCCGCGCTTCCTTGTTCACGGCGCGTAATTCGCGGTACAGATTGATACGCTTGATCAGGCCCAGCTTGCCCAGTCGCGCCCATTGCGCCTGCGCCTCCTGGTGGATGGCGGCCACCAGCGGGCCGCGCACCAGCACCGCGAAGTCCCAGCGCGGGGCGGCAAGGGCCAGGCTGTGATTGTTGTCGCAAAACATGTCGTCGTTGATGTTGATGCCGCCGACGAAGGCGCAGGCGGCGTCGACGACGCAAATCTTGCGGTGGGTGCGCGTGACGCCGCGGCGGAACCAGGGGTTGAAGATGCGGTGCTGCACCTTGGCTTGCTCCAGCTGGGTGTGCAGGCGGCGGATTTGCGCATTGCCGGTACCGAACCAGTCGGTGATCATGCACACCGTCACGCCCCGTCCGGCGGCCCGCATCAGGGCCGCCTGCACGGCGCTGCCCGTGTCGTCGCCGGCAAAGATGTACGTCTCGAAATAAATTTCAGACTGGGCCGCGTCGATGGCCCCTATCAGGGCTGGAAAATAGTCGGTGCCGCAGTGCAGCAGCTTGATGTCGTTGCTGGCCGTGTAATTGACGGATCGCATGGCCGCCTAAGCCAGCGCCAGCGACGCAACGATGGGCGCGTGGTCGGACAGCTTGGCCCACAGGGTGCCGTGCATCACTTGCGCCGTTTCCACCTTGAAGCCGCGCACGTAGATGCGGTCGAGACGGAACCAGGGCAAGGCGGCCGGAAAGGTGCGCGCCGGCGTCGGGCCGCGCTGGCGCCGCGCCAGTTGCCGCACCAGGTCGCCCAGCGCCGAGTTGGAGGCGCGCTGGTCGAACACTTCGACCACGCCCAGGGCCTTGCGCAATTTGTCGCTCAGGGTATTGCGCCAGTCGTTGAAGTCGCCGGCGATGATGACCGGCTCGCCGTGCGGCGCCGACGCCATCACGGCTTCGATCAAGGCTTCGGTCTGGCGCCCCCGGCCCGATTCGAACAAGCCCAGGTGCACCACATAGCAATGCACGTCGACGTCCGGGGTTTTCAGCACGCAATGCAGGATGCCGCGCTGCTCGTAGGCGTGATCGGAGACATCGTGGTTGCGGGTGGCGGCGATGGGGAAGGCGCTCAGCAAGGC
>DMYQ01000264.1:14259-22150 GCA_003482555.1 Janthinobacterium sp. | reverse complement strand
TGCTGCGCCGCTACCGGCCAGTGCTGCTGGCCGCGGCTGGCGGCGCCGAACTGGGCGGCGTTACGGTCGTGCCTGCCCTGCACTTCTTGCAGGAAGACGACGTCGGCCTCGAACAGGCCGATCGCTTGTTTCAGCGCATGGACGCGGGGCAAGCCCCGCACCGAAGATACGCCTTTGTGGATGTTATATGTCGCGACGCGGATTTTCATGGGATGATTTTAACCCCATACGTCGGGTTTCCGGCAGAACTCAATCGTGTGGGCCGGCGCCGCTTGCGCGCGCGCCCGCAAACAGTGGCGCCGGCGCCTCAATCGGCGCTTCCGCGATAGTCGCGACAGTGGCCGCGCCCCTGCAATATGGCGCTTTGCGCAAGCGTGCCGGCGCGCGAGGGCGCCGCGCGCCGGCGCCCGCCGCGGCGTCAGGAAAGACTCCCAAGCTCTCAGGGCGCGCGGCCGGCCAGGGGGCCGCCGCCGCCTTCGTGCGCCTGGCATGCTGCCGGCAACAGCTCCATCGCGATCCGCTCGCTTGCGCTGCAGACCCAGGTCCATTTGCCCCCTTCCTTGAGCGGCGTCAGATACAGCGCCAGGGTTGCGTGGGGCGGCGCCAGTCTGACCGTCAAGATGCCGCCGTCGCGGGCGATGTCGACGCTGCGCACGGCGCCCTGGGCCGGCAGGCTGAAGCCGGCTTGCTCCAGCGAGTCGGGCAAGCGTTTTTGCCGCTCCACGAAAAGTTCGACTTCTTTCGCGGCCGCCATCGCGATGGTGTAGCCGTCCGACAGGCTCGACTGCTCGGACAGTTCGGCCGCGTCCCCGTTCAAGACGGCATGCCGGGGCAGTACCAGCAGCGCCACGCAAGTGAGCAGGTAGGCATGCATCACGATGCCGCCGATCAAGCCGAATCCCGTGCGCGGAAGAAAGGCCGCGATGCCCCAGGCCAGCCAGTGCCGGCGCGGGAACACCGCCGCCTCGCCGCGCTGCACGCGGGCGATGCGCTTGCACAAGCCGGGATAGTCGGCCGTCAGTTCATTGAGCGACATCCAGAAACCGCCGCCGTCCTCGCCCTGCGCGATATAGCTGTCCATGTGCATGCTCTTCCAGCGCTTGCCGCCGGCCGCCAGCACGGCCAACGCGTGCATGGCGCTGCGGGTGTCGCGGCAACAGGCCAGGCCATACTGGTCGCAAGTGTATTCGCGCGCCCGCGCATAGGCCGCGCCCAGCAGGGGCGTGAACATGGCGACGCCTATCCACCAGCGATGCGCCAGGTGCTTGTGGGCGATATGCCCCAGTTCATGGCCGATATAAAAATTCAGCGCTTCCTGGTCGTCTTCCAAGGCATCGACGATGTCCGACAGCAGCACCACGTAATAGCGGCGCAGGAAACGGCTGGCGAAAGCGTTCAACACGCCATTGCCGTTGAGCAGATAAAAGCGCGGCTTGCGCGCCAGCCCGGCAATCAGGCAGCAGGCATTGAAGCGCGCTTCCAGCTCGGGAAACTGGCGCTCGCCCACCCGCACGCCATTGCCGCGCACATGGGCGATCAGGCAAGATACGGTGGTCAGCATGAGCAGGTACAGCAGCGCCATCAACAGCCAGATTGTTCCCAGCGTCAAGACCGTGAGCGCGCTCCAGAACAGCACGCCGAACACGGCCAGGATCTTGAACAGGGCCGCTTCGCGGGCGTCGGGCCGGATCTCGCCGGGCGTGGAGAATGGTGGATGAATGCGCTGCACCGCCGGGTCGGTTTCCATCGTACACCTCGCCACAAGAGTAAGAGAGTGAGGAAGAATGTTAGCGCCGGGCAATGCGGGGGAGTTTGTCGATGCGCAACGAAGCCCGGTTTTGGCCGGGCCGCGCGTCGCTTACTTGATTTGTTTGGGCAATTGCAGGATGGCTTCCGCGTTCGAGGACGAGAAACACTTGTCGGCAGCCTCCAGATACGGCAGCCACATGTATTGCAGGTGCTCGCGCGCGCTGAGGGTGACGGGCGTGTCGCGCGCCACTTCGACGCTGAACACGTGCTCGGTGTTTTGCGTCACGCCCGGCGCGTAGCGGTGGCGCCAGACCGGATAGATTTCATAGATGTTCGACAGGCGCCAGTCGCGCAGGCGAATGGCGGCGCCGTCGGCAACGATGCCGGTTTCCTCGAACAGCTCGCGGCGCGCCGTTTCCGCCAGCGCTTCGTCGGGCGTGTCCAGCGAGCCGGTCACGGATTGCCAGAAACCGGGCTTGTCGGCACGCTCGATGAGCAGCACTTCCAGCGCGGCGGTGTGGATGACGACCAAAACGGATTCAGGAATTTTAAAAACCATTACGCCATTCCGTTTTTTAATTGCGTCAACCTCAATAGGCATTTTGCCAAACTCACCGAATTCGCCTGTGCCTTCATAGGATTCCATTTTTCCATCACGAAACGGATTAATTCGGATGAATACAAAGGGCCTTCGGACACCGATAGTCCTTTTTGTGGCACGAGCGCGTCCCGAATAGCTTTTGTCCGAGATCCCCGCGCCAGATTAATCAGCGTTTGCTTTGGATCAGTCTGAGCTTCAGCGTCAATCTGCAACTTGGAAAGCGGAATATTTAAGAAATCTGCCATGCCAGCGCGGTCAGCCAAAATCCATGATTCAATTTCCCTTACAACGATGCGGAAAATGTGCTTCTCGGCACAGCGAGGCAGCCATTCTTTCACTACCGCAGCAGGACATTCAAGCCTGGTATCCATCAAGTCGACCAAGGTCAACAAACCATGTACACCACATGTTCGATCAAATGCGCCTACTTTTTTTTGAATATAAGTCCATCCTTTTTTTCCATACGCGATACCCGCCTGGTGCCCAGCCTCTTCTATTAGCTTCCAAGCTACAGCCTCATCAACATACCCTTCGACTAAAATATTCAAAATCATCAGAACGCAAATACCAATTGTGAAATATTTTTCGGAGCCGACTTCGGAAAAATCACATCGGCCACAGACAAACCCTGCTTGACCATTTCCTTGTCTTCAGCGCTAGCTTCAAGCACTTGAGTACCATCCTTACTGGGCTGCAATCTCAATACCTCTTCCGCCGCGATACCTTTATCGCTCAAAAGATCTTCCGAATGTGTGCTGATCAAAATTTGTCGTTTTATTTTTCGCGAACGATTGATCCGTTCGATAATTTCAGGTAGGCGGTTCACCACTTCCGAGTGAAGCGAAATTTCCGGCTCTTCGAGTAACAAAGGTCCGCTACCTTCAAATAAACTCCACAACAACCCCAACAAACGCAAGGTCCCATCTGACAGGTCGCGCTCATATTGTTTGGCATCAATTGAACGCCAATGTTCATAACCCACTATTAAATGGGGAGATCCGACCTCATCCATGTCAACGGTAATTTTTGTCAACTGAGGTACTGCAACCTTTAGGGCGGCACCGATTTTCTTTAAACGTGACTCCCGGGTTCTTGGTTGAGTACGCCATAAACGCAGCATGAAATCACGCCCGAATGGATCATCAGCAACCGGCATCGAGGTAAATCCTTTCGGATCTCTTACGACCTGCGGCAATAAATTTTGGTAGGAAACGCTACGAAAGAATTCTGATAGCTGACGAAAATCATGATTCGCCACAACCTGCTCCAACGAGGTATAGCGAAGGCGTTCCGGATCACGCTCATCATGCTTATTCGGGCGTTTTTCGATTTCCTGTCCGTTTCGGGAAACAAACTCTTCTTTGATTGTGGGGCGACTGAGATTATCTTGATTAATAACAAGACGATAATTCCACATATCCTGCTCATCACTGATCATGACATCGATATCGATATTGGAATATTGGCGCGCACTCAAACTGCGCAATGAAGAAATACCACCTCGATGCACTTGCACTGCCTTTTGCAAGCCCTCGCCGGCAATATCTCGAAGAAATCGAAAGACATCCAGAAAATTTGACTTACCCGAGGCATTGGGGCCAATCAGGTAGACACGATATCCCAGGTTGACACTAACAGAATGAAAGTTACGCCAATTCCTGAGTTTGAGGTGACTAATATGCATTCTTCCCGCCTTTGTAGATTCCATTCGCCGGTGTATCCCGCTGAACATCAGCCACATGCGGTCGGACATTCGATATCGCTGCGCCTCGCGAATTGCTCAGCCGTCCCTTGCTTTTTTACTTGCGCATTGCATCGCATGATTGACGATTCACGCATCTCCCATTACGCCCTCAATCGTTGCCGCACAAACTATGGCATCGACTGGGAGCATAACGGGCCACCAGCAACAACTTATTAAACGACCTTCGGCTCGGCGCCGCGCAGGCGGATGTGCAGTTCGCGCAATTGCTTCTCGTCCACTTCCGACGGCGCCTGTGTCAGCAGACACTGGGCGCGCTGGGTTTTCGGGAAGGCGATCACGTCGCGGATCGAATCGGAACCGGTCATCATGGTGACGATGCGATCCAGGCCGAAGGCCAGGCCGCCGTGCGGAGGCGCGCCGTATTGCAGCGCGTCGAGCAGGAAGCCGAACTTCAGGCGCGCTTCGTCGGCGTCGATCTTCAGGGCGCGGAACACCTTGCTCTGCACTTCTTCGCGGTGGATGCGGATCGAACCGCCGCCCAGTTCCCAGCCGTTCAAGACCATGTCGTAAGCCTTGGCGATGCAGGCGCCGGGATTCGTTTCCAGCATGTCTTCATGGCCGTCTTTCGGCGCCGTGAACGGATGGTGGGTCGCCGTCCAGCGATCGGCTTCCTCGTCGTAGTCGAACATCGGGAAGTCGACCACCCACAAAGGCTTCCAGCTGTCTTCGAACAGGCCGGCCTTCTTGCCGAATTCGCTGTGCCCGATCTTCACGCGCAGCGCGCCGATGGCGTCGTTGACGACCTTGGCCTTGTCGGCGCCGAAGAAGATCAAGTCGCCGTCCTGCGCGCCCGTCAGTTCGACGATTTGCGCCAGGGCCGCGTCGTGCAAGTTCTTCACGATCGGCGATTGCAGGCCGTCGCGGCCCTTCGATTTATCGTTGACCTTGATGTAAGCGAGGCCCTTGGCGCCGTAGATCGCCACGAACTGGGTGTAGGCGTCGATCTCGGAACGGGGCATCCCCGAACCCTCCTTGGCGCCGCCCGGTACCAGCAAGCCGACCACGCGGCCGCCTTCCATGTTGGCCGCGCCGGAAAAGACCTTGAAGTCGACGTCTTTCATGACGGCGGTCAGGTCGGTGAAGGCCAGCTTGACGCGCATGTCCGGTTTGTCGGAACCGTACATGCCCATCGCGGTGGCGAAGTCCATCACCGGGAAGGGGTTCGGCAAGTCGATGTCGAGCGTGTTCTTGAACACGATGCGTATCATGTTTTCAAACAGGTCGCGGATTTCCTGCTCGGACAGGAAGGACGTTTCGCAGTCGATCTGGGTGAATTCCGGCTGGCGGTCGGCGCGCAAGTCTTCGTCGCGGAAGCATTTGACGATCTGGTAGTAGCGGTCGAAGTTGGCGACCATCAGCAATTGCTTGAACAGTTGCGGCGATTGGGGCAGCGCGAAGAAGCTGCCGGCATTCACGCGCGACGGCACCAGGTAGTCGCGCGCGCCTTCCGGGGTCGACTTGGTCAGCATCGGCGTTTCGATGTCGATGAAGCCCAGCTCGTCCAGGTACTTGCGCACTTCCATCGTCACCTTGTAGCGCAGGCGCAGATTGTTTTGCATCTGCGGACGGCGCAGGTCGAGCACGCGGTGCGTCAGGCGTGTCGTTTCCGACAGATTGTCGTCGTCCAGCTGGAACGGCGGCGTCACCGAGGCGTTCAGCACTTCCAGATTGCTGCAGACGACTTCGATCTTGCCCGACTTCAGATTGCTGTTGACGGTGCCTTCCAGGCGGTCGCTGACGACGCCGGTGACGCGCAGGCAAAACTCGTTGCGCACCACTTCGGCCACCTTGAACACTTCGGCCTGCTCCGGGTTGCAGACGATTTGCACCAGGCCTTCGCGGTCGCGCAAGTCGATGAAGATGACGCCGCCATGGTCGCGCCGGCGATGCACCCAGCCGCACAGGTTGACGGTTTGGCCGAGCATGGCTTCAGTGACGAGGCCGCAGTAGTGAGTACGCATTGACATAAATTTCTCAGTCCAGGTTAAATTGTATTGGTCGATCCGGCCGCGCCCCGGGTTCCGGCGCGCGCGCCCAGTATTATTTTACCGCCGCCGGCGGCGCCATTTCCGGCGCCACCACACCCATTGACACGATGTACTTGAGGGCGGCGTCCACGCTCATATCGAGCTCGACGACGTCGCTGCGCTTCATCATCAGGAAGAAGCCGGAGGTCGGGTTGGGCGTCGTCGGCACGTACACGCTGACGAAGTCGCCCACCAGGTGGTTCTTCACGTCGCCGCCCGGCACCCCGGTCAAGAAGGCGATGGTCCACGATTGCTGGTGTGGATACGGCACCAGCACCGCCTTGCGGAAGGCGTTGCCGGACGAGGAAAACAGGGTGTCGGACACCTGTTTCACGCTCGCGTACAGCGAATTGACGATGGGAATGCGCTGCAAGACTTTTTCCCACAGGCGCACCACGTAATTGCCCACCAGATTACTGGTCAACAAGCCGGTCACGAAGACGATCACGATCGTCAGGATGGTGCCCAGGCCCGGTATGTCGTAGCCGAACAGGGCCCTCGGCTGCCAGCGTGCCGGCACCAGCAAGAGCGACTGGTCCATCGTGCTGATGACCAGGTTCAAGACCCAGGCCGTGATCGCCAGCGGAACCAAAATCAGCAATCCGGTAATGAAATATTTACGCATCGGTTTCTCTGTTGATGGTGACAAGGCAGGATATCAGGCCAGTCACCGGACCGGGTATCGGGCCGGTATTGGGCCGGTATTGGGCCGGTATTGGGCCGGTGTCGGGACGTCCAAGGGCACCGCCGCTGAACGCCTTTGCATCCCTCACTCCGTTTTGGCGGGCGCGGCCGGCGCGGCTGCCGGCGCGGCGGCGGCGGCAGGGGCGGCCGCCGCATCCTTCGCCGGCGCCGCCTCCACCGGGCCGCTCGGCACGGCCGTCGACGGCGGCGTGCCGCCGCGGAAATCGGTGGCATACCAGCCCGTGCCCTTGAGCTGGAAACCGGCGGCGGTCAATTGTTTCTTAAACGTGGGCTTGCCGCACGACAGGCATACCGTCAGCACAGGGTCGGACATCTTTTGCAAGACGTCTTTGGCAAAACCACAATCGTCACAACGGTAAGCGTAAATCGGCATCAATTACTCCGCAAAAATCATCAAAAACCCTGAATTATAAAGCTTTTTCGCCCGCGCCCGCGGTTTCGGCCCGGCGCCGCCAGATCATCCAGCGTTCCTTGCCCACGAAGACGGGGATGGAATCGTCGACCGCCTCGTCGGCGAGGCAGTCGAAGTACGGCGCCAGCAAGGCGTCGAGTTGCTCGCGGCCGATGCCAAAGGGCGGGCCGCGCAAGACTTCATCGAAGAAGAAAAACCCGGCCAGCAGTGCGCCCGGGGCCAGCAATTCGGCCCAGCGCGCCGCCACCCGCGGCCACATCGCGCGCGGCATGGCGCACAGGAAGGCGCGCTCGTAGATCAGTTGCAGGGGGCGGGCCGGCTGGTGGGTGAAAAAGTCGGCTTGCACCACGCGCTCGCTCCAGCGGCCCACGGCGGCCCGTCCCGCCGCCACGGCCGCCGCCGAAAAGTCGATGGCGGTGGCGTCCCAGCCGGCGTCGAGCAGGAAGCCCAGTTCGTAGGCCGAGCCGCAACCGGGAATCAGGCAGTGCAACGGCGCGCCGGCATCCGCCACGAAGCGGCGCAGCGCTTGCGGCACCCCGCCCCGGTCCCAGGGCGTGACGCCGCTGGCGAAGCGCTCATCCCAGAATTGCGGCGACAGGGGGTCGCGCGAGCTCGGGCGCGTCATCTCAGTA
>DMYQ01000264.1:11876-14140 GCA_003482555.1 Janthinobacterium sp. | reverse complement strand
ACCAGGCGCGGCAGTTGCGGCAGGATGTGGCCGAAACGGGGCGCTTCCGCCTTCAAGCGCTCGAGCAAGCCTTGCACGCCGATCTGCTCGGACATCCAGTTTTCCAGGTAGGGCTTGGCGGTCTTCCACAGGTCGAGGTCGGGATCGAGCTGGCGCCCCAGGCCTTCGATGTTGAGCAGGGTCTTTTGCAGCAGCACCAGTTGCGGCTGCACTTCGACGTTGAAGCGGCGCGAAGTCTGGAACAGGCGCAGCAGGATCTGGCCGAAGGAAATGTCTTTCAGGGGCCGGTCGAAGATCGGTTCGCAGCAGGCGCGCACGGCCGATTCCAGTTCATCGACCCGGGTTTCCTTGGGCGCCCAGCCCGATTCGATGTGGGCTTCGGCCACGCGCTTGTAGTCGCGCCGGAAGAAGGCGAGGAAGTTTTGCGACAGGTAATCCTTGTCGAAGTCGTTCAGGGTGCCGACGATGCCGAAGTCGAGCGCGATGTAGCGGCCGAAGGATTCCGGCGCCACCGACACCAGGATGTTCCCCGGATGCATGTCGGCGTGGAAGAAGCCGTCGCGGAACACCTGGGTGAAGAAAATCTCGACGCCGTCGCGCGACAGTTTTTGCATGTCGACGCCGGCCGCCTCCAGGCGCTCGATCTGCGACACGGGAATGCCGTACATGCGCTCCATGACGATCACGCTCGAGGAGCAAAAGTCCCAGTGCATTTCCGGCACCAGCAACAAATTCGAATTGGCGAAGTTGCGCCGCAACTGGCTGGCGTTGGCCGCCTCGCGCATCAGGTCGAGCTCGTCGTGCAGGTATTTGTCGAACTCGCCCACCACTTCCTTCGGCTTCAGGCGCTTGCTGTCGGCCCAGATGCGGCCTATCCAGCCGGCCGCGATGTGCATCAGGGCGACGTCTTCATCGATCAGCTTTTTCATGCCGGGACGCAGCACCTTGACGGCCACTTCCTTGCCGTTTTTCAGGGTGGCGAAGTGCACTTGCGCGATCGAGGCCGAGGCCACGGGGATGCGTTCGAAGCTGGCGAACAATTGATCGGGATGGGCGCCCAGCGACTTCTTGATTTGCGCGATGGCCAGGTCGGAATCGAAGGGCGGCACGCGGTCTTGCAGGCGCGCCAGTTCGTCGGCCAGGTCGGCCGGCATCAAGTCGCGCCGGGTCGACAGCACCTGGCCGAACTTGACGAAGATCGGGCCCAGTTCTTCCAGGGCCATGCGCATGCGTTCGCCGCGCGGCGCGGAAATGTCGCGCCAGAAAATCACCGTGTCGATCAGCTTGGCCGTGCGCGGCACCTTCAAGCCGGAAATGGCGATTTCATCGAGGCCGTACTTGATCGAAACCCGCAGAATCTTGAGCAGCCGTAAAAATTTCAATATCATTTAAGATCCAGTGATTGTGGCGCCAGGCTGGCCTGACGGGCCAGCTTTTGGTCCAGTTTGTCGATGCGCTTGGCGAGCCGCTCGACGTCGTCGCGCAAGCGCACCGCGTCGGACGAAAATTCCCCGGCGCTGGCCGGGCGCACCAGCAGCGGCTGTTCCTCGACGAAGAATTCGGCCAGGTTTTCCGCCAGTTTCCGGCTCCCGCCGGCGACGGCCGCGACGGTCGCCTTGGCGCCGGCGACCAGGCGCAGCGCGGCGATCGGGCCCAGCACTTTTTCCAGGTCGTGTTCGGCGTCCCAGCGCAGGGTCTTGCTCAGTTGCGAGATGGCGTTGGCGAATTCGGCGTCGCCGTCGATATTCACGTAGGAAAAGGCGCGTTCGCGGTTTTGCAAGATCAGCGGCAAGTCGGCCGGCTTGACGCGTATCGTCACGTCGGCGCTGGCATCGGCCGGCGCCGCCTCGCAGCCGCCGTCGGCACTCACGCGCAAGCGCAGCGCCAGGGCCCCGGCGTCGACGCAAGCCACCTTGCCGGCGTGCAGGGCCAGTTGACGCCGCGCCCACGGCTCTTGCTCCAGCAAATGATTGATGGACGCGGTCAGGGGCGCCAGGAGGGCGGCGCCGGGGATGCCAGGGATGCTAGGGAGGCTAGTGATAGAAGAAGGCATTCGATATACGCATATAAAAAAACCGCCCTGGGAAAATCGCGGGCGGTTTTGATCTTACCAGTTCGCCAGGAAATATCCCGGCGGTGGCATGAATTAAGTCCGCGGGAGTCTAGGAATGTTGCTGGATGCCAGACAGTATCCAGTCACCTGCGCAGGCTCCAGCGGGCGACTTGACCATATTCCACACTTCCGAGAACGGCGCCGGCGCGGC
>DMYQ01000264.1:10112-11744 GCA_003482555.1 Janthinobacterium sp. | reverse complement strand
CCGGCGC
Organism: Janthinobacterium sp.; assembly: GCA_003482555.1. Classification (GTDB taxonomy): domain Bacteria; phylum Pseudomonadota; class Gammaproteobacteria; order Burkholderiales; family Burkholderiaceae_D; genus Janthinobacterium. The sequence goes on along the minus strand of DMYQ01000264.1, from coordinate 11,737 downwards.
GGCCCGTATCATGGCGTCGAATTGCACGTTCGGCGCCGGCTGGACGGCTGGACGACTGGCACAATCGTAGGCTGAAACGCGGGCTGGAGCGCGGGCTGGAACGCTGGCGGCGGCGCGCGCGCGGGGAAGTCGGACCCGTTGCGCGCGTTCTGGAACGGCGTGCCGGTAGCCTTGCCGCGCAGGCCGACCAGCACATTCTTCATCCTCATTCCCGCTCCTACAGTTTGATACCGGTGTGCAAAGCGGCGACACCAGCCGTCAAATTGTAATATTGCACGCGCTCCAGGCCGGCGTCTTCCATCATCGTCTTCAGGGTTTCCTGATCCGGATGCATGCGGATCGATTCAGCCAGATAACGGTAGCTTTCGGCGTCGCCGGCGATCTTCTGGCCCAGCCAAGGCAGCACCGAGAAAGAATACACGTCGTAGGGTTTTTGCAGCGCCGCCGCGACCTTGGAAAACTCCAGCACCAGCAGCTTGCCGCCAGGCTTCAAGACGCGCCGCATTTCCGCCAGCGCCTGATCCTTGTGCGTCATGTTGCGCAAGCCGAAAGCCACACTGACCCGGTCGAAATAATTATCCGGGAAAGGCAATTTTTCGGCGTCGCACAACAGGGTCGGCGTCAGCAGGCCGCGGTTCAGCAAGCGGTCGCGGCCGACGCGCAGCATCGATTCGTTGATATCGGTGAGCCACACCTCGCCGCTGGGGCCGGCTTGCTTGGCAAACACCTTGGCCAGGTCACCGGTGCCGCCGGCGATGTCGAGCACCTTGAAACCGGGGCGCACGGCGGCGTTGGCGATGGTAAAAATTTTCCACAGCCGGTGCAAACCGCCCGACATCAAGTCGTTCATCACATCGTATTTGGCGGCGACGGAATGGAAAACCTTGGCAACCTCGTGCACTTTTTCGTCTTCTGAGACAGTTTTGTAACCGAAATGAGTCGTATTGGTCATGGTAGGCAGCCTGATTGATCTGCATGCATTATACAAGCGGGATGGCGTTTGAAACTCGCTGATGCACGCGCGCAGATGAAGACGCGCGCAATGGGCCTGCGCTGACAGGAGTGGCGCCGCCACCCCGCGCGCGCATCCGGGGTGGGGCCTATTCGCGGCGGCTTGGCCGGGCGGGGGGGCGTCGCGTGACTGGCTAGTGCTTGTGGCCGCAGGCGTGGCCCGCAGCAGGCTTCGCCGGCAAGGCGGCGCCCGCCTCACGCCCGCTGTCGCCGGCGAAACCGGCCGCGTGCAAGCGATTCAAATAGTCTTGCCACAACTGTTCTTGCTGCGCACCCAGCTTGTACAAATAATCCCAGGAATACAGGCCCGTGTTGTGGCCGTCCGAAAAGGTCGGTTGCACCGCGTAATTGCCGACCGGCTCCAGCGCCGTCACGCCGACCTCGCGCTTGCCCACTTGCAGTACTTCCTGGCCCTGGCCGTGGCCGCGCACTTCGGCCGATGGCGAATACACGCGCAGCAATTCGAAGGGCAGCGAAAAAGCGGCGCCATCATCGAAGGCAACGTCGAGCAGCCGCGATTTGCTGTGTACCGTCAGCGCCGTCGGCTGCGGCGTGGGAGCGCTTTGTTTGGAACCTGTCATGGTATTTCCTCTTGTAAAACTCAAGCCCCTCAG
>DMYQ01000264.1:9416-9914 GCA_003482555.1 Janthinobacterium sp. | reverse complement strand
CCCAGATCGGCTGCGGAAAGTGGGCGTCGTCGAGGTAGCGGGGAATCACGTGCCAGTGCACATGCGGCGTCATGTTGCCCAAGCTGGCCAGGTTGATTTTTTCCGGCAGCATCACCGCGCGCAGGGCCAGTTCAACACGCCACACGACTTCCATGATGAGCGCCCGCTGCGCCGTATCCAGCTCGCTCATTTCCTTGACGTGAACTTGCCACACGACCCGGCAAAAGCCTGGATAGGCGGCATCGTCCACCGCCAGCACCGCCACCCTCGCGTTGCACCAGATCACGGTGCTGGTATCGTCATCCTCGCCTATGTTATCGAGCAATTCGCACAGTTCGCAAGTGGGCATCGTCGTCATACCAGCACCCGCTCGATGCCGCCGTCGTTGGCGCGCTTGACGTAATCCGGCATCCAGTTTTCACCCAGCAAATGCTTGGCCATTTCGACGACGATATAGTCGGCCGTCGTGCCCGAATCGTCGTTGTAGCGCGACAAGCC
>DMYQ01000264.1:9033-9176 GCA_003482555.1 Janthinobacterium sp. | reverse complement strand
CTTGTCGGCGCCCTTCACCATTTCCTCTTCCTTGCGGTAGCGCACCTGGGTGGAAATGTCGGGGCGGGACACGGCAAAGGAACCGGACTCGCCGCAGCAGCGCTCGTTCTTTTCAATCTTCACGTTGTCGACGGTGGCGATCA
>DMYQ01000264.1:8003-8898 GCA_003482555.1 Janthinobacterium sp. | reverse complement strand
CCGGACAGCTTGACGTCTTTTTCCAACAGATACTCATGGATGTCCATGATGCGGCAGCCGGGGAAGATCTTGTCGAACTGGTAGGTCGCCAACTGGTCGTAGCACGTGCCGCATGACACCAGCACGGTTTTGATGTCCAGATAATTGAGGGTGTTGGCCATGCGGTGAAACAGCACGCGGTTATCCGTCATCATCTTTTCAGCCTTGTCGAACTCGCCCGCGCCGCGCTGCGGATAGCCGCAGCACAGATAGCCGGGCGGCAAGACCGTCTGCACGCCCACTTCCCACAGCATGGCCTGGGTCGCCAGTCCCACTTGCGAGAACAGGCGCTCCGAGCCGCAGCCGGGGAAGTAAAACACGGCTTCCGTGTCGGCCGTCGTCGTCTTCGGATTGCGGATGATGGGGATGACCTTGTCGTCCTCGATGTCGAGCAGGGCGCGCGCCGTCTTCTTCGGCAAATTGCCCGGCATTTTCTTGTTGATGAAGTGAATCACCTGGGCCTTGACGGCCGGCTTGCCGGTCGACGGCGGCGGCGCCTTGGTCTGCTTGCGGGCGAATTTCTTCAGCAAGTCGTGGCCGAAGCGCTGCGCCTTGAAGCCCCAGCCTATCATGACCTGGCGGGTGGCGTTGATGGTCACCGGATCGGTCGCGTTCAAGAAGAACATGGTCGCGGCCGAACCTGGATTGAAACTCTTCTTGTCCATCTTGCGCAACAGATTGCGCATATTCATGGAGACGTCGCCAAAGTCGATGTTCACCGGGCAGGGCGTGACGCATTTATGGCACACCGTGCAGTGGTCGGCCACATCCTCGAACTCTTCCCAGTGCTTGATCGAAATACCGCGCCGGGTTTGCTCTTCATACAGGAAGGCTTCGATCAGCGAGGACGTCGCCA
>DMYQ01000264.1:4186-7765 GCA_003482555.1 Janthinobacterium sp. | reverse complement strand
CACTTGCCGCAGCGCAGGCAATCCTTGACGCTGGTGGCGATGGCGCCGATATCGCTTTGCTGCATGATCAGCGATTCATGGCCCATCAGGCCGAACGATGGCGTGTAGGCATTGCGCAAGTCGGCGCCCAGGCCCGGCAGGTTCAAGAGCTTGCCCTTGTTGAAGCGCCCTTCCGGATCGATACGCTGCTTGTAGCTGCGGAATTCGCCGATTTCATCTTCGGTCAGGAATTCCAGCTTGGTGATGCCGATACCGTGCTCGCCGGAAATGACGCCATCGAGCGAACGGGCCAGCACCATGATGCGGGCGACGGCCTGGTGGGCGTCTTGCAGCATGTCGTAATTGTCGGAATTGACCGGCAGATTGGTGTGCACATTGCCGTCGCCGGCATGCATGTGCAGGGCCACGAAGACGCGCGAGCGCAGCACGCGGGCGTGGATGGCCGTCGCTTCGTCGAGGATCAGCTTGAAGGCGGCGCCGTTGAAGATTTGCCGCAACTGGGCGCGGATTTCCTGCTTCCACGAAATGCGCACCGTGCGATCCTGCACCACGTCGAACAGGGTCGCGTCCGGCTGCTGGGCCAGGCGGGCGTCGAACACCACCATCAGGCGTTCCAGCCCCAGTTCGGCCAGCTTGTCCTTGACGGCCGCCAGCGGCTGATCCAGTTCGGCCAGCAGATAGGTCCAGCGCGCCGTCACTTGCTCCAGCAGCGCGGCCGCCTGCGGCACGCGGTCGCCCAGCATTTCGGCGTCGCCGACGCGGTCGTCGGAAGCGTCGTCGCTCTTGCCGACCGGCAGGTTGCCGGCCGCGACGAAGTCGCTCAGCGCGGCCGCCAGTTGCAGCTTGTTCTTGATCGACAATTCGATGTTGATGCGCTCGATGCCATCCGTATATTCGCCCATGCGGTTCAAGGGAATGACCACGTCTTCATTGATCTTGAAGGCATTCGTGTGCTTGGCGATGGCCGCCGTGCGAGCGCGGTCGAGCCAGAATTTCTTGCGCGCTTCCGGGCTGACGGCCACGAAACCTTCGCCGACCCGGGTATTAGCCAGGCGCACCACTTCCGAGGCGGCCACGGCCACCGCGTTTTCATCGTCGCCGACGATGTCGCCAAACAGGGCCATCTTCGGCAGCACGCCCCGTTTCGACTTGGTGGCATAGCCGACCGCGCGCAGATAGCGCTCGTCCAGATGCTCCAGTCCGGCCAGGCGGATGCTCGTGAAACCTTCGCTGCGGGCCGGCAAGGCGTCCAGATAATCCTTGATTTCCACGATCGATGGAATGGCGTCGCGGGCCTGGCCAAAGAATTCCAGGCAAACCGTGCGCGCGAACTTCGGCATCTTGTGCAAGATCCAGCGCGCCGACGTGATCAAGCCGTCGCAGCCTTCCTTCTGTATGCCCGGCAATCCCGACAGGAATTTATCCGTGACATCCTTGCCCAGGCCTTCCTTGCGGAATTTTCGGCCTGGGATTTCCAGCAATTCAGTCTTGAACGGCGGGTTCGGCTTGGCCGAATCGCGCGTCGTCGGATGGCGCCATTCCAGCTTGAACTTGGCCGTGGGCGCGTCGTGAATCTTGCCCAGATTGTGTTCCAGGCGCGTCACTTCGAGCCAGTCGCCGTTCGGGTCGACCATGCGCCACGACGCCAGATTGTCCAGCGCCGTGCCCCACAGCACGGCTTTCTTGCCGCCCGCATTCATCGCCACATTGCCGCCGATGCAAGACGCCTCGGCCGACGTGGGATCCACGGCAAACACGAAGCCGGCTTTTTCAGCCGCGTCCGAGACCCGCTTGGTGACCACGCCGGCGCCCGAAAAGATGGTCGCGTATTCGCGCTCCACGCCGGGCAGCATGGTCATTTCCACTTCGCCCAGGGTGATCAGCTTTTCCGTGTTGATCACGGCCGACAGGGGTGTGAGCGGAATGGCGCCGCCCGTGTAGCCGGTGCCGCCGCCGCGCGGGATGATGGTCAGGCCCAGCTCGATGCAACCCTTGACCAGGCCGGCCATCTCGTCTTCCGTGTCGGGCGTGAGCACGACGAAGGGATATTCGACGCGCCAGTCGGTGGCGTCGGTGACGTGGGCCACGCGCGACATGCCGTCGAACTTGATATTGTGCTTTTCCGTGTAGCGGCCCAGCACCTTGACGGTGCGCTTGCGCAAGTCGTACGTCTTGCGGAATTCTTCGCCGAAGTCGGCCACGGCCTTGCCGGCCGCCTTCAGCAGCATGCCGACGTTGGCGCTGCGCGTTTGCGCCAAGCCATCGTCGGTGCCGCCCGCCCGGGCGTCGACGGCGTCGACCGTCAGGCGGCGCTTGTCCACTTCCGCCAGCCTGTGCTGCAGCGCATCGATCAATTCCTGGCGCCGCTTCGGGTTGTCCAGCAAGTCATCCTGCAGGTAGGGATTGCGCCGCACCACCCAGATATCGCCCAGCACCTCGTACAGCATGCGCGCCGAGCGTCCCGTCTGACGGGCGCCGCGCAATTCGTCAAGCAGGCTCCAGGAGTCCTCTCCCAACAGGCGGATGACGATTTCCCGATCGGAAAACGACGTATAGTTGTAAGGAATTTCGCGCAGACGCGTGGTCGCGGGACCGTTGGGCGTTTCCGCCAGCAATGCTTGGATGTGTGCGGGGGCGTTCATTGTGATCGTTGGCTCTGTGGACTGACCCTAAAGGGGCATTTTAGCGTATTGCGCCGCAGCATGCGGGAACAGCCCTAGCCCGACCAAGGATTAAGGCGGCAATCTGGTGCCGCTGGAAATTTTGCAAAATTTGCCATTTTCAAAATAAAAGCTTTTTCCAAGCTCCATTTTTGATGAAAAAATGCCGGCAAGGGAATGCTTTTGCAAATAAACAATCCCGCCAGACGGCGGTCAAATCAGCCCAGCAAGTGTGCGATTGCGCGCCAAGCGCCATCGGGCACATACAACAGCAGGCCCGTCATCGCCAGGTAACGCAACAGCTTTCCCAGGGCCATGTAGGCGATGCTGGGCCAGAACGGCAACCTGAGCCAGCCGGCCAAGGTGCACAGCGGGTCGCCCACGCCGGGCAGCCAGGACAGCAGCATGGTCTTGGCGCCGTGGCGGGCCAGCCAGCGGAACCAGCGGCTCTCGCGCTCCTTGGCAAACGCCGCCTTGGCGCGATATCCCATCCAGTAATCGACGCCGCCGCCCAGGGTATTGCCCAAGGTGGCCACCAGAATCACGGGCCAGAACAGGGCCGTATTGGCTTTGACAACGGCAAACACCGCCGGTTCCGAACCCAGCGGCAACAAGGTCGCGGCAATGAAGCTGACGATAAAGACCGAGCTCAGTCCCACTTCCGGCGCCGCCAACAAGTGCAGCAGCCAGGCAATTGCATCGGGGATCATCGAACTCTTTGAGGTTGGCGAAAGGTGTCCATTATAATGAACTCGACAAGCACACGATACAGACTGGCGCCAGGGCTCACCGGCCGCGGCCGCCGTGCCCGCCTACCCGGCGCCGTCGGCAAGCCTTTGCATCAAGCAACACGCTCCAGATTTCCTGGCCCAGCATCACTCCGTTAGCAGACTATGACCATCGACTATCTCAAGAAAAT
>DMYQ01000264.1:1491-4024 GCA_003482555.1 Janthinobacterium sp. | reverse complement strand
CACCTGAGCGAGGCGCAACTCAAGCGCGGCGTCATCTGCGCTTCGGCCGGCAACCACGCCCAGGGCGTGGCCCTGTCGGCGGCCAAGCTCGGCTGCCGCGCCCTGGTCGTCATGCCGACCACCACGCCGCCCGTGAAGATCGACGCCGTCAAGGCGCGCGGCGGCGCCGACGTCGAAGTGGTGCTGTTCGGCGATTCTTACACGGATGCCTACAACCACGCGCTGACCCTGGAAAAGGAACAGAAGCTGACCTTCGTCCACCCTTTCGACGATCCCGACGTGATCGCCGGCCAGGGCACCATCGGCATGGAAATCCTGCGCCAGCATTCCGGCCCCATCCATGCCATCTTCATCGCCATCGGCGGCGGCGGCTTGATCTCCGGCGTGGCCGCCTACGTCAAGCAAATCCGCCCCGACATCAAGATCATCGGCGTGCAAACCCTGGACTCGGACGCCATGGCCCGCTCGCTGAAGGCGGGCGAGCGCATCACCCTGCCCGACGTCGGCCTGTTTTCCGACGGCACGGCGGTGCGCCTGGTCGGCGAAGAAACCTTCCGCCTCGCGCAAATGTATGTCGACGAGATCATCATCGTCGACACGGACGCCATCTGCGCCGCCATCAAGGATGTCTTCACCGACACGCGCAGCATCCTGGAGCCGGCCGGCGCCCTGGCCATCGCCGGCGCCAAGGCGTATATCGAGCGGGCCAGCCTGAGCAAGCACCCGATCAAGAACGAAACCCTGATCACCATCGCCTGCGGCGCCAATATGAACTTCGACCGCCTGCGTTTCGTTGCCGAACGGGCCGAACTGGGCGAATCGCGCGAAGCCGTGTTCGCCGTCACCATGCCCGAACAGCGCGGCAGTTTCAAGCGCTTCTGCGGCCTGGTCGGGGCCCGCAATGTGACCGAATTCAATTACCGCATCAGCGACGAAAGCCAGGCCCACGTGTTTGTCGGCGTGCAGATCGCCAACCGCAGCGAGTCGGGCTTGCTGGCCCGCGCATTCGAAGAGCATGCCTTCAAGACCCTCGATCTGACCCACGACGAACTGGCCAAGTCGCACATCCGCCACCTGGTCGGCGGCAAGAGCCGCCTGGCCCAGGACGAGTTGCTGTACCGCTTCGAATTCCCCGAGCGGCCGGGCGCCCTGATGCGCTTCCTCGACAGCATGGCGCCGAACTGGAACATTTCACTGTGCCATTACCGCAGCCAGGGCGGCGATGTCGGCCGCATCCTGATCGGCCTGCAAGTGCCGCCCGACGAGATGGAGCAGTTCGGCAATTTCCTCACCACCCTCGGTTACCGTTACTGGGACGAGAGCGCCAATCCCGTGTATAAATTGTTCCTCTAGTCGGACGGCGGGGGCGGGGCCGAGGCCGGGAATCTTCCCGCCCCGTCCCCGCGGCGCGCGCGCGCCAATTGCGTTACCATGCCTGCCTCACTCCAGCCAATCACACCATGACCAATACCGCCGACCTCTCGCCGCTGGGTAAAAGCGCCGCCTACCGCAGCGACTACGCGCCCGAACTGTTGTTCCCCATTCCGCGCCAGGGCAAGCGCGACGAACTGGCATTGCATGGCACCCTGCCGTTTTTCGGCCTGGACATCTGGAACGCCTACGAACTGTCGTGGCTCAATCTGCGCGGCAAGCCGCAGGTCGCCATCGCCAGGGTCACGGTGCCGGCCGATTCGCCAAATATCGTCGAATCGAAGTCCTTCAAGCTGTACTTGAATTCCTTCAACCAGACCCGGCTGGCCGACCCGGAAGCCCTGCGCGCCCTGCTGACGCAAGACTTGTCGCAAGGCTTCGGCGCGCCCGTCCAGGTGGCCTTGACCCTGCAGGAAGCGTTCAGCGAGCAAAAAATGGGCGAACTGGAAGGCTTGCTGCTCGATCGCCTCGACGTGGAAATCACGCATTACACGCCCTCGCCCCTGATGCTCACGGCCGCCCTGGACGAGGCTCCAGTCGAAGAAAAGCTGGTCTCGCACTTGCTCAAGTCGAATTGCCTGGTGACGGGACAACCGGACTGGGGCAGTGTGCAAATCCACTACGCGGGGCCGCAAATCAACCAGGAAAGTCTGCTCAAATACTTGATCGGTTTCCGCGAGCACAATGAATTCCACGAACAGTGCGTGGAGCGCATTTTCATGGATATCTTGCGCCAGTGCGCCCCGCAAAGACTGGCCGTGTATGCCCGCTACACCCGACGTGGCGGACTCGACATCAATCCCTGGCGCAGCAACTTCAGCACCGCGACGCCGCCATCGAATCTGCGCTGCGCGCGCCAGTAAGGGCTTTCCCGTCGAAAATGTGGGCCACCTCCCTCCTTCATGCGCATCAAGCGGGACAGAATCGTGCGCGCCATGCTTTCATTTACAATACAACAAGGATAGTCGCATTCGACGGCTGCGCCGGCGCCGAAAGAACGGTTCCTCGTCCATGTTTGCGGGGAAAAAGCGGCGTTCGCCGACATTTCATAGTGGAAATGGCGCCGACGGGGAAAAATACCTAAGTAGCCACGCGTAACCGA
>DMYQ01000264.1:1068-1483 GCA_003482555.1 Janthinobacterium sp. | reverse complement strand
GAAAGAACGGTTCCTCGTCCATGTTTGCGGGGAAAAAGCGGCGTTCGCCGACATTTCATAGTGGAAATGGCGCCGACGGGGAAAAATACCTAATTGGTAATAATTAGTAATAAGTTAGTACGCGGGAAATCCACCACTAACTGATGAGAATCATATTACAAGGGCCCGAAACAAGCCTATAATTCTGCTCGCAAGCCCCTTTTGTGCATCGCACCATTTCTCTTAGTGTTATGACTAACCTTAGCAAAATATTATCACTCGAAAATGTCCTGCTCGATCTCGAAGTGTCTAGCAAAAAACGCGCCTTCGAACAAGCCGGATTAATTTTCGAAAACAATTGCGGCATCGCCCGCTCGACCGTGTCCGACAATCTGTTCGCGCGCGAGCGCCTGGGGTCGACCGGACTCGGGCATGG
>DMYQ01000264.1:0-899 GCA_003482555.1 Janthinobacterium sp. | reverse complement strand
ACCCAGCAGCACCTGGAAATTCTGTCGGAAATCGCGGAAATGTTTTCCGACGATGCCTTCCGCACGGCCCTGGCGACCGACCCGGATCCGAAATCGGTGCATTCGCGCATCATCAATTGGCAACCCAGCTTGCAGGCGACCGGTTAAACTAGGGTTGCCCATCCATTCCTGACTGAGACCATGCTGCAGACTCCGCTGACCATCCAACGCCTGTACGACGACAATCGCGAAAGTTTGCAACTGGGCTGGTTTGCCGGTTTCCCCGGCGGCGAGCGCCTCATTTCCGGCGACGTCGCCTCGGCCGCCGACCAGGTCGGCCATTTGAACTTGATCCATCCGGGCCGCATCCAGGTCTTCGGCCACCAGGAAATCAATTATTACCAGCGCTTGAAGACGGGCTCACGCAGCCACGTGATCGGCGAATTGATCGCCGGCGGCCCGCCCGCCCTGATCATCGCCCAGGGCCTGGAAACGCCGCCCGACATCCTCGCCATCTGCGACGAAAAAAACATTCCCCTGTTTTCCACCCCGCTGCCGGCGGCCCAGGTGATCGACTTCTTGCGCGTCTATCTGTCGAAAAAGCTGGCCCAGCGCATCATCATGCATGGCGTCTTCATGGACGTGCTGGGGGTGGGCGTGTTGATCACGGGTGACTCCGGCCTCGGCAAGAGCGAGCTGGGCCTGGAACTGATTTCGCGCAGCCACGGCCTGGTGGCCGACGACGCCGTCGAATTCTCGCGCATCGCGCCCAATATGATCGAGGGCCGCTGCCCGCCCCTGCTGCAAAACCTGCTGGAAGTGCGCGGTCTCGGCTTGCTCGACATCAAGGCCATCTTTGGTGAAACGGCGGTGCGCCGCAAGATGCGCCTCAAGCTGATCGTCCACCTGGTGCGGCGCAG
>DMYQ01000009.1:23790-25915 GCA_003482555.1 Janthinobacterium sp. | reverse complement strand
GCACCGCATGACTGAGCGTGTCTTTTACCAGTCCTTCAAGGCCGAGCTCTGCGGGCACTACGCGGCCTGGACGGAACGAGCGTCCGACCTTGCACCAGCCCATCAAAACACACGAGTGCGTCGCCTCATTGGATGGACTATACTTGTATAGAAAATAGGGCGACACTCGCTCTATGCCGCGCATCGGCTCGTTCCTGCGCGAACGTGTCGCTGTGCTGGACGACCCGCGCAGCATCGGCGAGGCGCTCAAGGGTAGCGAATTGGGCGAATTCTGGAAGTGCCGGGTAGGCGACTGGCGCTTGATTTGCGAAATCCGCGACAAGAAAATTCTGATTACCGTCTTGAGCCTCGGCAACCGGCGCGAGGTGTAGCCATGATGCGCGAAATGCGTTAAACCATTCCGCTGATTGGCTGCTCTTGCTGTTGGCCGCGTCGGTACTTCTGGTCGCTCCAGATATGAAGTAAAAGATCGCGCCTGGCGGCCTGCTTCTTCTGGAAGTCGCATGACGTCTAAGTTTCAGCGATTTGGCGAGCGCACCCCGCAAGCAGGAATTGAAATGTTGACTAATGAATTGAAGCGTCAGGTCTTCCTGAAGTGACGTTCCGAGAACTACCGGGCTAGCCTTCGTTTCGAAGGGCTGGTTCAACGTCCAGGAGGCGTCAATAAGCAGGCCATTGAACCCGTCTGCGGCCACGCCCAAGACAAAGCATGTCCGATAAGTACGGAACAGGGCAAGACGGCAATACTGCTATCCACACTAAGATGTGCTGATCATTGTCAGGCGGCCTAAGCGATCCTGCCGCTTGCATGGGCGCGGGAATCATCCTTTGGGCGGGTTCGATTGCCGGGCAGTTGTCCGGCGTACCGGTTCAACGCCCTCAGCGCCGTTGAACCAACACCGCCGCGCCAGCCTCGTCCCGGATCGCACGATCCGGGAGGCTATCCTCAAACGGCCATCGGCGCGCTGATCGGCGCGTGGTGTTCATAGCCTTCCAGCGTGAAGTCGCCCGGCTCGATCTTTTCCAGCCACTCGGGTTCATATTTTCCGGTCTTGGCAAAGTCGGGCACGCGCGCGTTGATGACCAAGCGCGGCGCCGCGAACGGCGTGCGCGTCAATTGCTCCTTCACCATGTCGACGTGGTTTTCGTAGATGTGGGCGTCGCCGATAAAGTAGCTGAACCAGCGCGGCGTGTAGCCGGTCAGGCGGCCCACCAGGTGCAGCAGGGCGGCGCCTTCGGCTAGGTTGAACGGCGTGCCGAGGCCGATGTCGTTGCTGCGCACATATAAACAGAGTGAAATTTCCCGCGTGTTGGCGTTCGGGATGAATTGATACAGCAGGTGGCAGGCGGGCAGGGCGACCGCGTCCAGGTCGGCCGGGTTCCAGCCGTGGAACAAAATGCGCCGGCTACCCGGATCCTTGATGATGGTGTCCAGACATTCGCGCAACTGGTCGACGGCCTTGTACAGCAAGACCTTGCCGACGCCTTCGTCACGGATCGGGGCGACGGCCCGATAACCGTTCTGTTCGGCGTCCGCGATTTGCAGGGGCCGGTCGGCCGCGATCAATTTATAGGCCGGCCAGCCGCGCCATTGCACGCCATACACGGGCCCCAGGTCGTCCTCGCCTTCGCGGTAGGGATTGGCCAGCCATTGCGCGTTTTCGTTGGCGTTCTGATCCCAGACCTTGCAGCCCAATGCGCGAAATTCGGCCGCGTTGCGTGAGCCCCGCAAGAAGGCCACCAGTTCGCCGACCACTGCCTTGAAGGCCAGTTTCTTCGTCGTGACGGCCGGAAAGCCGTCCTTGAGCAAGTCGAAGCGCATCATCGCGCCCGGCACGCTGAGCGTGCGGATGCCGGTGCGGTTATCTTGCCAACTGCCCATGTCGAGGACGGTCTTGATCAATTCTTGATATTGCTGCATGTATTTCTCCAACGGTACAAGGGGCGCCGCGTCCACGCGGGCCAGGCCGAGATTGTAACGCAGGCAATCAGTGCCGGTACAGCCTGGAGAATCTGGCATTTCTTTGATCAATGTCATAATGTTGCCACATTTGGATGTAAAGCTGCAACAATTCTGTTTCCATGAGGAAGCATACTGATCGTGGTCGCTATCCGTGAGCGGCAA
>DMYQ01000009.1:8161-23563 GCA_003482555.1 Janthinobacterium sp. | reverse complement strand
GGCCTGGAAAGCGTGGGGGCGCTGTCGAAGGCGTATTCCCAGTACTTGTTGCGCGCGCTGGAACAGATGGAGCAGGTCACGCTCGCGCTGAAGTACGACTGGGAACAGTCGCGCTCAACCTTGAGCTTGCATCAATTGAGAGCGCTTGGTTTGTATACCGCGCCGCAATATGCGGTCGTCGCCATTTTCGACCAGCACGGCGAGGCGGTGACGGCGACGGTGCCGTTCGGGCGCCTGCACACGAGCGCGGCGGCTGAATATCTGGCGCGGCACGCGGTCAGCCGCGACGGCGCCATGCACATCGGCCTCGACCGGGGTGGCGAAGCCCAGCCCCTGATCCATTTCACGCGCCGCCTGGAAGACCGCCACGGCGGCTACGCCGGGGTGCTGGTGATCGCCGTCGATCCCAGCTATTTTTCGCAATTTTACGACAGCAGCCATTTCGGTCGCTACAGCCTGTCGGCCATGGTGGACGGGAAGGGCGAACTGTACAGCGCCCGCATAGGCGGTGGCGCCGGCGCCGAGCCGCCGCGCGGCCCGCTCTTCAAGGACAGTCGTTTCCTGGCGGCGAAAAGCGGCGCCATCGCTTCGCCGGGCAAGCCCGGATACGCCGACGGGCAGAGCCGTTTCCTGGCCTGGCAAGCCGTCAAGAATTATCCCTTCACGGCCGTGATCGGCCTGGCCGACGCCGAGGTCTTGCGTTCTTACCAGGAAACCCGGGCCATGTATCTGGGCATCGCCGGTGCCGTCAGCGGCTTGCTGCTCTTGTTTACGGGCGTGGCCAGCACGCTGTCGATCCGCCTGGCCCTGCGCCAGCAACAGTCGGAAGGCGTGCGCAACGCTTATCGCATGGCCACCGAAGGCACCAGCGACGGCTTTTATATCGTCGCCGCCCTGCGCGACGGCAGCGGCGCCATCACGGATTTCGAATTGGTCGACTGCAACGAGCCGGGCGCCGATTTCTTTGGCGTCAAGCGCGAACAGTTGCTGGGGATGCGCTTGCGGGCGCGCGAGCAAGAGCCGTATTTCCGCGACTTGATGCGCAGCTACCGGGAAGCGATGGTGTCCGGTTTTTCAGAAACCGAAGTCGAACTGGCCGAGGGCAATCCCTTCAATCTGCGCTGGATACGGCGGCGCCTGGTGCGCAGCGGCGACCGCCTGGCCGTCACCTTGCAAGATATCAGCGGGGCCAAGTCGCACGAAGAAGAGTTGCGGCGCCTGGCCAACGAAGATGGCTTGACGGGCTTGCCGAACCGCCACTGGCTGAACCGCTTCCTGCCCGGCGCGCTGGAGCGGGCGCGGGCCGGCGGCGACATGCTGGCGCTCTTGTTCATCGACCTCGACGGCTTCAAGGATATCAATGACACGGGCGGCCACGGCGAAGGCGACAAGGTGTTGCGGGCGGCGGCGCAACGCTTGCAGTCGGTCTTGCGGCCGGGCGACCATGTGGTGCGCATCGGCGGCGATGAATTCGTCGTCATCCTCGACCCGCTCGACTTCGAGGGCCGCGTCGCCCGCGTCGCCGAAAGGATCGCCGAAGCGTTCGAAGAGCCCTTTCCCCTGGCCGAGGGCAAGTGCGGCATGGGCGCCTCGGTCGGCATCAGCCTGTTTCCGCGCGACGGGGACGACACCGAGACCCTGCTCAAGAATGCCGACATCGCCATGTACGCCGTCAAGATGGCCGGCAAGGGCCACCACCGCTTTTATCAGCCCGAACTGTACGAAGTGATACGCAGCCGGCGCGAGACCGAGCAAAGTCTGATCACCGCGCTGGAAGAAGATCAATTCGTCGTGCATTACCAGCCGCGCGTGGATACCCGCACGGGACGGTTGTGCAGCATGGAAGCGCTGGTGCGCTGGCGCCATCCGCAGCAGGGTCTGCTGCCGCCGCTGGAATTCATCTCGATCGCCGAGAGCAGCGGCTTGATCGCGCGCCTGGGCGAGACGGTGGTGGAAAAAGTCTGCCGCCAACTGGCGCAGTGGCAGGCGCAAGGCTTGGCGCTGGTGCCGGTGTCGATCAATGTGTCGGCGCACCAGTTCGGCCGCGGCGACGTGCACCTGATGCTGGCGGCGGCGATGGCGCGCCACCGCATCGCGGCGCGCCTGATCGAGGTCGAGATCACCGAGTCGGCCATGATGGGCGACCATAGCGAGGCGGTGCAGCAATTGGCGGCGATCCGGGGCCAGGGCGTCAAGATGCTGGTCGACGACTTCGGCAGCGGCTATTCCTCGCTCTCGCAGCTGCAAAAATTCGCCATGGACGGACTCAAGATCGACCGCGCCTTCACCATGGAGCTGGGGAAATCGCGCCAGGGCGAGATATTCGTGGGCGCCATTCTGTCGATGGCGCACGCGCTGGGCATGCGCGTGGTGGCCGAAGGCGTGGAAACCTTGCAGCAATTGGACATATTGCGTCAGCTGCAATGCAATGAGGTGCAGGGTTATCTGATTTCACAGCCGGTGACGGCGGAAAACATGCGCGAATTAATGAAAAAGCGCTTTCTGATCGCACCGGCGCAGGTCTTCCCCGCGCCATCCCGCCTGTCGGCATAAAACCCGCGGGCCGGTTTTTGCGCTTGAGTTCAGTTCAATTAATTGCCACCATATTAATAAAGCGAAGAGTGTGATTTATTCCTGGCTGATTCTAATGATCAAGGATTTTATTCATGTAAATCAATGGCTTGCATGAAAATATTCGTTCCAGTACGTACTCGTTGCAAGAGTCGCGGAGAAACTTATCTTTTTTACATTTTATTCCAGCAAAGGGCCTAGGCCGATTTCTTCCCGGGCCCAGGCATTCGCGGCCGGGAACGTGGGGCATATTCACCCATATGCAACAGTTGGAAATTTTATGCAAAAAAAGAAACCGAGCGCTCGCTCGTTTGATGGGAATGTTGTATGCTTTGTTTATCCCGGGTTGCAAAGTCCCTCTGGGGGGATGCCGCAACCCCGGCCATTGAGATGAAACGGCGTAGTCAAGCCACTAAATAATAAAGAGAGACTCATTTTGAAATACAAGTATTTGCCCCTGATCATAGCCAGCGCCCTGAGCGCCATGTCCGTCACCGCTCAAGCGTCCGGCTACCGTTTCGGCTCCCAAAGCGTGGCGGGTCAAGGTACGGCGGATGCCAACTCGGCGGAAGCGAACGATCCATCCACCGTTTTCTACAATCCGGCCGGCCTGTCGCGCCTGGACGGCACCCAGATTTCCGGCGGCGCCACCGTGGTCGTGCCCCATTCGACCTTCAACGACACGGGTTCGACCCGCTTCACCGGCACCAGCACCGGCGGCACCGCGGCGAAGGACTACGCGCCCGACTCCGTGACGGCGCCTTCGCTGTACGCCAGCAAAAAAATCAACGATCAATGGAGCGTGGGCGCGGGCCTGTTCGTGCCTTACGGCGCCAAGCTCGACTACGGCAATACCTGGACCGGCCGCTACGCGCTGACCAACATCAAGCTTGAATCGGTGGCCCTGAACCCATCGGTCGCCTTCAAACTGGACCAGCATCACTCCTTCGGTTTCGGCGTCAGCGCCGAATTCATGAAAGCCAACCTGGGCCAGGCCGTCGACGTGCCGGGTTCGGTCGCTTACCTGGGCCGCTTCGCGCCGCAAGCCGCGCAAGCTTTCCTGGGCGGCATCGCCCGTACCCAAGGTCTGGCCGCCTTTGGCGCCGCCGGCGCCGCGCTGGCCGGTGCCCAGGACGGGCACGCGACGATGAATGGCCAGGATTGGGGCTATGGCTTCAACCTGGGCTACCTGTACACGATGGATGAGTCGACCCGCTTCGGCCTGGCCTACCGTTCCTCGGTCTCGCACAAGCTGAAGGGTGACACCGTCTGGGATTTCTCCGGCGTCAGCACCAATCCAGCCGTGAATCAATTCATCTCCACCATTTCGGGTAAAGTCAACTCGAACGCGCTGGTCGAATTGCGCACGCCGGAAACCGTGTCGGCCAACGTCTTCCGTCAAATCGACTCGAAATGGGCCGCCATGGCCGACGTGACCTGGACCCGCAACTCGCGTCTGCAAACCCTCGACATTCAGTTTCCTCCCACCAAGGAAGGCAATGAAGAGATTCGCCAGCAGTGGAAAAACACTTACCGCTTGTCGCTCGGCGCCAACTACCGTTACAGCGACAACTTGCTGTTGCGCGCCGGTTTCGCCTACGACCAGGCGCCGGTGCGCAGCGCCGAGCTGACCCACGTCGCCTTGCCGGACAGCGACCGTTACCAATTCTCGCTGGGCGCGAACTACAAGCTCAACGCGAATTCCTCGATCGATCTGGCGTACAGCTATATGGACTTCAAGAACGCCGTAATTGATTACACGAATGCCTGCTCGCCGGTCACACCTACCTGCACCGGCAACGGCGAAACCACACGCGGCGTCTACAAGACCCGCTTGCAATTGTTGGGTGTCGCTTACAACTACAAGTTCTAAGACACGCATCAGACGGCGGTCGGCGCGCGCGGGGCAACCCGGCCCGCGCGTAACGCCGCCAGAAAGTCAAAATGGGCGCCTCTCGGGGCGCCCATTTTCCATTCCGCGGCGGCTTGCGGCGATTATTAATTAATTGATTAATAGGTAATTTTCCGATTTTGCCGTAAGCTGGAATCCTTCTTTTACCTGTTCACCATCATGTCTGACATTCTGCCCTTTACGGTCCGGTATGAGGATCAAATCCTCGTCGGCGACCACCATGCGGGATCATCGCCGCGGCAAGTATTGCTGATCCATGGCGCGGGCGCCAGTTCGCGCGCCAGCCACGCCACGCTGCGCGCGCAGTTGCAGGCGCGCGGCATCGGCTCGAGCGCTTTCGATTGCGTCGGCCACGGCGACACGGGCGGCGCCATGGAACAGTCCTCGCTGGCCTCGCGCACGCGCCAGGCGCAGGCGGTGCTGGCGGCTAGAGGGCTGGCGCCGCCCCTGGCCCTGATCGGCTCCAGCATGGGCGCCTACAACGCCGTGCGGATGGCGCAAACGCTGGCGCCGGCGGCCTTGATCTTGATCGTGCCGGGCATGTTCACACCGGCCGCCTACGAGCTGCCGTTCGGGCCCCGATTTTCCAGCGTGATACGGCGCGAGCGCAGTTGGGTCGACAGCGACGCCTGGGATATCGTGGCCCGCTTCAAGGGTGATTTTTTGGTGATCGCGGCCGAACACGACGCCGTCATCCCGCGCGAGATTCCAGAGCGCCTGTTCGCGGCCGCCGGCCAGGCCCGTTCGCGCCGGCTGCACGTAGTGCCGGGAACCGACCATCGACGCCTCTTTTCGTTCATGGCGGAAAGGCCGGCCCTGCTCGATGAAACGATGGAATTGATCGTCGATTGCATTCAAGGGACGGCCGCTGCGGCGGCCGCTTAGCCGCGACTGCATCTTGTCGGCGCCGAGTCCAGGAAACGGAAGTTTGTTGCACTCAACCCTAGCCAGCTTGCGAAGCCGACCAGGGACGCTTTCCTTCTTTGCTTGTTGTAAGCAGTTGAGATGCAATGTATCGCACCATGAAAGGATACGACTATGGCTACCACCACGATGGTTCACGTCCGCGTGGACGAAGAAATCAAGGCGCAGGCTACAGAAACCTTGGCCGCGATGGGATTGACGATCTCTGACGCCGTACGCGTGTTTTTGATGCGCGTCGTCGCTGATAAGCAAATGCCGTTCGCGCTCAAAGTACCGAACGCTGAGACGCGGGCCGCGATGACCGAGGCCGACGAGATCGCACGCACGCGCGGCGCCCGCTTTGATACTGTTTCTGACCTGTTCGATGAGCTCGAAAAGAACCGCGGCAAGTAGTCTGGCACAGGGCGTGGGGCGGACTATGCAAAGCCCTTCCTGAAAGACTGGGAGCGTCTGTCACGATCCGGCCGATACGACATGCACCGGCTCAAGGAGGCCATGCTCGTGTTGATCGCAAACGATGGCCCGATTGGGCCGGAGTGGCTCGATCATCCCCTGGGTGGCGACCGGGACGGACATCGAGAATGCCCTATCGGAGGCGATTTTCTGTTGGCGTACAAGCTTGATGACCGCAGGAAGCACGGCTTGATCGTATTCGTGCGCGCCGGTACACATGCCGAACTGTTCGAGTAGCGTGAGGAGTGATGAACCACATCATAGTGTTCAAGCGCACCCAGTTCCCCAGTTAATTCCGGTCGAAAATGCCGCTGAATGCAGGACGAAGTGTTTTGGAATGCATGCCGCCGCACTTGGTGGCCTGGTCTTGGTTAGTTACGCCACTCGCTTACGCCAGTTCGGCGGCGAACAGGGCGACGATCTCGCGTGCGCGCTGGTCCGGCATCGTCAGCAAGTTATCGCCCACGTAGAGCTCGAACATGCTGTGCTCGGGCAAGGCGGCGTGGTTGGCGCGGCCGAACAGCCAGACTCCGTGCCGTTCGGCGATCAGATTGCGCGCCTGCATCGCCCTTTCCCGGCTGACCGGCATATGCACGTGCAGCATATTCGCCTGCGGCCGGGCCGGGTTCGGCGTCAATTGCGGATAGTCGCGCAGCACTTCGTATAACCACTCGGTGCGGCGGAACAGGGCCGGCATCGCGGCCAGGCGGGCGTCGAACTGCATCGCGGCCGCCACCACGTAGGGCGAGCGGTGCACCACGTTGCCGCCCTGGCGGCGGAACCATTCACGCGCCTTGGCGACGAAAGCCTCGCTGCCGGCCAGCATCGCGCCGCCCAGGCCGCCTATCCCCTTGTACAGCGACACGTAGACCGAGTCGCAGCCGGCGGCGATGGCGCCCGGCGGCTGGCCGAAACCGGCTTGCGCCTCCCACAGGCGGGCCCCGTCCATGTGCAGGTGGATGCCTTGTTCGCGGCAGTACTGCTTGATCTGGTTCAATTCGTTCCAGCCGGGGCATTGGCCGCCGATTTCGCGCATCGGCAATTCGATGGCGGCCGCGCCCAGGCGATCCGGCAGCGCGCGCAATTCGGCCAGCGTCCAGGGGCGGTGCGGGTCGCCGATTTGCAGGGCCTGGAAATGATCGAGCAATTGATGGTTGCCGCGTTCGTGGCGGATGATGTGCGAGGTCGGATGCAGCGCCACCAGGCGGCTGCCGCGCTCCATGCAAGCGAGGCGCAGCGCCGTGACCTGGGTCATGGTGCCGCTGATGCAAAAGCTCGCCGCCGGAAAGCCCAGCAGGGCGGCGATCTTCTTTTCAAACGCTTGGATCAGCGCCCCTTCGCCGTAGTTGTCGTGGGCGATATCGTGCTGGGCGCACCAGGCCGCCATGGCGCCGAAGGTCTCGGCTGGCGTGGGCTGGCGATGACCCGAAAAAACCGTGTCGCAAGTCTGGCGAAGTTCGGCGTCTGTCATGACGGCCTCCAAAAAGTGCGCCAGTCGGCGCTTACAGGGTGGCGCTGGCCAGCTTGGCGCCGAAGCCGATGAAGAGGGCGCCGACGCCGCCCGCCATGCCGGCCGACAGGCGGCGCCGGCGTCGAAACGCTTCGGCCAGGCGCACGCCGACGAAGATCAGGGCGGTCAAATAAAGAAAGCTGAGCGCCTCGCACACCAGGCCCAGCAGCCCGAAGGACAGCAGCGGCCTGTCGAAGCGGGGATCGACGAACTGGATGAAGAAGGAAATGAAGAACAGAATCGCCTTTGGATTCATCAGGCTGATCAGCAGGGCCTTGCGGAAGGGATTGCTCTGCGTGGGCGGGGCGCTGGTGCGCGCTTCTGGACCGGCAGCGGCATCGGCATCGCCGGCGCGCAAGCCGTGCCAGCAGCGCAGCAGCATTTGCAAGCCAATCCAGCCCAGGTAGGCGGCGCCGATGTATTTCACCAGATGAAACATGGTGGGACTGGCCTTGAGCAGCGAGGCGACGCCGCCGGCCGACAGCAGCATCAGCACGAAGTCGCCCAGGAAGACGCCGCAGGCGCCCCGATAACCCTGGCGCACACCCCGTTGCGCGGCCACGCTCAGCACATAGATCGAGTTCGGGCCGGGCAGCAGCACGATGAAGATGGTGCCGAGCAAAAATGTCCAGAAATCGGTAATGCCGAAATTGGCGTGCATCAAGGCATTCATGGGACGGCTCCGGAGGGCGACATGGGATCCATCATCATAGCAGCAGATGGCCGCTCGGTCTTGGCGCCGCCTTGCGTGAACTTGAAGCGGCACGCCTGGCCGTTCCGCGCCATGCATTCTTGATGCTCGATGGCGCTGCCGGTGAAGGCCGACATCAGCGCCAGATCGAAGCGGCACACCTCGGGATTGCCGACGGCCAGGTGGTGAAAGACGCAATTGTCGGCGACGATCAAAGGCTGCGCGCCGGCCGCGTCCACGCTGCGCGCGCTATAACCCAGTTCTTCCATGATCTGGGCCAGCTTCGCCACTTTTTCTTCGGCGCTGGCGAGTTGCGGATGTTGCGCGCGCAATTGCGCGCCCACCTTGGCGCCCATGGCTTCCAGGCGATCGCCCAGGCCGGCCGCGCCGCTCTCTTGCTGCACCGACTCGAGCAATAGTTGCGCGAACCAGGAATAGTGGCGCGGGAAGCATTCGCGCCCCTTGTCGCTGAGCATGTATAACTGCTCGGGGCGGCCACCGGATGGACGGGTCTGGCCCTTTTCCAGCAAACCGTCGTTTTCCAGGGCGGCCAGATGCTGGCGCACGGCATTGCGCGTGACCGCCAGCCGGGCCGACAATTCATCGACGGTGAGCCCGGCCTTGTCTTTCAGCAGCAACTGCAAGAGTTCCTTTTGGCGGCTACCCAATGTATCAAGCATATGTATCCTGGCCGGCCCGGAATCCGCTGGCGAATTTTTTGATCGGAAAAGGCCAGTATAGCCCAAAAATCAAATTAAACACTTAAAACATATTTAACTGTACCAAGTGTGTTTACTAATTTGGGATGCTCTTACCCGTGGCGGCGCGCCGGACCTGTCCCCGAACCTGTGGCCAGGAACCTACTTTATGGAGCTGTCATGCAAGAAAAAAATCTATTGGAGACCCCTCATTCGCGCCGCCTGTTTTTGCGTGGAACGAGCACGGCGGCCCTGTCCGCCGGCGCCTTGATGATGCTGGCCGGACAGACGGCGCGCGCGGCCGGCGCCCCCACCGATGCCGCCAGCGACGTCGGCATCTTGAATGTGGCGCTGGGCCTGGAATGCCAGGGCATCAACGCCTACACCCTGGGAGCAAAAAGCGGTCTGTTGCAAAAGCCCGTGCTCGCCATCGCCCTGCAATTCCAGGACGACCATAAAGCGCACCGCGACATACTCATCGCCGCCATCACCAGGCTCGGTGGCAAACCGGTCGAGGAAAAAGCGCCGGACGCCTATGCCAAGGCGCTCAACGCCGGCACGCTGAAGAGTCAGGAAGATGTGCTGCGGCGGGCGCTCGCCTTGGAGTCGGGGGCGACCGATGCCTACCTCGGCGTCATTCCCGCGTTCAAGGATCATGGCTACGCCAAAGTGGCGGCCCGTATCGCGGCCGACGAAGTGGCGCACTGGGCGATTCTGAACAATGCGCTCGGACTGCCTCTGCCCAAGGCCATGATGTTCGGCGCTTGATCCACCGGGCCCGTCGCCGCGCCGTGGTCGGCGGGCCATCACTGACAAAGCGACACGCATGGGGAGAGACGCATGAGTATCGTCAGCAGGGCGCTCGCGGCATTGGCGCTGGCGCATGCCGCCGTCGCCTTGGGCGGCCGACGCCGGGCGCGGAAAATTGCTGTATCAGTCGCGCTGCATCGCCTGCCATTCGCTCGACGTCAGCATGGCGGGGCCGTCGCACCGTGGCGTGTTCGGGCGCGGGGCCGGCAAGGTCGCCGACTTCGATTACAGCCCGGCGCTACGGAAGTCGGCGGTGATCTGGAATGAACGCAGCCTGGAGCGCTGGCTGGCCGATCCGGAGAAATTCATCCCGGGACAGAAAATGGGATATTCCGTTCCCGACGCCAAGGACAGGGAAGATTTGATCGCCTATTTAAAATTGCAAACTGCCCGGTGACAGCGGGTATGGCTTGCATGGCGGTAATTTTGGCGCATAATGGAATCCGCTTCCATGAAGGGAACCTCATGTTGAAATTTGATTTCTCGGTGCAGACGCGCTACGGCCAAAAGATCGACAGCATCCTGATCGCCGGACGCGACCAGGCCGACGCCGAGCGCAAGCTGATGCAAATGTACCGCCTGTGCACGGTGCTTCGCTGCGTGAGCAGGAATTCCGATGAAAAGCTGTGGCAAGCCACCTCGGTCGAGGATATCCTGACCCTGATCTCGAAGGACAGTTGATCAGGCGATGAAGTCGTCGGCCAGCAATTCCGCCAGCAGGGCGTCGTAGTCCAGGGCGCCGCGGCTGTTGGGCGCATGCTCGAACACCGTCTTGTTGTGGGCCGGGCTCTCGGCCAGGCTGACGTTTTCCGCGATCTTGGTGCGGCACACTTCCAGGCCGAATTTCTCTTCCAGCATCTGATGGACTTCCCAGGCCATGCGCCGGCGCGTGTCGAAACGGGTCAGCAGATAGCGCCGCGGCACGCGCCGCTTGAGCACCACTTCCAGCGCCCTCAGGGTCTTTTCCGTTTGCAGCGCGGCGCGCGCCGACAGGTGGTCGGCCGAGACGGGAATGATCACGCCCTGGCAGGCGAAGATGGCGTTCAGGGCCAGCACCCCGATCAGCGGACTGCAGTCGATCAGCACCGGGCGCGTATCGTCGACGAAGTTTTCCGCCCGCAGCGCCGTGTTGAGGCGGTTGACGATGTTATAACCCTTGCCGAACAGGGTGTCGACCTTGGACAGTTCCAGGTGGGCCGGGATGATGTTGGCGCCGTTGTTGGAGGCGACGATCAATTCGCGCAGGGGGCGGTTGCGCTGGAACACGGCGAGCACGGTGGCGTCGCCATCGGCCGCGCGCACGCCACTGATGGCGCTGTACTGGGCTTGCGGGTCGAGGTCGATGCCGCAGGGCGGGCGGCCGTGGCGCGCCAGGGTGGCGGCCAGGTTGACGGCGGTGGTGGTTTTGCCGACCCCGCCCTTTTGATTGAAAATAGCGAGAATGCTCAAGGCTGCCTCCCGTGGATGCGGGCGCCGCCCGCTGGCGGGCGCCCGATCAAGCAGGCTTCAATGTACCACGTGTATGCTGTGAAATTGTAATGCCGCAAGATTTGCGTAAATTCCGCCCAGGTCCACCAGGGACGAGTGGGTGCCCGTCTCGACGATCTTGCCGTCTTCCATGACGATGATGCGGTCGGCCCGCTGCACGGTGGCCAGGCGGTGGGCGATGATGACGGTGGTGCGGCCCACCATCGCCGCCTCCAGCGCCGACTGCACCAGGCGTTCCGATTCCGCGTCGAGGGCGCTGGTGGCTTCGTCGAGCAGCAGCAGGGGCGGGTTTTTCAGCAGCGCGCGGGCGATGGCGATGCGCTGACGCTGGCCGCCGGAGAGGCGCACGCCGCGCTCGCCGAGGAAGGATTGATACCCCTGCGGCAGCTTTTCGATGAATTCATGAGCGGCCGCCAGCTTGGCCGCGTGGATCACTTCTTCATCGGTGGCGCCGACCCGGCCGTAGCGGATGTTTTCCATGGCGTCGGCCGAAAAGATGACGGTATCCTGGGGCACGATGCCGATGGTGTCACGCAAGTCGTGCAGTTCGAGCTGGGTGATGTCGACGCCGTCGAGCGTGATGCGGCCGTGCTGCGGGTCGTAAAAGCGCAGGAAGAGCTGGAACAGGGTGGTCTTGCCGGCGCCGGAAGGGCCGACCACGGCCACCGTTTCGCCCGGCTTGATGTCCAGGGTCAGGTGCTCCAGGGCGGCCGTGTCGGGCCGCGAAGGATAGGAAAACGAAATGTCGGTCAGGCTCAGGGCGGCGCCGTTGGCGGCCCGCGGCGGCAGCGGCAGCGGCTTGGCTGGCGACTGGATCTCGGACTTGGCCGACATCAGTTCCAGCAGGCGCTCGGTGGCGCCGGCGGCGCGCTGCGCCTCGCCCATCACTTCCGAGAGCGCGCCGATGGCGCCGGCGACGATGGCGGCGTACAGGATGAACTGGCCCAGGTCGCCGCCCGTCATGCTGCCGTCGATCACCGCGTGCGCGCCCAGCCACAGCACGAAGACGATGGTGCCGAACACCAGCAGGATGGCGATCATGGTCAGGAGGGCGCGCGCGCGGATGCGCCGCATCGCCGTCAGAAAGGCGCCTTCGACCGAGGCGCCGAAGCGGGCCGCCTCGATTTTTTCATGCGTGAACGATTGCACGGTGGGCATCGCGTTGAGGATTTCGCCGGCCATGGCGGAAGCGTCGGCGATGCGGTCTTGCGAAGCGCGCGAGAGCTTGCGCACGCGCCGGCCGAACATCACGATCGGCACCACCACCAGCACCAGCAGGCCGATGATGATGGACGACAGGCGCGGGCTGGTCACGAACAGCATCGCCAGGCCGCCCAGGAAGAGCAGCACGTTGCGCAGCGCCATGGAAATGCTGGTGCCGACGACGGCCTGGATCAGGGTGGTGTCGGTGGTGATGCGCGAAAGCACCTCGCCGGTCTGGGTGGTCTCGAAAAACTCGGGGCTTTGCGTGACGACGTGGCGGTAGACGGCGCTGCGGATGTCGGCGGTGACGCGCTCGCCCAGCCAGGACACCGTGTAAAAGCGCGCCGCCGTGGCCAGCGCCAGCACCGAGGCGACGCCGAACAGGGCCAGGAACACCAGGTCAACGTGCTTGATGCTTTTGCCGCCGCTGCCGCCGAAGCCGAGGTCGATCATCTGCTTGAAGGCGGCCGGAATGGCCAGGGTGGAGGCGGCGGCCACCACCAGCGCGATACCGGCCAGCATGAACTGCTTGCGGTAGGGCGTGAGGAAGGGCAGCAAGCCCTTGAACGCGGCCAGGCTGCCTTTTTTCGGTTCTCGTGCGGCGCTGGCGGGGGCGGCTTGCTGGGGTAGGGTGCTGGTGGCGCTATTCGTCATTGTGTCGGCAGTTTTATTAGTGAGCGTATTCATAACTTCATATTCCGGTCGTAACCGGTCATTTCGAGATAAGCGCGTCCGGCCGCCACCCCGTCGCGGCTGATGCTGACCGCGCCTTCCCAGTACACGGCGCCGGTCGAGCGCCGCGAATCGAGTTCCTGATCATCCTGCAGCGGCGTGATGCCCCAACTCGTCGCGCCCGTGCGCAGCTGGGCGGCGACCGGGTATTCGGCGTTGGTGCGCGGTGAGCGCCACAGCGCCCGCGGCGTGAAATCGACTTGCTCCGGCGCGTACTGCGTGACCTTGCCGGCGCCGTCGCGCCATGTCGCGTGCGCCCATAGTTTACCACCTGTCTTGTCGCGGATCTGAAAAGCCATCAAAGCGCCGCCGTCGTCGAGGTTGGCGCCCACCCAGTTCCAGCCGCTGGCGTCCGGGTCCAGGGCCTGGCTGGACCACTCGTGATCGAGCCAGGCGGCGCCGCCGACGGCCTGGGCGCGGCCGTCCTGGCGCGTCACCGTGCCCGTGACGGCCAGTTGCGGCTCGCTGTAATAATAACTGGCCTGGGCCGGGTGCGGGCCCTTGCGCGAATAGCCTCGTTCGCCCTGCAACAGCGGCGCCTGGGTGGCGGCCAGGCGCAGGTTCAGGCTGAACTCGCGCGCCGCCAGGCTCACCTGGTAGGCGCCGTTGGCGCTGCGGCGCATGCGCCAGTCGTCCAGTTTGACGTCGGTGTCGCCCACCTTGGCGTAGGCCAGTCCGAAGCCTTCGCGCGCGCTGCGCTGCTCGTGCAGCAAGTGGCCGACGGCCGGGTCGGACAGGGCGGCGTGACCGATGATGAGCTGCTTCGGCGCGAAGGCGCTCGGGTTGGCGCGGTCGTGGCTGGTGGCGCTGCGAAAGAACGTGACCTGGAAGCCGAGCGGCTTGCCGTCCGCCGCCTTCAGCCAACCGGTCGCGTACCACCACTCGGTGCGGTAGTCGGGATGGGCGCCGGCGTCGGCCGGCAGGCGCAGCGTCTGGCCGGGCGGCAGCGGCGCGACCGGCGCGAACACCGGCGCGGCCGCCCAGGCGGCCCGGCCCAGCAAGAGCAAGAGAATGAATATGTAGCGTACACGGCGCATTACCAGTCCTCCCTGACAGCGCGTATCGGCCCGCCGGACAGCGCGTAACGGCCCGACACCAGCGCCGTCAGCGAAGCCGCCAGCAACAGGGCGGCGGCGACGATGCCGATCAGGGGCCAGGGCAGGTGCATCTGCATGGTCCAGTGGAACGATTGCGGATTGATGACGAAGACCAGCACCAGGCTGATGATCCAGCCCAGGCCGAAGCCGGTGACGATGCCGAGCGCCGTCAGGGCGCCGCCCTCGATGCCGAGGATGGCGAGGATCTGGCGCCGCGTCACGCCGATGTGGCGCAGCATGCCGAATTCCTTGGCGCGCGCCAGCGTTTGCGCGGAAAACGTGGCCGCCACGCCGAACAGGCCGATGACGATGGCGATCGCCTCCAGCAGATAGGTGACGGCGAAGCTGCGGTCGAAGATCTTCAGGCTGATGGCGCGGATGTCGGACGGCGCGGCGATTTCCAGCATGGCGCCGAAGGGCAGTTTTCGCAGCCGTTCGCGCACCTCGGCGGCGCTGGCGCCCGGCCGCAGCCAGAGCGCGACCTCGCTTGCCATCTGGTCGCCGCTGAGGGCGCGATAGTCGGACAGGCGCATCTGCACGGCGCCGCTTTGGCGTGCATAGTCGCGCCAGACGCCGGCCACGAAGAAGGGCCGCGACTGCCCGTTGAGCGGCAGTTGCAGGACGGCGCCGACGCCGACGTGGTACAGATCGGCCATCGCTTCCGAGACCCAGACCGGGCTTGTTCCGGGCGGGGCGGGACGGGCGGCGCCCACCAGCACCATGGCCTTGCCCGGGTCCTGGGCGTCGATGACGCGCGCCAGCAGGGTCACGGCGGGCCGGTCGGGCGCCAGCGAGAGCGGCCGCAGGCGCTGGAAGTCGACCCGCGCCACGCCCGGCAGCGCCGCGATGGCGGCTTGTTCGGGCGCCGCCATGCCGCCGGTGTCGCCGCTGGCGGCGCTGCGCGCGTACAGGTCGGCCGGCAGGATTTGCAGCAGCCAGTCGTCGACCGAGACGCGGAAGCTGGTCACCATGATGGCCATCGCCACCATCAGGCTAAAACTCGACAGGACGCCGCCGAGCGCGATGCCGGCCTGGCCGGAAGCGTTGGCCAGGCGCGCCAGGGTCAGGGCCGGCACCGGGGCGGCGCCGCGCCAGCGCCGGTTGGCGGCGCGGAAGACCAGCGCCGCCAGTTGCGGCATCAGGCTGATGGCGCCGACCAGCAGCAGGGCGATGGACAGATAGCCGAACAGCGGCAGCTCGAACACGGGCGGCGCGCGCGTGCACAGCGCCGCCGCCAGCAGGCAGGCCAGGGCCGGCCAGGTCTGGGACAGGCGCGCCAGCGGCGCCTCTTCGCTGCCCGATTTCAGGGCCGC
>DMYQ01000009.1:7333-8013 GCA_003482555.1 Janthinobacterium sp. | reverse complement strand
GCCAGCGGCGTGAAGCGCACCTCGGGGCGCACGCCGGAAAAATAGCCGGCGCCCAGGTCGCCGCCGAAGAAGTGCAGGGCGGCGGCGGCCAGCGCGTAGCCGCCGGCGATGCCCAGCAGGGCGCCGACCACGCCCAGGCAGGCGCCTTCCAGCAAGACCTGGCGCAGCAATTGTCCGCGCCCCATGCCCAGCACGCGCAGCAGGGCGAACTGGCCGCGGCGCCGCACCACGGACAGGGCCTGGGTGGAAAACACCAGAAAGGCGCCGGTGAACAGGGCGACCAGGGCCAGCACCGTCAGATTCACGCGGTAGGCCCGGCTCAGATTGTCATTCCGGCTGTTTTGATTGCCGTCGTTCGGCTGGCTGACCGTGAAGCGGCCCGGGAAGTCGCGCTCCAGGTCGCGCGCCAGCGCTGCTTCGAAGGCGTCGCGGTTGACGCCGCCGCGCAGCTTCAAGTCGACCCGCGACAGGCGGCCCAGGCGGTCGAAGCGCCACTGCGCCGCGCCCAGGTCCATGACGGCGATGCGCTGGCCGACGCGGGCGCGCTGCAGCGGGCCGGCCACGCGCAGGGCGACAGTGGCGCTGCCGGCTTGCAGGGTCAAGACGCCGCCCGGCGCCACGTTCAGCCAGCTCATGGCGGCCGGCGACAGGAACAGGGCGTCGTCGGCCAGGGTGTCGGA
>DMYQ01000009.1:3252-7253 GCA_003482555.1 Janthinobacterium sp. | reverse complement strand
CCCGGCAGGCCGGCGTCCAGTTCCAGCACGGGGGACGCCACGGCGACGCCGTCGCGCCGCGCCAGCCAGGGATAGATGGTTTCGTCGAATAGCGCTTCGCGTCCGTTCACCTGCACGTCGGCCAGGCCCGACAGGTTCTTCACGGCCGAGGAAAATTCATTGAAGGCGGCGGCGTTGATCAGGTGGATGGCGAAGCCGAGCGCGATGCCGATGGCGATCGCCAGCACGGCGACGATGGCGCGCACCGGATGGGCGCGCCATTCGCCCAGCAGCAGTTGGCGCGACAGGCGCGCCAGCGAGGTGGCGCGCGTCAAGGCAGCGCCCGGCGCCGTGTCTTCCGGCGAAACGTCGATCGGCGCCGCTCGTTCCGGCGAGGCAGCGCGCGTCAAGGGGGACACTCGAGGGCCAGCTTTTCGGCCGCGCGGCGCGCCTTCAACTGGGCCCGGGCGCGCGTCTTGTCGGAGGCGTTGGCAAGGTCGTCGGCGGTCCATTTCTGCTTCAATTTCAGGGCCGCGCATTGCCTGGCGTGGACGGCGGCTGTCTTTGCGGCGCGCTCCTGCTCGCGCTCATCCTTCGCTTCGCGCTGGTGGCGTTCCTTTTCCAGCCGGTCGGCCAGCTTCTTTTGGCGCGCCAGCCCGGCGCTGTCGTCCGTCGTCGGCCGGGCCGGCGCCGGCAATGCGAGCGAAGCGCCGTCCGCGCACGGCGTCGAGGCGTAACTGAGCTTGCCGTCGCGGTCGCACTTGTAGACCGTTTGCGCGCCGGCCGTGGCGCTCACAGCGAGTCCGAGGCACAGCAGCAGGATGGTGGCGTGTCTGGTCACAGAATTTTCCCGGGATTCATGATGGCGAGCGGATCGAGGGCCTGCTTGATGGCGCGCATCAGGCTCAGCTCCAGCGGCGATTTGTAGCGCGCCAGTTCCTCGCGCTTCAAGGCGCCGATGCCGTGTTCGGCCGAAATCGAACCGCCGAAAGCGTCGACGCTGTCGTGCACGATGCGGTTCACGGCGTCTTGATGAGCCAGGAAATCGGCTGCGGCGACGCCGGCCGGCGGCGCCACGTTGTAGTGCAGATTGCCGTCGCCCAGGTGGCCGAAGCACACCAGTTGCACGCCGGGGAAGGCGCGCTCGAGCAGCGGGTCGGTGGCGGCGATGAAGTCGGCGATGCGCGAAATCGGCAGCGAAATGTCGTGCTTGATGTTCTTGCCGGCGGCCGCCTGGGCCAGCGGTATGTGCTCGCGCAACTGCCACAGGCCGCGCGACTGCGCCACCGAAGTGGCGACGACGGCGTCTTCGATGATGGCGCCGTCCAGGGCCGCGGCGATGCTTGTTTCCAGCAGCGCGACGGCGTGCGCCTCCGATTCGCTGCTCGACAGTTCAAGCAAGACATATTGCCCGTGGGCGCAGGCGAAGGGGCGCGGCAGTTGCGGATAGTGGGTGGCGACCAGATCCAGGCAGTGGCGCGACATCAGCTCGAAGCCGGTCAGGCTGGCGCCGCAGTGGTCTTGCATCAGGGCCAGCAGGCGCAGGGCGTGGGCCGGCGAGGGCAGGGCGGCCAGCGCCGTGATGCAGGCCTTCGGCTGCGGGTAGAGTTTCAGCACGGCGCCCGTGATGACGCCCAGGGTGCCCTCGGCGCCGATGAACAGGTCGCGCAAATCGTAGCCGGTATTGTCCTTGCGCAGGCCGCGCAAGCCGCTCCACACTTCGCCCTGCGGCGTCACCACTTCCAGGCCCAGGCACAGCTCGCGCGTGGTGCCGTAGCGCAGGACGGCGGTGCCGCCGGCATTGGTCGACAGATTACCCCCGATGGTGCAACTGCCTTCGGCCGCCAGCGACAGGGGAAACAGGCAGCCGGCCGCGGTGGCGGCTTCCTGGATGTGCTGCAAGATGCAGCCGGCATCGACCGTGATGGTGCGGTTCAAAGGGTCGATGACGCGGATGCGGTTCAGGCGCGCCAGCGACAGCAGCACGGCCGTGCCGCTGGCGTCGGGCACGCTGCCCAGCACCAGTCCCGTGTTGCCGCCCTGGGGCACCAGCGCCACGCGCCACTGCGCGCAGGCGCGCACCAAGGCCGCCACCTGTTCCACCGTGGCCGGACGCAGTACCGCCAGCGCCTTGCCAGTGTGGCGGCCGCGCCAGTCGGTCAGGTAGGGCGCCATCGCGGCCGCCCCGTCGAGCACATGGTGCGCGCCCAGCAGTTCGCGGCAGGCGGCCAGGAAGTCCGGGTCGGGATGCGTCATTTGGCGGGATTGACCTTGTCCAGCAATTCCTTGGCGATGCGCTTGGCGGCTTTTTTATACGGCCGCAGATACAGCACGCTGCACACGAAGTAGACGCAAACGATGACGGCCTCGCCCCAGCCCATGAAGGACGAGCTGGCCAACTTGTCGCTGTAGCCGCGCACCACGCCTTCTGTGAAATACAGCAAGATCACCATCGACGACCATTGCAGGGTGTAGACGTCGCGCCGGATCACGCCGAGCAGGGGAATGAGCAGGGGCAGGGCTTTGAGCGCCAGCCAGGAGCCGCCCGGATGCAGGGGCGCGATCGCGGTTTCCCACAGCAGGCACCAGAGGATCAGGGTCAAGAGGCTGGCGATACTGCCCCAATGGAAATATTTTTGCATCGTGTTTTCCATTATTCGGCTCGCAGTCTGAGCGCGGTGAGCGCCAGGCGCCGCCCGAGCGCCACGGCCAGGCGTTTTTCATCGTCCGTGATGGCCTTGTCGCCATCCAGGCCGGCCCAGTGGCTGGCGCCGTAGGGCGTGCCGCCGCTGGACGTGGTCATCAACTCCGGGTTGGTGTACGGCAGGCCGAGCACCATCAAGCCGTGGTGGAACAGCGGTATCATCATCGACAGCAGGGTAGCTTCCTGGCCGCCGTGCAGGCTGCCGGTCGAAGTGAAGACGCAAGCCGGCTTGCCGGCCAGGGTGCCGGACAGCCAGTCGGCGGCCGTGCCGTCCCAGAAATACTTCATCGGCGCCGCCATGTTGCCGAAGCGGGTGGGCGAGCCCAGTGCCAGGCCGGCGCAGTCGCGCAAGTCGTCCGCCTCGACATAGGGCGCCCCTTCCAGCGGCACTTCGGGCGCGCTGGCCTCGCTGGCGGCGGAGACGGCCGGCACGGTGCGCAGGCGGGCGTCGCAACCGGGCACGCTTTCGATGCCGTGGGCGATCAGCTCCGCCAATTTGCGGGTGGCGCCATGGCGCGAGTAAAACAATACGAGAATAATTAGATTAGCTTGGTTCATCATTGGTATTATAGGGCGCTTTAGCCATTCCGGCGGCCACGGCGCGCCAGTTCCTTATTACATGTTTTCAAAATATATTTCCCCCTTTATCCATTACTTGCTGCACAGCTGCAAGAGCGGCGTGCGCGCCGTGCGCGGGCTGTCCTGGCCGGAAGTGCGCGACCTGATCCTGTTCGCCCACCGCCGCCTGCGCGAAGAAAGCCTGCAACAGGTGGCCGGCAGCCTGACCTTCGCCACCGTGTTCGCCCTGGTGCCCCTGCTGACCCTGGCGCTCGCCGTCTTCACCACCTTCCCGTTGTTTAATACTTTCCGCGCCTCGCTGGAACGGTATTTCGTCCATAGCCTGATGCCCAAGGGCGTGGCCGACACCATCCTCGGCTACCTGACCCTGTTCGCTTCCAAGGCGACGCGCCTGTCGGCCGTCGGCGCGGCCGCCCTGATCGTCACCTCGATCACCATGATGGGGCTGATCGAGCGGGTCTTCAACCGCATCTGGCGGGTCAAGCGCGAGCGCCGCTGGACCAAGCGCATCCTGGTCTATTGGGCCTTGGTCACCCTGGGGCCGCTGCTGGTCGGCGTGTCGCTGACGGTGACTTCGCAACTGTTCATGGCGACCAGCGGCCTGGTGGGCATGGTGCCGTTTCTGGGCGCGCTGTTTTACACCTTCATCTCGGTGGCGCTGACCATGGGCGCCTTTACCCTGCTGTACATGACGGTGCCGAACCGCGACGTCGACAAGCACGACGCGGCCTGGGGCGGC
>DMYQ01000009.1:0-3006 GCA_003482555.1 Janthinobacterium sp. | reverse complement strand
ATTTACGGCGCCCTGGCCGCGCTGCCGATTTTCCTGGTCTGGATTTATCTGAGCTGGCTCATTACTCTGGTCGGCGCCCTGCTGGTGGCGGCGCTGCCGGTGGTGAAGTACGAGCGCTGGTGGCACCAGGCCGCGCCCGGCGGCGATTTCGTCGACGCCATCGCCATCCTGAGTGTGCTGGACACGGCTTGCCACTGCGGCGATTCGGCCCTGGTGAGCGCCGGGGCCATCCGCGTGCGCACCCGCCTCGGTTTCGATGAAATGGAAGCGCTGCTCGACAAGATGCTGAGCCAGGGCTGGGTCGGCAGGGTCAACGTGGAAGCGCCCGTGCGGGTGCAGTGGCGCAAGCACGTCAGCGACGGCGCCGACCACTGGGTCTTGCTGGCCAATACCAATCGACTCAGCCTGGCCGACGTCTACCGCTTGTTCGTCTTTGGCGGGCGGGCGCTGAACGCCGGCTATCCGGCGCCGCCGCCGGGCGGCGACGAGGATGGCGGCGCCAGCCGCGTGGCGGCGCTGCTGGCGCGCCAGGTCGAGGCGGCCGTCGAGGAAGGCTTGAACCAGACCCTGGCCGCGCATTTTTCCAAGAACCGCTGAAGCATCGGAGAGGCGGGGCAGGGCGCCCCGCTTCCGATCCGGCGCTACGCCGCCGGCGCCGCCTTGGCGAAGGCGAACAGGGCGTCGAGTACGGCATCCGGCTGCTCGGCCATCAACTCGTGGCCGCTGTCCACTTGCACCACCTTGCCGTGCGCGATGGTCGAAGTCAGCAGCTTGGTCGACTTCGCCGGCGTCATCATGTCGCGCAAGCCGAAGATGAACAGGGTTGGGCAGCGCACCGAGGCGGCCGCCAGCGCGCCATTGGCGTAGTTGTTGCAAGCCGAGAAATCCGTATAAAACACGTGTTCGGGATTGATCGCGGAAATGCGCTGCTTGAGCCGGCGCGCGCCGCCCATGGCGTAAAAGCCGGGCCCGGGAAAGGATGGCTTTTGCGCGATCGAGGAATGCGACCAGATGTTGACCATGTCGATCGCGCTCGGCTCGTCCGTCTTGGCCGTCTCCAGCAGGGTGTCGGAAACCTTCATCGGATAGGTGGAACCCAGCAGCGCCAGATGGCTGACCCGGTCGGGCGCCATGTGCGCCGTCTCCAGCGCGATCAGGGAGCCCATGCTGTGCCCGATCAGCATGGCGCGCGCCACCCCGGCCGCGTCCAGCACGGCCAGCAGCCAGCTCGCCAGCGCTTCCACGCTATCCTTGGCGCCGCCCTTGCTGCGGCCGTGGCCGGGCAGGTCGAGCGCCAGCACATTCATGCCGTGGTGGGCGAAATAGCGGCTTTGCAGGGCCCACACGGAATGGTCGTTTTGCGCGCCGTGGATGAAGACGGCGGTCGGCAGGGCGGCGTCGAAGCTCTTGCCGCCGGTGTAGCAATAGGCGTCCACGCCCTCTACTTGGAACAGCATCTCAAGCTCCTTTTTGTGACAGTTTCAGGCCGCGGGCCAGATCTTCGATCAGGTCGTCGGCGTCTTCCAGGCCCACCGACAGGCGCATCGTGCCCTCGGTGATGCCGGAGGCGGCCAGTTGCTCGGTGGGGACGCGGAAGTGCGTGGTCGAGGCGGGATGGATGGCCAGCGACTTGGCGTCGCCGACGTTGGCCAGGTGCGAAAAAATCTTCAGGGCGTCGACGAAGCGGCGTCCGGCCGCGCGGTCGCCCTTGATGTTAAAGGTCAGCACGGCGCCGCAGCCTTTCGGCAGCAGGGTCTTGGCCAGTTCATAGTCGGGGTGGGAGGGCAGCTCCGGATACGAGACCGATTCGACGGCCGGATTCGACAGCAGGAACTCGGCCACCTTGCGCGTGTTGGCGACGTGACGATCCATGCGCAGACCCAGCGTCTCGACACCCTGCAGGATGGCGAAGGCGTTGTGCGGGCTCATGACGGCGCCGAAGTCGCGCAAGCCCTCGCGCCGCGCGCGCAGCGCGAACGGGGCCACGGTCGATTCTTCCGCGAAGACCATGCCGTGGAAGCCCTCGTACGGCTCGCACAGCTCGCCGAAGCGGCCGCTTTGCTCGTGCGCGGCCTGCCAGTCGAAGGTGCCGCCATCGACCAGCAAGCCGCCGACGGCGGTGCCATGCCCGCACAGGAACTTGGTGGCCGAGTGGAACACCAGGTCGGCGCCATGCTCGAAGGGACGCAGCAGGTAGGGCGTGGTGAAGGTGGAATCCAGCATCAGCGGCAAATGGTTGTCGTGGGCGATCTCGGCCACGGCCGCGATGTTGAGCACGTCCAGGCCGGGATTGCCCAGGGTTTCCGCGAACAGCACCTTGGTGTTCGGGCGGATCGCGGCGCGCCAGGCGTCGAGGTCGCGCGGATCGACGAAGGTGGTCTCGATGCCGAAGCGTTTCAGGGTGTAGGCGAGCAAATTCTGCGAGCCGCCGTACAGCGCGCGCGAAGCGACGATGTGCGAGCCGGCGCCGGCGATGGTGACCAGGCCCAGGTGCATGGCGGCTTGGCCGCTGGCGGTGGCGATGCCGGCCACGCCGCCTTCGAGGGCGGCGATGCGCTCTTCGAGCACGGCGTTGGTCGGGTTCGAGATGCGCGAATAGACGTGGCCGGCCCGTTCCATGTTGAACAGCGCGGCGGCCTGGTCGGAATCCTTGAAGGCGAACGCGGACGTGAAATACACGGGGGTGGCGCGGGCGCCGGTGGCCGGGTCGGGCGCCGCGCCGGCGTGCAGCGACAGGGTGTCAAAACCGAGATATTTCGGACCGCTCATGTGTGTCTCCCGCCAAGTATTGGAATGGCGCAGATCGTACCCTGATTTTGCCAATTTAAGAAGACTGTTGCCCACGGAATTGATTTGATTTATCGCAATACTGGATTTTTCACCGGGCATACGCTACATTTGCCAGGAAGGCTTACAATAACAATAAACCACCACACAGCGGACAGGACGGCCCAAAATGAAAGTATCCGAAATTCTCCAAGTCAAAGGCAATATCCTTTACACCGT
>DMYQ01000331.1:42114-44981 GCA_003482555.1 Janthinobacterium sp. | reverse complement strand
CAACTCGGCGTACCCCGCCTGTCCTGACCTCAACTACTCGAACCGCCCGGTGCGGACCCGCATGCCGGGTGGTGTGGCAGGGGAGCGGCCTAGCGGCCGTCCCCTATGCCGTTTTTTCGGGGGATATATCAGGGCGAATATTAAACTTTCCTTCCTTTTTTCGGACTAACAGGGTGTCTCGGACGCGAGGATGCGAGCATGGACACTTCATATGAAATGGATCTTCTCGCCTGGGCGCGAGTGCAGGTTGCGCTCTTGCGCTCCGGTCAGTTGTCGCTGATCGATATCGAGCACATTGCACAGGAGATCGAGGCGGTGGGTAAAAGCGAGCAGCGCGAACTGGCCAGCCGTCTTTCGGTATTGCTGATGCACTTGTTGAAATGGCGCTTACAGCCGGGCCGGCGCCGTGCCAACTGGCGTCGTACGCTCGATGAGCGACGCAAGTCGATCGCGCGGCAACTGGCGCGCACGCCCAGTCTCGGCGGTTTGCCCGGTGACCCCGATTGGGATGAGGGCATCTGGTCGGATGCGCTGGTCGGCGCGATCCACGCAGACGAACCTGCACTGGAAGACTTGCCCGCAAGCTGCCCTTGGACTATGGATCACATCTTGTCGCGCGACTTTTACCCCGGCTGATAGCGCCGCGCCCGCCATGGGCGTCGCCACGTCGCCACGTCGCCGCGCTGCCGCATTCGCGGCCTGCCCCGCAGTAGCGGCGCGGCAATGGCGCTCCCTCATCGCTCTGCCCTGTCCCTCCCACGACCCGGCTGGGGCGGAAAATCCGCAGTTCATCGCAATCCGCGCGCCGCCGGCGCCGCCCTTGTCTATATTGTTGGCATACCGTGGGCGCCGAGCAAAAATGTAAAATGAATATTATTCAAGGCGGGGCGGCGCACCAACAAACAAACCCTTGCGGAGAATCGGCATGAAATCCTTACTCAATGTTGTACTGGTCTGCCTCGCCCTGTGCGCGTTTCGCGGCGCCGCGGCGGCCGAAGACATGGTGAGCGAAACGCGGACTATCGACGCGCGCGTCACGCGCGTCAAGCTCGACGGCGTGATCGAACTGCGTCTGCGCCAGGGCCCTGTGCCCTCCCTGACCATCCGGGCCGAGCGCCGCCTGCTGTCGCGCATCACGTCCACGCAAAGCGGCGACACCCTGCATATCGAGTCCGACGGGCACGGCTTCACACTCGGCCGCGCCGGCGCGCGCGCCGAACTGGTCTTGCCGGCCTTGCGCGGACTCAGCTCCGATGGCCTGGGCGGCAGCGACGTCAGCGGCTTCACCGGCGATGAACTCGAACTCTCGCTCGACGGGGCGGGCACGATGAAGGTGGTGTGCGACTACAAGCGGCTGCACGCCAATCTGGGCGGCGTCGGCAACATGCATATCTGGCTCAGTGACAACGAGCGCACCGACCTCGATCTGAGCGGCGCCGGCTACATCGTCCTGGGCGGGCGCAGCAAGGCCCTGCGGGTCGATCTGGGCGGGCTGGGCGGGCTGGACGCGCGTCAATTCCAGGCCGATTCGGTCAATCTGGAAATGAGCGGCCTGGGCAACGCCAGCATCAACGCCAGGCAAAACGCGACCGTGAATTTGAGCGGCCTGGGTTCGGTGACCGTGTACGGCCGGCCCAGCAACCGCAACGTCAGCGTCGACGGCCTGGGCCGGGTGAGCTGGAAATAAGCGCCGCCCCAGGACAGACCAGATAAGCCGACCGATTTCCATTTCTGACGCGACATGAAAAAAATACTCTTAGCGCTATTTCTCATCTTTGCTGCGCAGCAAGCCGCGCGCGCCGCTTTCGCCGACGGAGCGATGGCCTACAATAACAAGAATTATGCCCTCGCTTACCGTGAAATCCTGCCGCTGGCGCGCGCCGGCAACGCCGACGCCGAGCACTTGCTGGGACTGATGTATTACATGGGCCGGGGTGTCAAGCAAGACTACAGGCAAGCCATGGAGTGGCACCGCAAGGCAGCCCTGCAGGGCAAGGCCGACGCCCAATATGTGGTCGGCGCCATGTACTACAGCGGCAACGCGGTGATCCAGGATCAAAAGCAAGCCGTCACCTGGTTCCGCAAGGCGGCCGAACAGGGCCACGCCGAGGCGCAGCAAGTGCTGGGCCTGATGTACCGCTACCACATGGGCGGCGTGCCGCAAGACGTGGTGATCGCCTACATGCTGTGGAACCTGGCGGCGGCGAACGGTTCGGCGAACGCGATCGAACAGCGCGCTTCCGTGCTGCGCAAGATGACGCCGGAACAGATCGAGGAAGGGCAGGCGCTGTCGGCCGCCTGGAAGCCGGGCACGCCGCTGCCCAGGCAGTCGCGCAGCGGCGGCGCCTGAGGCCGCCCAGGCGCTCCGTCAGGGCCGGCCCGCGCAGGCTGAATTGGCCCGGCGGCGCGCACCGCAGCGCCAGGTTTCGTCATCTTGGCTTGCCGCGTGCATCGCCTCGCGCGGCGCGCGCGGCGCCGCTGTCGTACAATCATCCTTTCAATTTGAGGATGCCAGCCATGCGCGCAATCGAAATCAGCCAGCCCGGCCCAGCCGACGTCTTGAAGCTCGCCGAGCGCCCTCTGCCGGAGCCGAAGCGGGGCGAATTGCTGATCAAGGTGCACGCGGCCGGCGTGAACCGCCCCGACGTCTTCCAGCGCCTGGGTCAGTATGCGCCGCCGCCGGGCGCCTCCGACTTGCCGGGCCTGGAAGTGGCCGGCGAAGTGGTCGGCGGCGACCCGGCCGGCGGCTTCAAGCTCGGCGACATGGTGTGCGCGCTGGTGCAGGGTGGCGGCTATGCCGAATATTGCGTGGCGCCGGCCGGCCAGTGCCTGCCCATGCCGAAGGGCTTGACGGCGCTGCAGGCCGC
>DMYQ01000331.1:37474-41965 GCA_003482555.1 Janthinobacterium sp. | reverse complement strand
CGCGTCTTCGCCACCGCCGGCAACGCCGACAAATGCCGCGCCTGTGAAGAACTGGGGGCCGAGCGGGCCATCAATTACCGCGACGAAGACTTCGCCGCCGCCGTCAAGACCTTGACGGACGGCCGCGGCGTCGACGTCATCCTCGACATGGTGGGCGGCGACTATCTGCCGCGCGAAATCGCCTGCCTGGCCGACGACGGCCGCATCGGCTTGATCGCGCTGCTGGGCGGGGCCAAGGCCAGCCTTGATCTCGGTCAAATCCTGCGCCGGCGCCTGACCATCAGCGGTTCCACCCTGCGGCCCCGTTCGGAGGCCTTCAAGGCCGCCATCGCCGCCCAGCTGCGCGCCACCGTCTGGCCGCTGCTGGAAACGGGCCGCATCAAGCCCGTGATTTACCAGACTTTCCCGCTCGAACAGGCCGGCGCCGCCCATGCCCTGATGGAAAGCAGCGCCCACGTGGGCAAAATCATGTTGCAAGTGTTGTGATATGGATGAGCTGCTAGTTTGACCGGCATCGGCGGGTCGCGTTAAAATGGCGGGTTATTAAAAATTAGGCTACTATGCGTCGCAAACTCGTTGTCGGTAATTGGAAGATGAACGGTAGCCGCGCCAGCAATGCGGTGTTGTTGTCCGCAATAGGGGCTGGCTTGACGTCGACCGGCGCCGCTTGCGCCGTGTGCGCGCCGGCGCCGTACCTGGCGCAGTGCCAGGAGCAATTGAGCGGCACGTCCATCGCCTGGGGCGGGCAAGACCTCTCGGCCCACGCCGGCGGCGCCTATACGGGCGAAGTGGCGGCCGCGATGCTGCTCGACTTTGCCTGCACGTATGCGATCATCGGTCACTCCGAGCGCCGCGCCTACCATGGCGAAGACGATGCGCAAGTGGCGCGCAAGACGGTGGCGGCGCTGGCGGCGGGCTTGACGCCCATCGTTTGCATCGGCGAAACCCTGGCGCAGCGGGAGGCGGGCCAGACCGATGCCGTCGTCGGTGCGCAACTGGGCGCCGTGCTGGACGCGATAACCGAGGCCGACGTGGCCGGGCTGGTGCTCGCTTACGAGCCGGTCTGGGCCATCGGCACCGGCCTGACGGCGACGCCGCAGATGGCGCAAGACGTGCACCAGGTGTTGCGCGCGCGGTTGGCGAAAAAGAATGCGGTAGCGGCGGCCGGCGTACAGATCTTGTACGGCGGCAGCATGAAGCCGGACAACGCAAAAGAATTGATGGCGATGCCGGATATCGATGGCGGTTTGATCGGCGGGGCGGCATTGAAGGCGGCGGATTTCCTGGCTATTATTCACGCCGCCGATTGAATTAATTTAAACTGAGAATGGATGAAGCAATGAGCACGTTGTTTAATTTGGTAGTGGTGGTGCAGGTTTTGTCGGCTTTGATTATCATCGGTCTGGTGTTGCTGCAGCATGGCAAGGGCGCCGATATGGGCGCGGCCTTCGGTTCCGGCGCTTCCGGCAGTTTGTTCGGGGCCACCGGCTCCTCGAACTTCATGTCGAAGTCGACCGGCGTCGCCGCCGCGATCTTCTTCAGCGCCACCCTGGGCTTGTCGTACATGTCGACCAACCGCAGCACCACGGTGGGCGGCGGCGTCATGGATAAAGTCACCAAACCCGTCCCTGTGACGGGCGCGGCGGCCATTCCGGGCACCACGGCGCCCGCCCCGGCGCCAGTGACGGCGCCCGCCGCCAGCACGCCAGCGGGTCAGATTCCGAAGTAAGCGACGGTTCTGGAAGTAAGTTGCTCATTGTTTTAGCAGTTCGCCTGAAAAAAACAGTTTGAAGTGATTTGAAGCAAAGTTTTATCGTATTTCTGCTTGTTTTGACGCAATTGTCCATTAACAAAGCCGGCAAAGCGGAGTAGAATACGGGCCTTAATGCCGACGTGGTGAAATTGGTAGACACGCTATCTTGAGGGGGTAGTGGCGAAAGCTGTGCGAGTTCGAGTCTCGCCGCCGGCACCAGAAATCTAAAGCCAGCATTGGCGCATGAGCCACACGGCTCATGCCTAAGCTGGCTTTTTTACGGGGATATCAGTCGTACGATCCTGGTCTAAAAGCTTTATTTGGGATTGTGCGTTAAGAGTGCCGCAAAGGAGCGCGGCGACCTCATTTAACCGATCGTTCAACTTAAGCTTATCAATCGTGAACCTCGAAAATTACTTTCCCGTCCTGTTGTTCATCCTCGTCGGTCTCGGCGTCGGTATCGTCCCGCAAGTGCTGGGACGCCTGCTGGCCCCCAACAAGCCCGACGTAGCGAAACTGTCCCCCTATGAGTGTGGCTTCGAAGCATTCGAAGATGCGCGCATGAAATTCGACGTCCGATATTATCTGGTCGCGATCCTTTTTATTTTGTTCGATCTGGAAACGGCATTCTTCTTCCCCTGGGGCGTCGCCATGCGCGGCCTGGGCTGGGCCGGCTTCGTCACGATGATGGTGTTCATCGCCGAATTCGTGGTCGGATTTTGGTATATCTGGAAGAAAGGTGCCCTTGATTGGGAATGAGCCATGTCTATTGAAGGTGTATTAAACGAAGGCTTCATCACCACGACAGCCGACAAGCTGATCAACTGGGCGCGCACCGGGTCGATGTACCCGATGTCGTTCGGCCTGGCTTGCTGCGCGGTGGAGATGATGCACGCGGGCGCCGCCCGTTACGATCTGGAGCGTTTTGGCTTCATGTTCCGTCCCTCGCCGCGTCAGTCCGACGTGATGATCGTGGCCGGCACGCTGTGCAACAAGATGGCGCCGGCCCTGCGCCGCGTCTACGATCAGATGCCTGAACCGCGCTGGGTGATTTCGATGGGTTCCTGCGCCAATGGCGGCGGTTACTATCATTATTCCTATTCCGTGGTGCGCGGCTGCGACCGCATCGTCCCGGTCGACGTCTACGTGCCGGGTTGCCCGCCGACGGCGGAAGCGCTGCTGTACGGCATCCTGCAGTTGCACAACAAGATCAAACGCACCAACACGATCGCACGCTAAGCCGCTTATGACAACACAATTACAAGTCTTGGAAGTCGCCCTGCGCAGCGCGCTGGGCGAGCGCGCCAGCATCACCGTGGCGCTGGGTGAAGTGACCCTGGTGCTCAAGTCCACCGATTACCTGGAAGCG
This sequence comes from Janthinobacterium sp., assembly GCA_003482555.1. Classification (GTDB taxonomy): domain Bacteria; phylum Pseudomonadota; class Gammaproteobacteria; order Burkholderiales; family Burkholderiaceae_D; genus Janthinobacterium. The sequence continues at coordinate 38,843 of DMYQ01000331.1, read as the reverse complement.
ATGCGCGTGCTGCGCGACGACGCCAGCCTGCATTTCGAGCAACTGATCGATCTGTGCGGCGTCGATTATCAAACCTACGGCGAAGGCACGTGGGATGGTTTGCGTTTCGCCGCCGTCACCCACCTGCTGTCGGTCAAGCACAACTGGCGCCTGCGCGTGCGCGTCTTCGCGCCCGACGACGACATGCCCCTGGTCGCTTCGGTGGCCGGCATCTGGCGCGCCGCCAACTGGTTCGAGCGCGAAGCCTTCGACCTGTACGGCATCCTGTTCGACGGCCACGACGACTTGCGCCGCCTGCTGACCGACTATGGTTTCATCGGCCATCCTTTCCGCAAGGACTTCCCGGTGTCCGGCTATGTCGAGATGCGCTACGATCCCGAGCAAAAGCGCGTGATTTACCAGCCCGTGACGATAGAGCCGCGGGAAAACGTGCCGCGCGTGATACGCGAAGAACATTACGGAATGAAATAATGGCCGATATTAAGAATTACACCCTGAACTTTGGTCCCCAGCATCCGGCCGCCCACGGCGTGCTGCGCCTGGTGCTGGAGCTGGACGGCGAAGTCATCCAGCGCGCCGATCCGCACATCGGCCTGCTGCACCGCGCCACCGAAAAGCTGGCCGAGCAAAAGACCTATCTGCAATCCGTGCCGTATATGGACCGTCTCGACTATGTGTCGATGATGTGCAACGAGCACGCCTATGTGATGGCGATCGAAAAGCTGCTGAAGCTGGAAGTGCCCCTGCGCGCGCAATACATCCGCGTCATGTTCGATGAAATCACGCGCTTGCTGAACCATTTGCTGTGGCTGGGCGCGCATGCGCTCGACGTCGGCGCCATGGGCCCGTTCCTGTACGCCTTCCGCGACCGCGAAGACTTGATGGATTGCTACGAAGCCGTCTCCGGCGCCCGCATGCACGCGGCATACTATCGTCCGGGCGGGGTATACCGCGACTTGCCCGACGCCATGCCGCAGCACAAGGCTTCGATCATTCGCAACGCCAAGGCGATCGCGCAATTGAACGAGAACCGCCAGGGTTCGCTGCTCGACTTCATCGACGATTTCACGCGCCGTTTCCCCACCTATGTGGATGAATACGAAACCCTGCTGACCGATAACCGCATCTGGAAGCAGCGCACCGTCGGCATCGGCGTGGTTTCGCCGGAAGCGGCGCTGGCCATGGGTTTCACGGGCGCCATGCTGCGCGGTTCCGGCGTCGAATGGGATTTGCGCAAGAAGCAGCCTTACGAAGTGTACGACTTGATGGATTTCGATATCCCGGTCGGCACCAATGGCGACTGCTACGACCGTTACCTGGTGCGCATCGAAGAAATGCGCCAGTCGAACCGCATCATCAAGCAATGCGT
>DMYQ01000331.1:28895-37387 GCA_003482555.1 Janthinobacterium sp. | reverse complement strand
TGATTCACCATTTCAAATTGTTCACCGAAGGCTTCCACGTGCCGCCAGGCGAAGCGTACAGCGCGGTCGAGCATCCGAAGGGCGAGTTCGGCATCTACTTGATCTCGGACGGCGCCAACAAGCCTTACCGCATGAAGATACGCGCTCCCGGCTATGCCCATTTGCAGGGGCTCGATGAAATGGCGCGCGGGCACATGATTGCCGACGCGGTCACCATTATTGGTACACAAGATATCGTCTTCGGCGAAATCGACAGATAAGTCCTAGAGGCAAACACATGTTGTTAACAGAGCAGTCATACAAGAAAATCGACCGTGAGCTGGCCAAGTATCCGGCCGACCAGCGGCAGTCGGCCGTGATGGCCGCGCTCGCCATTGCCCAGGACGAACTGGGCTGGCTGGCGCCGGAAACCATGAAGGACATCGCCGACTACATCGGCATGCCGGCCATCGCCGTCCAGGAAGTGGCCACCTTTTACAATATGTACAACGTCAAGCCGGTCGGCAAGGTCAAGATTTCGGTGTGCACCAACTTGCCCTGCGCCCTGTCCGGCGGCGAGCGGGCCGCCAATCACTTGAAAGCCAAGCTCGGCATCGGTTTCCGTGAAACCACGGCCGACGGCCAGTTCACCCTGGTCGAAGGCGAGTGCATGGGCGCTTGCGGCGACGCTCCCGTGATGCTGGTGAATAACAAACGCATGTGCAGCTGGATGTCGAACGAGAAGATCGACGCGCTGGTCCAGGAACTCAGTGGGAACACTTCGAAATGACGTCACTCCATAATCGGCACATCGATCCATTGATCTTGAAGGATCTGGACGGCAAGAACTGGCATTTGCAAGACTACGTCAAGCGCGGCGGTTACAGCGCGCTGCGCCGCATCCTGGACGAAAAAATCACGCCCGAGCAAATCATCGCCGACTTGAAGGCTTCTTCCCTGCGCGGGCGCGGCGGCGCCGGTTTCCCGACCGGCTTGAAGTGGAGCTTCATGCCGCGCCAGTTCCCGGGCCAGAAATACCTGGTCTGCAATACCGACGAGGGCGAGCCGGGCACCTTCAAGGACCGCGACATCATCCGCTACAATCCGCACGCGCTGATCGAAGGCATGGCCATCGGCGCCTACGCCATGGGCATCACGGTCGGCTACAACTATATTCACGGTGAAATTTTCGCCGAGTACGACCGTTTCGAAGAAGCGCTGGAAGAGGCGCGCGCCGCCGGTTTCCTGGGCGACAAGATCATGGGCAGCGAATTCAATTTCCAGTTGCACGCCCACCACGGCTACGGCGCTTATATCTGCGGCGAAGAAACGGCCCTGCTGGAATCGCTGGAAGGCAAGAAAGGCCAGCCGCGCTTCAAGCCGCCATTCCCCGCTTCCTTCGGCCTGTACGGTAAACCGACGACGATCAACAACACCGAGACCTTCGCGGCCGTGCCCTTCGTGCTCAACATCGGCCCGGAGAAATACCTGGCCATGGGTCGCCCGAACAATGGCGGCAGCAAGATCTTCTCGATCTCGGGCGACGTCGAATTGCCGGGCAATTATGAAGTGCCGCTCGGCACGCCGTTCGCCAAGTTGCTGGAATTGGCAGGCGGCATGCGCGGTGGCAAGAAGATCAAGGCGGTCATTCCCGGCGGCTCGTCGGCCCCGGTGATCCGCGGCGAACAGATGATGAACACGGACCTCGATTACGATTCGATCGCGAAAGCCGGTTCCATGCTCGGTTCGGGCGCCGTCATCGTCATGGATGAAACGCGCTGCATGGTCAAGGCGCTCGAGCGGCTGTCCTACTTCTACTTTGAAGAGTCTTGCGGCCAGTGCACCCCTTGCCGCGAAGGCACGGGCTGGATGTATCGCATGGTGCACCGCATCGAGAACGGCCTCGGCCGTCCCGACGATCTGGACATGCTGAACTCGATCGCCGACAACATCCAGGGGCGCACCATTTGCGCCCTGGGCGACGCGGCGGCGATGCCGGTACGGGCCTTCATTAAGAATTTCCGTGAAGAATTTGAATATCACATCGAGCACAAGCATTGCTTAGTGCCCGCTTATGTCTAAAGCGTCAGGTAACGATCACCATGGTTGAAATCGAAATAGACGGCAAAAAAGTCGAAGTCCCTGCTGGTAGCATGGTGATGGACGCCGCCAATAAATTGGGTACTTACATCCCGCACTTTTGCTATCACAAGAAATTGTCGATCGCTGCGAACTGCCGCATGTGCCTGGTCGAAGTGGAAAAGGCTCCCAAGCCTTTGCCCGCCTGCGCGACACCGGTCTCGGCCGGCATGATCGTGCGCTCGAACAGCGACAAGGCGGTGCAGGCGCAAAAGAGCGTCATGGAGTTCTTGCTCATTAATCACCCGCTCGACTGCCCGATCTGCGATCAGGGCGGCGAATGCCAGTTGCAGGATCTGGCCGTCGGTTACGGGCAGGGCGCTTCGCGCTACCAGGAAGACAAGCGCGTCGTCACGCCGAAGGAAGCGGGCCCCCTCGTTTCCATGCAAGAGATGGCGCGCTGCATCCAGTGCACCCGCTGCGTGCGTTTCGGCCAGGAAGTGGCCGGCGTGATGGAACTGGGCATGGTTGGCCGCGGCGAACATTCCGAGATCGTTTCTTTTGTGGGCCAGAGCGTCGACTCCGAACTGTCCGGCAATATGATTGACCTGTGCCCGGTCGGCGCCTTGACCTCCAAGCCTTTCCGCTACAGCGCCCGCACCTGGGAACTGTCGCGCCGCAAATCGGTCAGTCCGCATGACGGCCTGGGCGCGAATCTGATCGTGCAAGTGAAGAACGGCAAGGTCAAGCGCGTGCTGCCGCTGGAAAACGACGACATCAACGAGTGCTGGATTTCCGACAAGGACCGCTTCTCGTATGAAGCGCTGGACAGCGCCGAGCGGCTCACCAGCCCCATGCTCAAGCAGGGCGGGCAGTGGAAGGAAGTGGACTGGCAGACGGCCCTGGAATACGTGGCCCACGGCTTGAAAAACGTCAAGCATGAACACGGCGCCGACGCCATCGCCGCCCTGGCCACGCCCCATTCGACGGTGGAAGAATTGGTGCTGCTGCAAAAGCTGGTGCGCGCCCTCGGTTCCGAGAACGTCGATTTCCGCCTGCGCCAAAGCGATTTCGCGCTGGACGCCGACGTCAAGCCCTGGCTGGGCATGTCGATCGCCGAATTCGGCGAGATCAAGCGCGCCTTCGTCATCGGCTCTTTCTTGCGCAAGGATCATCCTTTGCTGGCGACGCGCTTGCGCGCCTCGGTCAAGGGCGGCGCCAAGCTGTCGATCCTGCACGCGTGCGACGACGATCAACTGATCACCATCGCCAACAAGATGATCGTCGCCCCGTCCGACTGGCTGGCGGCCTTGTCCGAAGTGGTGGCCGCCGTCGCCAAGGCGAAAGACTTGGCGGCCCCGGCCGGCTTCGAGCATATCGTCGCCTCCGACGTGGCGGCCAGGATCGCCGCCTCGCTGATGGCCGGCGACCATGGCGCCGTCTTGCTGGGCAATGCCGCCACGCAGCATCCGCAAGCGTCCGCGCTGCACGCGGCCGCGCAGTGGATCGCCGAGCAGACGGGCGCCAAGCTCGGTTACCTGACGGAAGCGGCCAACACGGTCGGCGCCCATCTGGTGAACGCCGGCGCCAAGCACGCCAGCGCCGCCTTTGCGGTACCGAAAAAAGCCTACATTTTGCTCAACGCGGAACCAGAGCTCGACAGCGCCAATCCACAGGCGGCCCGCGCCGCCCTGGGGCAGGCCGAGATGGTGATCGCCATGTCGTCCTTCAAGCACGGCATGGATTTCGCCGACGTCTTGCTGCCGATTTCGCCCTTCGCCGAAACCTCGGGCACCTTCGTCAATTGCGAAGGCCGCGCCCAGAGTTTCAACGGCACCGTCAAGCCGCTCGGCGAAACCCGCCCGGCCTGGAAAGTGCTGCGCGTACTGGGCAATATCCTGGGCCTGGACGGTTTCGACTACGACACCTCGGAAGCGGTGCGCGACGAAGCCTTCGGCAAGGACGTCAGCGATCTATCGGCCAAGCTGAACAACGTCTCCAGGCAAGCCCTGCTGGCGGCGACCCACGCGCCGGTCTCCGCCGCGCTGGAACGCATCACCGACGTGCCGATCTATTTCGCCGACGCTCTGGTGCGCCGCTCCGAACCGCTGCAACGCACGGTCGACGCGGGCGTGCCGAAGGCCGGTCTGTCGGCCGCGCTGGCGCAGCAACTGGGCGTCAAGTCCGGCGACAAGGTCAAGGTCGCGCAAGGCTCCGGCAGCGCCATCCTGGTGGCGGCCGTCCAAGCGGGCTTGCCGGCCAATGTGGTGCGCGTTTCGGCGGCCCACGCCGCGACTGCCACCCTGGGCGGCATGTTCGGCGCCATCACCGTTGAAAAAGCAGGGGAGGGAATCTAATGGCTCTGCCTGAAATCATCACCACCATCAATACCACCGGGCAAAACCTGGTGGGTTTCAGCTGGCCTTTCTTTTGGACGCTGGCAAAAATCCTGTGCGTGACCCTGCCTTTGATGGGCCTGGTTGCCTACCTGACCCTGTGGGAACGCAAGCTGCTGGGCTGGATCCAGATCCGCATCGGCCCGAACCGCGTCGGCCCCATGGGTTTGCTGCAACCGATCGCCGATGCGCTCAAGCTCTTGTTCAAGGAAATCATCATTCCTTCGAAGTCGAGCAAAGCCCTGTTCGTCATCGGCCCGATCATGACCATCATGCCGGCCCTGGCCGCCTGGTCCGTCATTCCCTTCGGCCCGGAAGTGGTGCTGGCCAATGTCAACGCCGGTCTGCTGCTGCTGATGGCGATCACCTCGATGGAAGTGTACGGCATCATCATCGCCGGCTGGGCTTCCAACTCGAAGTATTCCTTCATGGGCGCGATGCGCGCTTCGGCGCAGATGGTGTCCTATGAAATCGCGATGGGTTTCGTGCTCGTCATCGTGCTGATGGTGTCGGGCAGCCTGAACTTCAGCGACATCGTGCACGGCCAGACCCAGGGCGTGTTCGCCAGCCGCGGCTTGAATTTCCTGTCGTGGAACTGGTTGCCGCTGTTTCCGGTATTCATCGTCTACCTGGTCTCCGGCCTGGCCGAATGCAACCGCCATCCTTTCGACGTGGTCGAGGGCGAGTCGGAAATCGTCGGCGGCCACATGGTCGAATACTCGGGCATGTCCTACGCCATGTTCTTCCTGGCCGAATACGCCAACATGATCTTGATCGGCGTGGTCGCGTCCCTGATGTTCCTGGGCGGTTGGGACGCACCTGTTTCCTTCCTGAGCTTCATTCCGGGCTGGTGCTGGTTGTTCGCCAAGGCTTTCCTCGTCGTGTCCCTGTTCATCTGGACCCGTGGTACCTTCCCGCGCTATCGCTATGATCAGATCATGCGTCTGGGCTGGAAAGTGTTTATCCCGCTGACATTGGCTTATTTGGTCTTCGTCGCCGCCTGGATGCAGACATCCTGGAATATTTGGAAGTAAGAGAGCGATATACGAATGGACAAGGTAAAAGATTTCTTCGGCAGCTTGATGCTGACCGAGCTGATTAAAGGCATGGCGCTGACGGGCAAGTACATGTTCGCGCGCAAGATCACCGTGCAATTCCCGGAAGAGAAGACGCCGATGTCGCCCCGCTTCCGCGGCCTGCACGCGCTGCGCCGCTACCCGAACGGGGAAGAGCGCTGCATCGCCTGTAAATTGTGCGAAGCCGTGTGCCCGGCGATGGCCATCACGATCGAGTCGGAACAGCGCGAGGACGGTTCGCGCCGCACCACGCGTTACGACATCGATCTGACCAAGTGCATCTTTTGCGGTTTCTGCGAAGAGTCTTGCCCGGTCGATTCGATCGTCGAGACCCACGTGCTGGAATACCACGGCGAGAAGCGCGGCGATCTGTACTACACGAAAGAGATGTTGCTGGCCGTGGGCGATCGTTACGAAAACGAAATCGCCGCCGCGCGCGCCGCCGATGCACCCTATCGTTGATGCAAGCGCGCCTGGCAAAGGGCGCGCCTTGATCGTTAATCTGTACGTCTCTTGGGTTTGTTATGGAATTTAAAACTGCTTTGTTTTACGCATTCGCGGCCATCCTGTTGCTGGCCGCGACACGCGTTATCACGGCCCGCAATCCGGTCCACGCCGCGCTGTTCCTGGTGCTGTCCTTCTTTTCGGCGGCCGGCATCTGGATGTTGCTCGAGGCCGAGTTCCTCGCCATCGTCCTGGTGCTGGTCTATGTCGGCGCCGTGATGGTGCTCTTCCTCTTCGTCGTGATGATGCTCGACATTAATATCGACAAGATGCGCGAAGGCTTCTGGGCCTATCTGCCCGTCGCTTCCAGCATCGGCGTGGTGATCGTGCTGGAAATGGCGGCCGTGCTGTGGCGCTCCTTCAGCCAGACTGAACCGACGCCTTCCACCGTGCCCGGCAATATCGGCGGCACCAAGGAATTGGGTATGCTGATCTATACCCAATACGTGTTCGCCTTCGAAGTGGCGGCCGCCATCCTGCTGGTGGCCATCGTCGCCGCCGTCGCGCTGACCCTGCGCAAGCGCAAGGACACCAAACATTTCGATCCGGCCCAAGCGGTCCGGGTCAAACGCAACGACCGCCTGCGCATCGTCAAGATGGACGCCGTGTCCAATCGTGGCGCGGCCGACGCGGCAGCCAAGGAGGCACCATGACTTTATCGCTCGCACACTTCCTGGTTCTGGGCGCGATCCTGTTTGCGATTTCCATCGTCGGCATTTTCCTGAACCGCAAGAACGTCATCGTGCTGCTGATGGCCATCGAATTGATGCTGCTGGCCGTGAACATGAATTTCATCGCGTTTTCGCATTACCTGGGCGACGCGGCCGGGCAGGTGTTCGTCTTCTTCATCCTGACAGTGGCGGCCGCGGAATCGGCCATCGGTCTGGCGATTCTGGTGGTCATGTTCCGCAATCTGGACACCATCAATGTGGAAGATCTGGACAGTCTCAAAGGCTAAGCGATTTCATCCTCGCGATTGGTACTGCGGTGTGAAGCGCGCTTTTCAGGCGATTTTCACCGCGTTTTTTGTCGAAATACGTCGAATAATAACGATTAAGGTTCATCATGGCGGGGCAACTTCTCAACCCTAACCTCCTTCTAGCCATCCCTCTCGCGCCGCTGGCCGGCGCGGCGATTGCCGGCTTGCTTGGAACCCAGTTTCTGGGTAATTTGGTCGGACGCAAGACGTCGCATAGCGCGACGATTTTGGGCGTACTGATTGCATTCATTCTGTCGTGTATGACGCTGTCCAGCGTCATGGATGGCGCCACCTTCAATGGCGTGATCTATAACTGGATGACGGTCGGCGAACTGAAACTCGATGTCGGGTTCCAGATCGATTCGCTGTCGGCGATGATGATGTGCGTGGTGACGTTTGTCTCGCTGATGGTGCACATCTACACGATCGGCTACATGAAGGACGACGAAGGCTATAACCGCTTCTTCGCCTACATTTCGCTGTTCACGTTCGCGATGCTGATGCTGGTCATGTCCAACAACTTCCTGCAACTGTTCTTCGGTTGGGAAGCCGTGGGCCTGGTCTCGTATCTCTTGATTGGTTTCTGGTACACCCGCCCGACGGCCATCGTCGCCAACATGAAGGCTTTCCTGGTCAACCGCGTCGGCGACTTCGGCTTCATCCTCGGCATCGGCCTGTTGCTGGCGAATGGACATTCGATGAATTACCAGGATATCTTCGCGCACAAAGACGCCTTGTCGGCCATGACACTGGGCGGCAGCGACTGGTCGCTGCTGACCGTCGCCTGCATCTGCCTGTTCATCGGCGCGATGGGCAAGTCGGCCCAGTTCCCGCTGCACGTCTGGCTGCCCGATTCGATGGAAGGCCCGACCCCGATTTCCGCCCTGATCCACGCCGCCACCATGGTCACGGCCGGCATCTTCATGGTGTCGCGCATGTCGCCGCTGTTTGAATTGTCCGACACGGCCCTGTCCTTCATCCTGGTGATCGGTTCCATCACGGCCCTGTTCATGGGTTTCCTGGGCATGATCCAGAACGACATCAAGCGCGTCGTGGCCTATTCGACCCTGTCGCAACTCGGTTACATGACGGTGGCGCTGGGTTCTTCGGCCTACTCGGTGGCCGTGTTCCATCTGATGACCCACGCCTTCTTCAAGGCCCTGCTGTTCCTGGGCGCCGGTTCGGTCATCATCGGCATGCACCATGACCAAGACATCCGCAACATGGGCGGTCTGCGCAAGTACATGCCGATCACCTGGATCACCTCGCTGATCGGTTCCCTGGCGCTGATCGGCACGCCGTTCTTTTCCGGCTTCTATTCCAAGGACAGCATCATCGAAGCGGTTCAGGCGACCCACTTGCCGGGCGCCGCATTCGCCCAGTTCGCGGTGCTGGCCGGCGTCTTCGTGACGGCCTTCTATTCCTTCCGCATGTATTTCCTGGTATTCCACGGGGAAGAGCGTTTCGGCAAGGCGCACG
>DMYQ01000331.1:28365-28820 GCA_003482555.1 Janthinobacterium sp. | reverse complement strand
CACCACGGCCTGGCCCCCGGCCAGAAGCCGCACGAGTCGCCCTTCGTGGTCTGGTTCCCGCTGGTGATGCTGGCGATCCCATCGGCCCTGATCGGTTACTTCACGGTTGCGCCCATGCTGCACGGCGACTTCTTCAAGGGTGTCATCGAGGTCGGCGAAAAGCACCGCGCGATGGAAGTCTTGCACGAGGAATTCCACGGCGCCTTCGCCATGGCCCTGCATTCCTTCGCTTCGCTGCCGCTGATGCTGGCGGCCCTGGGCGTGGCTTCGGCTTACTACTGCTATATGGTCAATCCGCGCGTGCCGGCCTGGTTCTTCTCGAAGTTCCACGCCATCCACACGCTGCTCGACAATAAATACTATCTGGACAAATTCAACGAGGTCGTGTTCGCCGGCGGCGCCCGCCTGCTGGGCAACGGCCTGTGGAATGTCGGCGACAAGATGCTGATCGACGG
>DMYQ01000331.1:25937-28155 GCA_003482555.1 Janthinobacterium sp. | reverse complement strand
GTGATGATCTTCGGCGTGCTCGTCGCCCTGGTCTATTTCCTGCCATTCTGGCCCGCTAAGTAAGCCGATTCATAAGCTGACCTGAGAAAAGAATACTGAGAACCATGCCTACGATTTCTACACTTCCTCCCTACCTGAGCCTGGCGATCTGGGTTCCGGTCCTGTTCGGGCTCCTGGTGCTGGCCATCGGCCGCGACGACAAGCCCGGCTTTACGCGGGTGCTGTCGCTGATCGGCGCCGGCGTCAGCCTGCTGTGCACCTTGCCGCTGATCCAGCACTTCGACAATGCCGCCCACGGCATGCAATTCGTCGAAAAAGCGCCGTGGATCGGCCGCTTCAACATCATGTACTCGCTCGGCATCGACGGCCTGTCGCTGTGGTTCATTCCGCTGACGGCCTTCATCACGGTGATCGTCATCATTTCGGCCTGGCAAGTGATCGAGAAGCGCGTCGCGCAATACATGGGCGCCTTCCTGATCCTGTCGGGCTTGATGATCGGCGTCTTCGCCGCCCTCGACGGCTTGCTGTTTTACTTTTTCTTTGAAGCGACCCTGATCCCGATGTTCATCATCATCGGTATCTGGGGCGGCGAGAACCGCGTGTACGCGGCCTTCAAGTTTTTCCTGTACACCTTCTTCGGTTCGCTGCTCACCCTGATCGCCATCATCTACCTGTACAAGCAGTCGGGCAGCTTCGATATCCTGGCCTGGCACGCGTTGAAACTGTCGATGAAGGAACAGATCTTCATCTTCCTGGCCTTCCTGATGGCCTTTGCCGTCAAGGTACCGATGTTCCCCGTCCACACATGGTTGCCGGACGTCCACGTCGAGGCGCCCACGGGCGGCTCCGCCGTGCTGGCCGCCATTATGTTGAAATTGGGCGCTTACGGTTTCCTGCGGTTTTCGCTGCCGATCGCGCCCGACGCCAGCAAGTATTTGTCGGGTTTCATCATCACCCTGTCGCTGATCGCCGTGATCTACATCGGTCTGGTCGCCCTGGTACAGAAAGACATGAAAAAACTGGTCGCCTATTCGTCGATCGCCCACATGGGTTTCGTGACCCTGGGTTTCTTCATCTTCAACAGCATGGGTGTGCAGGGCGGCATCATGCAAATGATTTCGCACGGCTTCATTTCCGGCGCCATGTTCCTGTGCATCGGCGCGCTGTACGACCGCATGCATTCGCGTCAAATCGCCGACTACGGCGGAGTCGTCAACCGCATGCCGAAATTCGCCGCCTTCTTCATCTTTTTCTCGATGGCCAACTGCGGCTTGCCCGCCACCTCGGGCTTCGTCGGCGAATTCATGGTGATCCTGGGCGCGGTCGAGTTCAACTTCTGGATCGGTCTGCTGGCCGCCACCGCCCTGATCTTTGGCGCCGCCTACTCGCTGTGGATGGCCAAGCGCGTCATCTTCGGCAAGGTCGCCAATCACCACGTGTCCGAGCTGACCGACATCAACAAGCGTGAATTCTTCATGTTCGGCGCCCTGGCGCTGGCCGTGATGGCGATGGGCCTGTATCCGAAGCCGTTCACCGACACGATGCAGACCTCGGTTGCCGACTTGATCGCGCACGTGCATCAGACGAAGCTGCCTTAAGAAAACACGGAAAACTAGATGAATACCACCAACCTGATCCCGCTCTACGCAGAAGTCTTTCTGCTGATCGCCGCTTCGGCGATCCTGCTGATCGATATGTTCCTGTCCGAGGGCAAGCGTTCGATCACGTACATGTTGTCGCTGCTGACCCTGGCCGTCTGCGCCGGCTTCACCTTGCTCGACTTCAACGCCGGCACCACCGTGTACACGTTCTCGAACATGTTCATTTCCGACCCGATGTCGAACTTGCTCAAGCTGTTTTCTTACGGGGCCGTAGCCTTGACCCTGATCTATTCGCGCACTTACGCGACCGATCGCGGCATGTTGTCGGGCAACCTGGGCGGCGAATTCTATGTGCTGGCCCTGTTCGCCCTGCTGGGCCAGATGGTGATGATCTCCGGGAATAACTTCCTGACCATTTACCTGGGCCTGGAATTGATGTCCCTGTCCCTGTACGCGCTCGTCGCCTTGCGGCGCGACAATGCCAAGGCGACCGAGGCGGCGATGAAGTATTTCGTCCTGGGCGCGCTCGCTTCCGGTTTCTTGCTGTACGGTATCTCGATGTTGTACGGCGCCACCGGCTCGCTCGACCTGACCAAGGTGGCCGAAGCGGCATCCGC
>DMYQ01000331.1:12740-25802 GCA_003482555.1 Janthinobacterium sp. | reverse complement strand
GTGCCTTTCCACATGTGGGTGCCGGACGTGTACCAGGGTTCGCCGACGGCCGTGACCCTGCTGCTGGGCGGCGCGCCGAAACTGGCCGCCTTCGCCATCTTCATCCGCCTGCTGGTGGAAGGCTTGATGCCGCTGGCCCACGACTGGCAACAGATGCTGATGGTGCTGGCCGTGATGTCCCTGGCGATCGGCAACCTGACCGCGATCGCGCAAACGAATATCAAGCGCATGCTGGCTTACTCGACCATCGCACAGATGGGCTTCGTCCTGCTGGGCCTGATGTCCGGCTCGGTCGGCAGCGACAGCAGCGGCGCCGCCAGCGCTTACAGCTCGGCCATGTTTTATGTCGTCACCTACGTCATGACGACCCTGGGCAGCTTCGGCGTCATCATGCTGCTGGCCCGCGCCGGCTTCGAGGCGGAAGAATTGTCCGACTTCAAGGGCTTGTCGAAACGCAGCCCGTGGTTTGCCGCCGTCATGTCGATCCTGATGTTCTCGCTGGCCGGCGTGCCGCCGATGATGGGCTTTGCGGCCAAGTTCTCGGTGTTGCAAGCCGTGCTGGGCGCGGGGCAGTTGTGGCTGACCGTGGTGGCTGTCATGTTCTCGCTGATCGGCGCCTTCTATTACCTGCGCGTGGTCAAGATGATGTGGTTCGACGAGCCGAAGGATGGCGCGCCGCTGCTGGTGAATACCGACATGCGCGTGGTCCTGAGCTTGAATGGCGTCCTGATCGTCGGCCTCGGCCTGTTTCCGGGCAGTCTGCTCAACGTCTGCCTGACGGCGATGGCGAAGACGCTGAGCACCTAGGACGCAGATGGATGTGACTCTCTCAAGCTGGCTGGTGATCGCCCTCGCGCTGGCCGGCGCTAACCTGCCGTTCTTCAACGACAGGGTGCTGGGCCTGATACCGGTCAAGGCCGGGGCTGGTTTCGACGGGCGGCCCTGGCACAAGCCGCTCTACCTGCGTCTGCTGGAAATGGTGTTGCTGTACTTCGTGGTGGGCGCGGTCGGTTTCGCGCTGGAAGCGCAGATCGGCAACGTCTTCCCGCAAACCTGGGAATTTTATGCCATCACGGGCTGCCTGTTCGTGGTGCTGGCCTTTCCCGGCTTCGTGCTGCGCTACCTGCGCAAGCGCCACCACTCGTAGTTCGCCACCGGAGCGCGCATGGATACGCACCTGAGAGAAAGCAAAGTCGATGGCGAGCTGGTCTATGAAGGCGGCTTCCTGACGGTGCAAAGCGACCGGGTGACCCTGCCGGACGGCAAGGTCACCCGGCGCGAATATATCCGCCATCCGGGCGCGGTGGTGATCCTGGCCCTGTTCGACGACGGCCGCGTGCTGCTCGAGCGGCAATTCCGTTACCCCCTGGATCGCGTCTTCATCGAATTTCCGGCCGGTAAGATCGACGCCGGCGAAGACGCCCTCGCTTGCGCCAAGCGCGAGCTGCGCGAAGAGACCGGCTACACGGCCAGCGACTGGCAATTCGTTTGCACCATCCACAACGCCATCGCCTATTCGGACGAGCACCTCGAGCTGTTTCTCGCGCGCGGACTCGTGGCCGGGCAGAGCCAGCTTGACGAGGGCGAATTCCTCGACGTCTTCACGGCCCCCATGGCGGACTTGCTGGACTGGGTGCGCCAGGGCGCCATCACCGACGTCAAGACCATCATCGGCGCCTTTTGGCTGGAGAAAATCCGCGACGGCGCTTGGGCGCCGGAATAAGTCGCGATGCGCGCCGCGCGCCGCCGGCCTTTCCCGACCTTGGCCCTGGCCCTGATGCTGGGGCCGCTGGCTTGCCTGCAGGCGCTGGGCGCGCGCACACCTTTCCAGATCCGCTGCGAAGACCAGATCAGCAAGACGGTATCGGTGCTGACGGCGCAACAAAACGGCTATAGCATCGATACCCGCCTGTCTTACCGGGAATTGACGGCGATGAAGGGCGGGGCGCGCGCCAACACCTTCGTGCTGGGGCTGACCCAGACCGAATCGCAGGTGCGGATCGGGGTCGACGGGCCCATGCTCGACGATCCCGTCAGCGGCTATGAATGCGTGGCGCCGCGCATCGCCGTGACTTTGTACTACGCGCCCATCGTGATTTATGTGGGACACGAATTTCCTCCCGGCGGCTGCGCCTACGGCGAAATCCTGAAGCACGAGTTGCGCCATATGAAAACTTATATGGACAACTTGCCTCGCGTGGAAAAGCTGGTGCGGGCGGCGCTGGCGCGGCGCTTCAAGGCCGAACCCCTGTACGCGCCGCGCGGCAGCGCCAAGGCGGCCCTGGCGAGCGAGGTCGACACCGGCTGGCTGCCGTATATCAAGGGCGAGATGGGCAAGGTTGAAGTGTTGCAGGCGGCCATAGATTCACCGCAAGAATATGCCCGGCTGGGCAAGGCTTGCGGGGGCGAGATCCAGACCATCTTGCGCAAGGCGCAGCGCGGGCAATAGCCGCGCCAATCACAGAAAGAGTAAGCACATGAGTATCAAAACCGGCCCGGCCCGCCCTCGCCATTTCGCCCTGATTCCCGCCGCCGGCGTGGGCGCGCGCATGGCGGCCGACGGCCCCAAGCAATACCTGTCCATCGGCGGCAAGCCGATGCTGCGGCATACCCTGGACGCCTTTCTGGGCTGCGCCGCCATCGCCCATACCTATGTCGTGGTGAGCCCGGACGACGGCCACATCGACAGCGTGCTGCCGGCGGCCGGCGTGACGGTGCTGCGCTGCGGCGGCGCCACCCGCATGGACTCGGTGCTCAACGCCTTGCGCGCGCTGCGCGGGCAAGTGGGCGACGGCGACTGGGTGCTGGTGCACGACGCCGCGCGGCCGGGCTTGACGCCGGCCCTGATCGATTGCTTGATCGCCGGAGTGGGCGAGGATGCCGTCGGCGGTCTGCTGGCCTTGCCGGTGGTGGACACCGTCAAGCGGGCCGGCGCGGACGGCGTGGCCACCGTCGCGCGCGACGGCCTGTGGCTGGCGCAGACGCCGCAAATGTTCCGCTACGGCTTGCTCAGTAGCGCGCTGGCGACGGCCGCCGCCGGGGGCGGGGCCGTCACCGACGACGCCAGCGCCGTCGAAGCGCTGGGCCTGTCGCCGAAGCTGGTCGAAGGCCATCCTCGCAATCTGAAAGTGACGCTGCCGCGCGACATACGCATCGCCGAAATGTACCTGGCGCACGGCGCATGAGCCGGCCAGCAATCCCAGCATTCCCATCAATCCCATCGTCGACCAGGAAACCCGCATCATGAGCCAGACTCCCGCATTGCCGTTCCGCATAGGCCAAGGTTACGACTGCCACGCGCTGGTCGCCGGCCGCGATTTGATCATCGGCGGCGTCAACATTCCCCATCATGTCGGCCTGCTGGGCCATTCCGACGCCGATGTGCTGCTGCACGCGATCATCGACGCCATCCTCGGCGCGGCGGCCCTGGGCGACATCGGCAAGCACTTCCCGGACACGGACGCGCAATTCAAGGGCGCCGATTCGCGCACCCTGCTGCGCGAGGCCGGCAAGCGCGTCGCCGCCACCGGCTACAGCATCGGCAACATCGACGCCACCATCATCGCGCAGCGGCCGAAGATGGCGCCGCACATCCCCGCCATGGTTGCCAACGTGGCGCTCGACCTGGGGCTGGCCATCGGCCAAGTCAACATCAAGGCCAAGACCAATGAAAAGCTCGGCTACCTGGGGCGGGAAGAGGGCATCGCGGCGGAAGCGGTGGCCTTGTTGCTGCGCACCCCGGCCGCCACGACGGACTGAGACGGGTTTTCGGCGGCGGACGGGAGCGCCGAGTGCCGCGGGTTTCGGCCCGCTAGCCGCCGGATCCCGCGGGCATGGCCAAAATGCCTTACCATGCACGATACGCCGGCCCGCCCGGCCAGTTCCACTGAGAGAGTCGCATGGTTCGTGATACATATGCTTACCGGCAAGTCGCCGTCGAGTCGCGCATGATAGGCGCGGCGGTGGAGATCCGTCCGCTGCCCGGCCAGGCATTTTCGCCGGCCTTGCCGGTGCAATGCTCGCGCCGCCTGCGCGATACCAGCCTGTATCCCCTGGGCAGCAAGTTTCTCTTGTCGGCCAAGCTGACCGACCGCATGCAAGGCCCGCCTTTCCTGTACGCCTACCACGGCGATGCCGATGTCGTGCTCACGCCCGCCCAGGCGAAGGCGTTTTTGGCGGAATTCAAGCGCGGCCGGATTTGACGAGCGCGCGCCGCCGGACGGGCCGGCGCCCTCAGCCGGCGGCCGGATCGAGCGAGCGCGCCAGCTCGTCGGACGCCTTGCGGCGCCAGGCGGCCGTCAGCACGGCGGCCAGCATGTCGAGTTCAGCCAGCGCCAGGGTGACCTTGATGCCGGCCAGGCGCTCGCCCCACCACAATTCCACGCAACCCTCGGGCGTGACGATGGTGGCGATATGGGCCGCCTCCGGGTCGAGCATGACGTTGATGTGTTCATCGTCGGGCAGGGTGGCAAAGATCTTGCCGCCGACCCGAAACGAGGGTCGCTCGTGATGGTCCTCTTCCGTCGCGTCGGGAAATGACAGCGCCAGGTAGCGCAGCTCGTCCAGATCCACCATTTTCCTCGCCTCCGTCGTTGCCCGCTCATCGCTCAGCAGTATGCTTGTATTTTGCCACGCCATTCCCATCTGCGGTATAGGCTCAAGTTAAAAGAAAGGCGGATCGATGATACATATCCGGGAGATCGACCATGTCGTCTTGCGCGTGCTTGACCTGGCGGCAATGAAGCGCTTCTATTGCGACGTGCTCGCTTGCCAAGTTGAAAGGGAGCAGGCGGAGATCGGCTTGCTGCAATTGCGGGCCGGGGCCTCGCTGCTCGACCTGGTGCCCGTGGACGGCAAGCTGGGGCGCCTGGGCGGGGCCGCGCCCGGCGCCGAGGGACGGAATATGGATCACCTCTGCTTCCGGGTCGAGCCCTTCGACGAAGCGGCGATCCGCCGGCATCTGGCGGCGGCCGGCGTCGCCAGCGAAGCGGCCGCCTCGCGCTACGGCGCCGAAGGGGAGGGGCCCTCCATCTATGTGCGCGATCCCGAAGGCAATACCATCGAATTGAAGGGGCCGGCCTGGCCGCGGCCGATCTGAGCGGCGCCGCGCACATGCCCCGTCGACCTGAATCATGCGGGACCTGTTGCGCGGCTGCGACAGTGTTTTTGTGCCGAAAATGCCGCTTCACAGGTGTCGAGCCCGACCGCCCGCCCTGCGGGATGATGTCTGTCGCAATTGCAAGAAGGAAATTTAAAATATCAAAAGGAAAAATATTTCCCCGAGAAAGAAACTCCTATAAAATGAATTCTTGTTCCAGCGATCCATACGCCGCTTGATCCCGAAGGCACTATCCAGGGCTTGGCGGCGGCGCTTGCGGAACCATGAATTGATGCGCTGAAGCCCGCCCGGTGTCAGCGCGCTGCCCCAGTCGCTAAGAAAAACGGTAGTTTGAGTTTTACCGACGCTTTCCAAGTCCGCCTCGCGCGGGCTTTTTTTTGCCCGCGCGCCGCGCGAGCATGAGCCGCGCGGGCCGGCGCTATTCTTCGCCGTCGTCGTCGGCGGGGGCGCCGCTCTGTATGGCCGCCGCGCGCTCGGCGTCGACCCCGGACTTGAGCTTGGCGGCCTGGTGGAAGAAGTCGTCGAGCGTGTGGTCGGGGCTGTGACGCAGCACCGGCGGCAGGATGGCCGACATATACGGCTCGTCCGCCAGACGGCCGGTCAGTTGCAGATTGCTCATCAGGTCGAGACCGGAGCCGATCGCCAGCAAGACCAGGCAAGCGGCCGCCAAGCGGCCCGGGTGGCGCGGCTTGATCGTGCGCAGGTGGAAAAACACCATGCAGCAGAGCAGGGCGATGACCATCTGGCGATCGTAGCGCACCAGCCATTCCAGCGAAAAGGCGTAAGCGACGACGTTGCTGGCCTGGGTGAACAATTCCATCGCGACCAGGCCGCAGCCGAGGATGAACAGGTGGCGGCCGAAGCGGGCGTGGCGGCCGAACAGGCGGTTGCCGAAGGCCCAGACGCTGCTCCACACCAAGCCGCCGCCCAGGGTATAGGCGATCACCAGCAGATAGGCGACGGCGTCGGCCGACTGGGTATCGCTGAGCCAATTGGTCAGTGCCGCCGTGGCCGCCATCATGCCCAGCCCCAACAGGGCCGGAGTGCCGCCTTCCCAGGCGTGCATGGTAGTGTCGGTCAATTCCGGCGCCACCGCGAAGTCGGCGCCGCGCACGCGTAAATTGGTATGGCCCAGGCGCACCACGGTGTCGCCGCCGAGCACGATGCTCGACTGGCGCCGGCCGCGGTGGATGCTGCCGTTCTGGCTGCCCAGGTCGCGCAGCACCAGGCCGCCGGCGCCGTCGTCTTCGATGACGGCATGGCGCGCGGCCGTGTGCGCGTCGTCGAGGATGAAGTCGTTGTCGTAGCCGCGTCCGAGCCGTATCGGCAGGGCGTTCACTTGCTGGCGGTTCAGCACTTCGCCGTTGCGCGCCAGCGTTTCGATGAAATACGGCGCCCTCACGGCTTGCCGCCCCGGGCCAGCGCGTCGATGAAGATGCGGGCGCCGCGCATGCCGTTGTCGTAGGACACGCCGCGGGCGTCGAGCCGGCTTTGCAGGCTCATCAGCGCGTTGTCGGTGCTGGCCGTCAGCAGGGCGAAGTCGTACAGGCCGGCGAACTTGCGGTAGGCGCGCACGCACAGCACGGCGCGCAGCGGCATGGTCTTGTTCTTGACGAATTGCTCGGTGCAACTGGGCCCCGTCAACTGGGCATCCTTGTAGTTGCCGAAATCTTCGTTCTTGAAGGCGGCGCTGGCCAGTTCGGCAAAGCGCACCGGGCCCAGCGTGGTGCTGCGCAGAAATTCATGGCGTATCGCGATCTGTCCCGTTTGCAGGTTGCTGGAAATGAAGATGGCGGACTCCATGGCGCAACTGGTGTTGTCGACCATGAAGGGCGTATCGGGTTTCACGTTTGAGCGTCCCCAGCAGCGCATCTGATCCGATTCCCGCACCGGCACCTGGTAGGGGCCCATGGCTTTCAGGGTGAGCGGAGTGCCCAGCAGGCGCTCGACCATGACGTTCTGGTGCGCGAGCAATTGTTCCGTCACGACGGGCTTGAAATCCTTGGGCGGCTTCGCTTGCAGGGCCACCCGTTTCAGCAAGTCCTGGGCGTAGCGGGCCGGCACCAGGAAGCTGACCAGTTCGCCGTCCAGGCGCTTCGACACGTTCACGCCGGCCACGTCGCCACTTTCCGTCACGCTGGGGCCGCCGCTCATGCCGGCGTTGATCGGGCCGGTAAACATCAGTTGCTCGTAAAAACTGCGCGTGATGACGCCGTTGTAAGCGCCTTCCGAAATGGCGAAGCCGAGGTCGAGTGGATTGCCCAGCGAATACAGATACTGGCCCTGGGTCAGGACGGCCAGTTTGTCCGGCATCTTGAAAAAGCCGGTGCCGTTGCGGCTCACGCGCACCACGGCCAAGTCGTGCAAGACGTCCACGGCCAGCAGTTCGACGGCGCCGCGGCGGCCGCTGGTGTCGACCCATTCGCCGACATAAGTGTCGGGATCGAGGGCGAACTGCGACACCACGTGGTAGTTGGTGAGCACCAGATTGCCGGTGCCGATCAGGAAGCCGGAGCCGACCGAGGACTGGGTGCGGCCGCTCTTGAGCAGCACGCGCACTTGCAGGATGTCGTTCTTGGCCGAGGAATACAGTTTTTGCGCGGCGGTGGAGGGCGCCGGCAGCGGCGCCACCATCTCGGCGGCGGACTTGGCGGCGGCGGCTTGCGGCGCCGCGTGCGCGGCCAGGCAACAGCCGGCCAGCAGCAGGGACGGCAACAGCGAGCGCAGCACAGGCGGCAAGGACATGGTCATGCGCGCGAGGAGGCGTGCGAGCGGGCGCGCCGGCGCGCGTGGACGTCGGCTCAAGCGCGCCGCCATTACAGTGCGCCGTCCTCGGGCGCCGGCGGGGCGAGCGGGGTCATCATGTGCCCCAGCTTGCTGGCCTTGGTGTTCAGATAATGCTGGTTGAAGGCATTCCGGTTCACCAGCAGCGGGACGCGCTCGGCGACCGTGATGCCGAGCTTTTCCATGGCCTCGATCTTGCGCGGATTGTTCGTCATCAGGCGCAAGCTGGTGATGCCGAACTGGCCCAGCATCGGCTGGCACAGCGCATAGTCGCGGGCGTCGGCCTTGAAGCCCAGTTGCTCGTTCGCTTGCACCGTGTCGGCGCCCGCTTCTTGCAGGCGGTAGGCGCGGATCTTGTTGATCAAGCCGATGCCGCGCCCTTCCTGGCGCAAGTAGAGCAGGATGCCGCGGCCTTCGGCGGCGATCTTCTTGAGCGCGCCCTCGAGCTGGGCGCCGCAGTCGCAGCGCTGGGAAAACAGCACGTCGCCGGTCAGGCATTCGGAATGCACGCGCGCCAGCACCGGGGCGCCGTCGCCGACGTCGCCCAGAACCATGGCCAGGTGTTCCTTGCCGGTCGCGTGCTCGACGAAAGCGTGCAAGGTGAACTGGGCCCACGGCGTGGGCAGCGCGCAAGAGCTCATGTAGTCCAATTCTTCTTTAACCGGGATGTGCGCGCTGATGTGCATGCTTGTGCTCATAAAAAGTGAGGATAAAAGTAAAAGGCGCGCCGCTCTGAGTGAATCAGACCAGGCGCGCCCCCTCATCATACCAAAAACAGGCGGGATTTATTTCCGCCCCCGCTTTCTCCGCCCGATCGGCGACCGCGGCCTCAGTACGGCAAGTCGAACAGCAGCACTTCGGCATCCTCCGCCCGCTCCAGCGTGACCAGGCTTTCGGCGCTGATCTTGAGCGCGTCACCGCCTTTGAGCTCGGTGCCGTTGACCAGCAGCGCGCCGCGGATCAAGTGCACATAGGCGCTGCGCCCCGCGGCCAGCACGTGTTCCAGGCGCTGCCCCGGCAGCGGAAGGCTGGCGTAGATGGCGGCGTCCTGGTGGATCAGCACCGAACCGTCGCGGCCGTCGCCGGAAGCGATCAGGCGCAATTGCCCCTCTTTGTCGGCCGGCGCGAAGTGCTTTTCCTCGTAGCCGGGCGCAATGCCGGTCACGCTGGGCTGTATCCAGATTTGCAGGAAATGCAGGCCCGCCTCTTTCGAGTCGTTGAACTCGCTGTGCCGCACGCCGCTGCCGGCGCTCATGCGCTGCACATCGCCATAGTGCAAGACCGAACCGGTGCCCATGCTGTCCTTGTGCGCCAGAGCGCCGTCGAGCACGTAGGAAATGATTTCCATGTCGCGGTGGCCGTGGGTGCCGAACCCCTGGCCGGGGGCGACCCGGTCTTCATTGATGACCAGCAGCGGGCCAAAACCCGTGTACCGGGGATCGCGGTAGTCCGCGAAGGAAAAGCTGTGATGGGAATTGAGCCAGCCGTGGTTGGCGATTCCGCGATCTTCACTGCGACGTATCTGTAACATGGTGTGCTCCTGTTGGTTTAATTGATGTGCGATAATTTCGAATGCCTGTGGCGCCGTTTTTTCGCATGCTTTGTATCGATAAGGCTCAGTATATCTGTCGCGGGCGGAAACAAAAAACGGAAAATTTACCTCTTTACTATCGAAAAAATCGAATGCTCAGACTCAGCCTGGAAGCCCTGCAAATCGTCGATGCGATCGACCGCCGCGGCTCGTTTTCCGCCGCCGGCAAGGAATTGCACCGCGTCCCCTCGACCATTTCTTACACGGTCGGCAAGCTGGAGGCCGACCTGGGCGTGCAAGTGTTCGAGCGCAGGGGGCCGCACGTCGAACTGACGCCGGCCGGCCGCGAGTTGCTCAAGGAGGGGCGCTATCTGCTGAAAGCGGCGCACGACCTGGAGCAGCGCGTGCGGCGCGTCGCCTCGGGCTGGGAAACCGAGCTTGGCATCGGCATCGACTCGATGTTCGCGGCGCTCGCCCTGGCGCCGGCGGTGCGGGACTTTTACGCCGTCGCCCAGCAAACCCGCTTGCGCATCGTGCGCGAAACCCTGTCCGGCACCTGGGAGGCGCTGCTCGAACGCCGCGTCGACTTGCTGATAGGGGCGCCCGGCGACGGCCCGGCCGGCGGCGGTTACGTGGCCGAGGCCATGGGCGCGCTATCTTTCGTGTTCGTGGTGGCGCCCGGCCATCCGCTGGCCGGCGCCGAAGGGCCGCTGGGGCGGGCCGAGCTGCAGCGCCACCGCGCCGTGGTGGTGGCCGACTCGGCGCGCCGGATCGCGCCGCGCACGGTGGGCCTGCTGCTGGGCCAGGATGCGCTGACGGTGCCGACCATGCGCGACAAGCTCGACTACCAGTTGGCCGGCCTCGGTTTCGGCTTCTTGCCGGAGCCGTGCGCGCGCGCCGCCATCGCGCGCGGCTTGCTGGTCGAAAAGCAGGTGGAAGAGCCGAAGCCGGACGAAACCTTTTACCTGGCCTGGCGCGCGGGCGAGGGCGGCGCCGCGCTGCGCTGGTGGAGCGAGCGCATGCGTGCGCCCGGCGTGTTCGCGGGCTTGAGCGCACACTTGCCGGGGTACGCCGGGGCGTGATCTCGGCCCGCGTCGCCGTCCGCCCGCCATTCCCGGCAGGCCGCACCGGAGACAGAATGTTGGCCCGCGCCAATAGTTTCGAGTTACCATAGGCGGCACACCGCCCATTCTGGCCCTGACAAGACGGATGATGATGACCGCACCTTTGCTATTGATATATTTGCTGGCCGATCGCCGTGGCGTCCCGTCCGCCTTGCTGTTTTGCCCGGGCCGGGACGAGGCGGAGGCGGCCGCGAACCCGTGGATGCTCGGCGCCCTGCTCGCTGGCGGCGCCCATGTTTGAAGCGGCCATCCAGCGTTGCCTGGCCCTCAGCGCGGAGGCGCGCGCGCAGCAGGGCGGCGAGCTGCGGCACACCCTGACCCGGCTGGACGCCGAGTTGGCGCAGCTGCGCGCGGCCGGCCCGTCCGGCGTCCGGGCGGCGCCGGCCGACGCCGCCTTCGAACTCGACCTGGCCGGTTACCTGACGGCCTGGGACGGCGGCGCCGAACGCCTGTTCGGCTATTCCGCGCAAGAGGCGCTGGGCCGCCACGTGCTGTTCCTGTACACCGCCGATGACGACGACGGCAAGGTCGCGGAACTGTTCCCGGCCCCGGAAGGCGGCATCAGCGAAGTGCGGCGGCGCTGCAAATCGGGCGCCATCCGCTGGTTGCTGCTGAGCCGCGCGGCCATCCTCGACGCGGCCGGCGCCACGCTCGGCATGGCCGTGCGCCTGGCGGCGCTGCGCGAACCGCTGTCGGCGACCGACAAGATCGGCTTGCACGCCCGCATCATCGAAGACAGCGACCAGGGCGTCTTGATCACCGACGCCGACGAGCGCATCGTCTCGATCAACGGCGCCTTCACCCGCATCACCGGTTACACGCCGGCCGAATCGATAGGCCAGACCCCGGACCTGCTGCGCTCGGGCGTGCACGACGCCGAGTTCCGCGCCAAGGTGCGCGGCGCCATGCTGGGCCAGGAGCCGTGGCGCGGCGAGATCATCGGGCGGCGCAAGAACGGCGAGCTGTTTCCCCAGTCGGTCACCATCAGCGTGGTGCGCGACGAGGCGGGCCGGATCAGCCACACCTTTTCCCTGTTTTCCGACATCAGCGTGCACAAGAACGCCGAGGCGCGCATGCAGCGCATGGCCAATTACGACGGCTTGACCGGCTTGCCCAACCGCTGCCTGCTGAACCAGATGGTCGACCAGGCCCTGGCCGAGGCGCGCCGCGGCGTGGGCCACGGCGCCCTGCTGGTGGTCGACCTGAACCGCATCGGCGCCATCAGCGACACCCTGGGCCAGGACATCGGCGACCAGGTGATCGTCGAGGTCGGGCGCCTGTTCCGCCAGGTGCTGCGCGACGCCGACATCCTGGCGCGGGTCGACCGCCACAAGTTCGTCGTCGCCCTGCTGAATATCGAAAAGCGCGAGCACGCCGCCATTGTCGCGCAAAAGCTGCTGGCGGCGCTGGACGCCCCCATCGCCATCGCCGCCCACGGCTTGCAGGTGGGCGCCAGCATCGGCATCACCGTGTATCCGGAGGACGGGCTCGACACGCCGTCCCTGTTCCGCTACGCCGACGTGGCCGTGGCCAGGGCGGGACGCAACATCGAGTCCGGCTTCCTGTTCTACCGCGAAGAAATGAACGAACGCGCCAAGGAGCATTTGCGCCTGGAGACGGAATTGCGGCTGGCGCTGGCGGGGCGCGACTTGCAGTTGCATTACCAGCCCAAGGTGAGCCTGCGCAGCGGCCGCATCGTCGGCGCCGAGGCGCTCTTGCGCTGGAAGCATCCGCTGCGCGGCATGATGTCACCGGACGTTTTCATCCCGGTGGCCGAGGAGACCGGGCTGATCCTTGAGCTGGGCAGCTGGGTGCTGGACGAGGCTTGCCGCCAGATCGGCGCCTGGCGCGACGCCGGCCTGGCGATGCCGCCCATCGCCGTCAATCTGTCGGCGCGCCAGTTCGACGCCAACCTGCCGCGGCGCATCGCCGACACCCTCGACCGGCATGGGGTGCGGCCCGACCAGATCATGCTGGAGATCACGGAAAGCCTGCTGGTGGGCGGCGCCGACAAGGTGATCGACATCATGAACGAGCTGGTGGCGATGGGCCTGGCGCTGGCGCTGGACGACTTCGGCACCGGTTATTCCAGTCTCGCGTATCTGAAAAAATTCCCGATCCGCACCCTGAAGATCGACCGCTCCTTCGTCATCGGCTTGCCCGACGAAGAAAACGATTGCGCCATCGCGCGCGCGATCGTGACGATGGCGCAGCAATTGCGCCAGGAAATCGTCGCGGAAGGGGTGGAGACGGCCGAGCAGATGCGCTTCTTGCGCGAGCTGGGCTGCGACCAGTTGCAGGGCTATTTGTTCAGCCCGGCGGTTCCAGCCGTCGAATTCGAGCGCATGCTGCGCGAAGGCCAGCGCCTGGCGCTTTCCAACTGAGGCGCGCCTGCGCGGCGCGGCGGGCGTGGCAATTTACGCCCGGCGCTTCCCAAATTCCCCAATGCCGGCTACATTGCGATATCCGCAACCGGCGACGACGCCAAGGCGGGAACGCCAAGG
>DMYQ01000331.1:8158-12662 GCA_003482555.1 Janthinobacterium sp. | reverse complement strand
GAACGCCAAGGCGGGAACGCCAAACCCACCAGGAACCGCGAATGAGCCGCCACATCCTCGACGAAGCACAAATCCACCCCGCCATCCGTAGCAAGGTCGACGGCAGCCACGCCGACATCGTGCGCGAAGTGCGGGCCGCCATCGCCGCCCACGCCGTGGTGGTGGTCGGCATGAAGCAAAATCCGTTTCCGCGCAAGGCCCGCAAGATACTCGACGTGCTAGGCACGCCGTACCAGTACCTGGAATACGGCAGCTACCTGAGCCAGTGGCGACGGCGCACCGCGCTGAAGATGTGGAGCGGCTGGCCGACCTTTCCGATGATATTCGTGAACGGCGCGCTGATCGGCGGCGCCAATGAATTGAAAGCGCTGGTCGACAATGGTGAACTGGCCCGGATGCTGGCCAAAAAATTGGCGCCCGTGTAAGGCAATTCAACGCGGGCGGGGCCGCGCCGATGGCGCGCGCAGCGGATCCAGCAATTGCCGCAAGTCGTTGTGGTCGAGTTCGTACATCAGTGCGACCAGCGCGCCCAGTTCGCCGGACGGAAAGCCTTCGCGCGCGAACCAGCCCAGATAGTGGCCGGGCAGGTCGGCGATCTTGCGGCCTTTGTATTTCCCGTAAGGCATTTCGCGGGTCAGCAATAATTGGAGGGACTCGGGGTTCATGGCGCTGCTCGCTTGCGGGACGGCGTCCCGCTTGTCGGTCAATATAGCAGAAGGAGCAGAAGGGCGGCCATGGCTGTCGCGTCTTGGAAGACGATTGCACGATTGTCGGGAGTCCGCTTCACTCGCCGCTGGTGAGGCGGCGTAGTGGTGTCAAGCTTTCGGTCGGCCGCTTACATATTTTTTTGTTAATTTTTTTATTGATCGATGTTACTGGACTTTGTTGGACTTGGCCGCCTCATGAGCGTTTGACGGACAGGGTACAAAGGGCTACATTATCATCAGGTATTACTAAGTGATAGGAGACCCCATTATGGCAACTTCCCTCAAGATCGATGACACGCTGAAAGGTCGCGTTCAGCACCTCGCCAGGCAACGCCGCCGCACGCCCCACAGGATCATGCTCGAAGCTATCCGACAGTACGTTGAGCGAGAGGAAACCCGTGAGAACTTCAAGCAGGAAGCCTTGGCCATCCTGGATGGCTTTTAAAGAATCCGGTCGCCACCTGACCGGCCAGGAAGTTCGCACCTGGTTGACCACCTGGGGCACCGATGACGAAAGAGCAGTGCCCGAGTGCCACAAGTAATCGTCACCGAAGGCGCGGCGGAAGGCTTGGAGCGATGCCGCCGATTCTTATCTGCCAAGGCCCCGGAGGCCGCTAAACGGGCCGGCCAGGCCATCGAGCAGCAATTCCTGCTGCTGGAGACCGCCTCCGACATTGGCCGTCCGTTCCCTGAAATGCCCGAACTGCCCGAACTGGTGATTCCCTTTGGAGACTCCGGGTAGGTGGCCCTGTACCGCTACGAACCGGCCAATGATGCGGTGTAGATACTGGCCTTCCGGCACCAAAAGGAAGCGGGCTACTGATGAGCATGAACGAATTCCGCAAAACTGGCCGCGAAGATTGACCAGCGGATGCGCAATTGCCGACAACGGTGGCCACCCTTGAGCGCGGCTATTCGGCCCTGATTATTGACTGTGGCGCAAGTATGATCTGCCGCCACAGGTCTGTTTCGAAACAATGAATGCCGCGATACTGCATGACATCAATTTATCGGAGTCATGTCATGCCTATTGCCTTGCTTGCGCTGACCATCAGCGCATTCGCCATCGGAACCACCGAATTTGTCATCGTCGGCTTGTTGCCGACCATCGCCGCCGACCTTGGTGTGAACCTGCCGTCGGCCGGCCTGCTGGTCAGCCTGTACGCGCTCGGGGTCGCCGTCGGCGCGCCCGTGCTGACCGCCCTGAGCGGCAAACTGCCCCGCAAGACCTTGCTGCTGTCGCTGATGGTGCTGTTCACCCTGGGCAATCTGCTGGCCTGGCAGGCGCCCGGTTACACCACCCTGATCGTGGCGCGCATCCTGACCGGGTTGGCGCACGGCGTCTTCTTTTCGATCGGCTCGACCATCGCCACCTCCCTGGTGCCGAAGGAAAAGGCGGCCAGCGCCATCGCCATCATGTTTACCGGCTTGACCGTGGCCCTGGTCACAGGCGTGCCGCTGGGCACCTTTATCGGCCAGCATTTCGGCTGGCGCGAAACCTTCCTGGCCGTGGCGGCCCTGGGTGTGCTGGCCTTCCTCGGCAGCCTGGCATTCATCCCATCCACCATCGCGCAGGGCAAACCGGCGTCGCTGCCGCAACAGCTGCGGGTGCTGGGCCAGCCCCGCTTGCTGCTCGTGTACGCCATGACGGCGGTCGGTTACGGCGGCTCCTTCATCGCCTTCACTTATCTGGCGCCCATCCTGCAACAGGTGTCCGGCTTCAGCGCCGGCGCCGTCAGCCTGGTCATGGTGCTGTACGGCGTCTCCGTTGCCGTCGGCAATATCTGGGGCGGCAAACTGGCCGATAGCCGCGGCCCCATCGGCGCCCTGAAAATCATCTTCCTGGCGCTGGCGGCCGTGCTGTTGACCCTGACGTTCACGGCCCCGCATCCCTATCTGGTGCTGGCCAGCGTGCTGGTGTGGGGCGCCGTCGCCTTCGGCAACGTGGCTGGGCTGCAAGTGTATGTCGTCCAGCAAGCCGAACACTTCACGCCGCGCGCCGTCGACGTGGCTTCCGGCCTGAACATTGCCGCCTTCAACCTCGGCATTGCCGGCGGCGCCTGGGGCGGCGGCTTGATCGTCGAGCATCTGGGCCTGGTGCACACGGGCTGGATCGGTGCCCTGGTGGTGCTGGGCGCCTTCGGCTTGACGGCCTGGAGCGGCAGCCTGGATCGCCGCAATCCGCGCGCCGCCGGCGCGACGCCAGCGTCGGTACGGGTCGCCGCCCATTGATTATCCGGTATCGAGCGCCGGGCGGGGCGTTCAATCGGCCGGCGGCGCCTGCGGTTTTTTTGCTTGCTTGCGATACTGGGCAATCTGCCCCAGCTTCATGCCGTCCGGGATGTGGCGGAAATGCTTGGCGTGGCCGACCCGCTGCGCGCGGTAAATGCCGGTGTGGCCGGAAAACAGATAACTGACCACGCAGGCGATGCCGGCATAGGGGCCGATGGCCGGGCCGAACAGCTCGATCGCCATCACCGTCGACGCGATCGGCGTGTTCGCGGCGCCCGCGAAGACGGCCACGAAGCCGAGCGCGGCCAAGGTGGCGAAAGGCAGGTGCAGCAGCGGCGCCAGCGCGTTGCCCAGGGTGGCGCCGATGTAAAACAGCGGCGTCACTTCGCCGCCCTTGAAACCGGAACCGAGCGAGGCGACCGTGAAGGCCATCTTGCCGAGGAAGTCCCAGGGCGGCAACTGGCGCTGGAAGGATTCGACGATGGTCGGCACGCCGAGGCCGATATAGCGCCGCGTGCCCAGCGCCCAGACCGCGAGGGCGACCACGCCGCCGCCGATGAACGGGCGCAGCGGCGCGTACGGCAAGCGTTTTTTCATGGCGTCGGACAGCGCGTGCGTGGCGTTGGCGAACAGCATGCCGGCCAGGCCGAAAACGATGCCGGCGGCCACCGTGGCCAGCAGTGGCCAGGGGCCCATGGGCGGCGCCAGCGCCGCCGCGAAATGCGTGTGCCGGACGCCCCACAGCAGGCTGACCTGGTCGGCCACGACGGCCGCCGCGAAGCAGGGCAGGATGGCGTCGTAGCGCATGCGCCCGACGCTCAGCACTTCCAGCCCGAACAGGGCGCCGGCCAGCGGCGTGCCGAACACGGAAGCAAAACCGGCGCTGATGCCGGCCATGATCAGCAGGCGCCGCCCGCGCCTGTCCATGCGCAGCAGGCCGGTCAACTGGTCGGCCAGCGCCGCCCCCATCTGCACCGCCGTGCCTTCGCGTCCCACCGAGGCGCCAAACAGGTGCGAGACGACGGTGGCGCCCAGCACCAGCGGCGCCATGCGCAGCGGGAGGGTTTTTTGCGGATCGTGGATTTCGTCGATGATCAGGTTGTTGCCGCCTTCGACTTCGCGCCCCAGCCGCAGATAGATCCAGCCGACGCCGAAGCCGGCCAGCGGCAACAGCCAGATGATCCAGGCGTGCGCCTCGCGCCAGCCGGTGGCGCGGTCGAGCGCGAACAGGAAGAGGGCGGAGGCGCTGCCGGCAAGCAGCGCGACCAGGACGGCGAGCAAGACCCATTTGCCGATATAGGGCAGCAGTTCGACTTGTTCCGCGTGTTTCGAATGTTTCATGAGGCAGAGCTGAGGAGGGTTGAACGCCGGGCCGGCGGCGAGCGACGCGGCCGCGGCCGTCGTGGAACGGGAACAGTTCGCGGGCCAGCCTTGGCCGGCGGGCGCGGGCGGCGGTTCGGGAAGGAGGCATGCCAACTCCCGCTTGCTGTAGCGATCTTAGCAAGGATTTCCGGCGGATACAAATCTTTCACCCAGTCCAACACTCGCGCCCGCCATTGACAGCT
>DMYQ01000331.1:4893-7997 GCA_003482555.1 Janthinobacterium sp. | reverse complement strand
TGTAGCCGTGCCCGGCGTGGACGCGGGCAGGCATTTTAGTCTATAGTAAAAAATAAGCAATTCGGCGCGCCATGCGCGCCGCACCCAATTCAACCTTCTCTGCCGGAGTATCGATGTCACTCAACCCGTTCCCGCCCCTACGCCGTGGCTTTGGCTTTTTTTGGCGCGCGCTCGACTCGACCCGCCGGGTGGTGTTGAACCTGCTGTTCCTGCTGCTACTGCTGGGCGTGCTGCTGCTCATCTTCGGCGGTTCCAGCCTCAAGCCGCTGGCGCCCAAGACCACCCTGGTGCTGGACTTGAAAGGCGAATTGGTCGAGCAGCACAGCGGCGGCGTGCGCGAAACCGTGATCGCCAACGTCAACGGCGAGGGTAAACAAAGCGTGCAATTGCGCGACGTGCTGACGGTGCTCGACGCCGCCGGCAAGGACCCTTCCATCGGCGGCGCCGTGCTGATGCTCGACGAGCTGCAGGGCGGCGGCCTGGCCTCGCTGCGCGAAGTGGGCGCCGCCGTGGAGCGCTTCCGCGCCAAGGGCAAGCCGATCACGGCCTGGGGTTCCAGCTACAACCAGCGCCAGTACCTGGTCGCCTCGCACGCCAGCGAAGTCTTGCTGCACCCGATGGGCGGCGTGCTGCTCGAAGGCTTCGGCCACTACCGCAATTACTACCGCGACGCGCTCGACAAGGTCGGCGTCACCGTCAACCTGATGAAGGTCGGCACCTACAAGAGCTTCGCCGAACCGTATATCGCGAACGGCCCCTCGGCCGCCGCCGCCGAAGCGGAAAGCTTCCTCAACAACGCGCTCTGGTCGGCCTACACGGGCGAAGTGGAAAAGGCGCGCAAGCTGCCGGACGCACGCATCATGCAAGTCATCAACGACTTGCCGGCCCTGATGACGGCCGCCGGCGGCGACCTGGCCAAGCTGGCGCTGAACGCCAAGCTGGTGGACGGCTTGAAGACGCGCGACGAGCTGCGCCAGATGCTGCTGCTGCGCGGCGCGCGCGACGCCGACGGCATCAACCTGCGCCAGATTTCCTTCGACGACTATCTGGCGCGCCAGCGTCCGAGCGGCAGCGGCGCCGCCGTCGGCGTCATTGTGGCGGCCGGCGAAATCAGCGACGGCGTGGCCGGCCCGGGCGCCATCGGCGGCCTCTCGACCGCCAAGCTGATACGCCAGGCGCGCGAAGACGAGCAAATCAAGGCCGTCGTGCTGCGCGTCGATTCGCCCGGCGGCAGCGCCTTCGGCTCGGAACTGATACGGCGCGAGCTGGAACTGACGCGCGCCGCCGGCAAGCCGGTGGTGGTGTCGATGGGCGATGTGGCCGCCTCCGGCGGGTACTGGATCTCGATGGCGGCCGACGAAGTGATCGCCGACGCCAGCACCGTCACCGGCTCGATCGGCGTGTTCGCCATCCTGCCGACGGCCGACAAGGTGATTGACAAGCTGGGCATCCACACGGCCGGCAGCACCACCACCTGGCTGGGCGACGCCACCAATCCCCTGCGTCCGCTCGACCCCCGCTTGGCCCAGGTGATCCAGGGCAGCATCAACCACGTGTACGCCGACTTCACGAGCAAGGCGGCCGCCGCGCGCAAGACGACGCCGGAAAAAATCAACGAGGTGGCGCAGGGCCGGGTCTGGACCGGCACCCAGGCCAAAGAGCGCGGCCTGGTCGACACCATCGGCAGCTATGGCGACGCCCTGGCTTCAGCCGCCAAACGGGCCAATCTCAAAAGCGGCTACCGGGTCGCTTACGTGGAGCGCGAAGGCTCCAAGTTCGAACGCCTGATCGAGATGTTCGGGGCGCCGGCGGCGCAGGCGCTGGGCGGGCAATTCAAGCTCGGTCTGGCGGCCACCGGTTTGCCGCCGGCCGCCGCCCTCGGCATCGCCAAGGACCTGAGCTGGTTGTCGGGCTTGAGCGAA
Organism: Janthinobacterium sp.; assembly: GCA_003482555.1. Taxonomy (GTDB): domain Bacteria; phylum Pseudomonadota; class Gammaproteobacteria; order Burkholderiales; family Burkholderiaceae_D; genus Janthinobacterium. The sequence continues at coordinate 6,075 of DMYQ01000331.1, read as the reverse complement.
GAGCGCAAGCCTTTCATGGCCCTCACCCACTGCCTGTGCGGCTCGCCCTAAGCGCCAGGGCAAGCGTGGTAGAGTAAGCGCTCGAACAGCACCCAAGCCGGATTCGTCCGGCTTGTTTTCATTGCCGAGGAAACCCTACATGGATATTCAAATACGCGCCTGCGACGGCGCCGACGCAGACGCGCTGGCGCTGCTGGGCGGCGCCACTTTCCTGGAAACCTTCGCCGGCATCCTGGACGGCGCCGACATCGCCGCCCACTGCGCGCGCCAGCATCACGCGGCCCTGTACCGCGACTGGCTGGCGCAGCCGGCCATGCGCCTGTGGCTGGCCGAGGCGCACCCGGGCGCGGCGCCGATCGGCTACCTGGCGCTGGCGCCGGCGGCGCTGCCGATCGCCGCGCCGCGCGCCGGCGACCTGGAAATCAAGCGCATCTACCTGCTGCACCGCTTCCAGGGCATGCGCGTGGGACGCCGCCTGATGGACGCGGCCCTGGCCCACGCGCGCGCGGCCGGCGCCACGCGCCTGCTGCTGGGCGTGTACGCCAAGAACGCGGACGCGCTGGCCTTTTACGGGCGCTGCGGCTTTGTCGAAGTCGGCACGCGCACCTTCCGCGTCGGCAATAGCGACTACGACGACCTGATCCTCGGCCTCGACCTCGGCCCCGAACTGGCCTGAGACCCCGGCCCGGCCAAACCGGGCAAGAGAATTGTAACGTGTTTGTATCGACGGCGGCGCCCGCCCGCCGGGCGCACCGGCGCGCCCGGACGGTGCGCGCCCGCTTGCTTTGCTTGCCAGCGCCGCCATGGCGGCCGCCCAGGCCGAACGGGACGCCGCGCCGGGGCGGGTTTGGAAGCCCGCTTTGTAACAGCGCAGGCCCGGAAAAGTTACATTACTATGCTACAGTCCAAACACAATTTCGCCGCGCCCGTGCGCGGCCGGGCTCCGGCCCGCACCGATGAATGGCACCCGGCTCAAGCAGCCGGTAACACCATGCCGCCAGCGCCCGGCATGCAAAAGGATAAGCGATGGATTCGCAAGTGACAGCGCCGGCAGCGGCCCCCTTCCAGGCACGGCGCGGCCGCCGCTCCAAAATCGTCGGCACCGTGATCGCTCTCGCGGCCCTGGCCGCCCTGGGTGGACTGGCCTGGTATTTGACACACCCGGCGGCCGGCGCCGGCGGC
>DMYQ01000331.1:3550-4615 GCA_003482555.1 Janthinobacterium sp. | reverse complement strand
GCGGCCGCCCCGGCGGCCGCGGCGGCCCCGCTTCGACGGTCGGCGTCGCCACCGCCGTCAAGGCCGACATCCCGGTCGTGCTGAACGCGCTCGGCACCGTGACGGCGCTGGCCACCGTGACGGTGCACCCCCAGGTTTCCGGCATTCTGCAAAAGATCCTGTTCACGGAAGGGCAGATGGTCAAGGCCGGCCAGGTGCTGGCGCAGATCGACCCGCGCCAGTTCGACCTAGCGCTGATGCAGGCCAGCGGCCAGCGCCAGCGCGACGAGGCGCAGCTGGAAAACGCGCGCCTGACCCTGGGCCGCTATCGCACCCTGCTGGCCCAGGACTCGATCGCGCGCCAGGACGTCGACACCCAGGCCGCGCTGGTCAAGCAACTGGAAGGCACCGTCATGACCGACCGCGCCGCCGAAGGCACGGCGCGCCTGAACCTCGGCTACAGCAAGATCGTGGCGCCGATCGGCGGACGGGTCGGGCTGCGCGGCGTCGATGTCGGCAACCTGGTCAATCCGGGCGACGCCAACGGCCTGGCCGTGATCACGCAACTGTCGCCCATCGACGTGGTGTTCGCCGTGCCGCAAGACTCGGTGCCGGAAGTGCAGGCGCGCGCCGCCGACGGCGCCGCGCTGCCGGCCATCGCCCTCGACCGCACCCGCAGCAACACGCTCGACAGCGGCCATTTCGGCGCGCTCGACAACCAGGTCGACATCCAGACCGGCACCGTGCGCGCCAAGGCCCGCTTCGCCAACGCCAAGCTGACGCTGTTCCCCAGCCAGTTCGTGAACGTCGAACTGCAACTGCGCACCATCAAGGACGCCGTCATGGTGCCGGTCACGGCGCTGCGCCACGGCAGCACGGGCGACTTCGTGTATGTGCTCAACGCCGACCACACGGTGGCATTGCGCGCGGTCGTGCGCGGCCAGGCCACGGTCGACAAGATCGAAGTGCGCAGCGGCGTCAAGGCGGGCGAACAAGTCATCACGGAAGGGGCCGACCGCCTGAAGGATGGCGCCAAGGTGGTGCTGCCGGGCGATAAGCCTGGCGCCGGCAAGCGTGGCGCCCGTG
>DMYQ01000331.1:1563-3478 GCA_003482555.1 Janthinobacterium sp. | reverse complement strand
CGCCGCCGACGGCGCCGCTGCGGGCGGTCACCATCGTCGCCATGGCGGCTCGGCCGACGCCTCCGCGTCGGCGTCTGCCCCGGCTTCGGCGGGAGACGCCAAATGAAGGCGCGCGCCCACGTCCGCCTGAAGGATTGCGCACGATGAGTCCGTCCGGCCCCTTCATCCAGCGGCCGGTGGCGACCGTGCTGCTGATGCTCGCCATCGTCCTGGCCGGCATCGTGGGCTTCAAGTTCCTGCCCCTGTCGGCCCTGCCGCAAGTCGATTTCCCCACCATCCAGGTGCAGACCCTGTACCCGGGCGCCAGTCCCGAAGTGATGGGGCAGACCGTGACGGCGCCGCTGGAAGGCCAGTTCGGCCAGATGGCCGGCTTGCAGCGCATGAGTTCGACCAGCGCGTCCGGCGTCTCCATCATCACCCTGCAATTCGGCCTCGGGCAAACGCTCGACGTGGCCGAGCAGGAGGTGCAGGCCGCCATCAACGCCGGCGGCTCGCTGCTGCCGACCGACTTGCCGGCGCCGCCGGTGTACGCCAAGGTGAACCCGGCCGACGCGCCGGTGCTGACCCTGGCGATCACCTCCGACAGCATGCCGCTGACCGAAGTGCAAAACATCGTCAACACGCGCCTGGCCCTGAAAATCAGCCAGGTCAGCGGCGTCGGCCTGGTCTCCCTGAGCGGCGGCCAGCGTCCGGCCGTGCGCATCCAGGCGAATATCCAGGCGCTCGCTTCCTACGGCCTCGGGCTCGACACCCTGCGCACCGCGATCGCGGCCGCCAACGCCAACAGCGCCAAGGGCAGCTTCGACGGCCCGACGCGCTCCTTCACCATCAACGCCAACGACCAGCTGCTGGCCGCCAACGACTATAAAAACCTGATCCTCAGTTACAAGAACGGCGCCCCGGTGCGCCTGTCCGACGTGGCCCGGGTGGTCGACAGCGCCGAAAATGTCAAGCTGGGCGCCTGGTCCGGCCTGAAGCCGGCCATCATCCTCAACGTGCAACGCCAGCCGGGCGCGAACGTGATCGCCACGGTGGACGCCATCAAGGCGCGCCTGCCCGAGTTGCAGGCCGGCTTGCCGGCCGCGCTGCGGGTCGACGTGCTGAGCGACCGCACCACCGGCATCCGCGCCTCGGTCGAACATGTCGAAATCGAACTGCTGCTGGCCGTCGCCCTGGTGGTGCTGGTCATCTTCGCCTTCCTGCACAGCGTGCGCGCGACCGTCATCGCCAGCCTGGCGGTGCCGATCTCGCTGATCGGCAGTTGCGGCGTCATGTACCTGCTCGGCTACAGCTTGAACAATCTGAGCCTGATGGCGCTGACCATCGCCACCGGCTTCGTTGTCGATGACGCCATCGTCATGATCGAAAACATTGCGCGTTACATCGAAGAGGGCGAGGAGCCGATGGCGGCCGCCATCAAGGGCGCCGCGCAGATCGGCTTCACCATCATTTCGCTGACGGTGTCGCTGATCGCCGTGCTCATTCCGCTGCTCTTCATGGGCGACGTGGTGGGACGCCTGTTCCGCGAATTCGCCGTCACCCTGGCCATCACCATCATGATTTCGGCGGTCGTTTCGCTGACCCTGGTGCCGATGATGTCGGGACGCTGGTTGCGCAGCCACTTTGATGAAAAACCAAATAAGCTGAGCTTGCGCACGCAAGCGTTTTTCGAGCGCGTGATCGGCTATTACGACCAGGCGCTGACCTGGGTGCTGGCGCGCCAGGGCATGACCCTGCTGGTCGCCCTGGCGACCATGGGCTTGACCGTGCTGCTGTATGTCCTGATCCCGAAAGGCTTGTTCCCGACCCAGGACACGGGGCAGTTGCAAGCCCGCCTGGAGACGGCGCAATCGGTCTCCTACGCGCGCATGGCCGAGCTGCAGCAGGCGGCCGCCAAAGCCATCCTGGAAGACCC
>DMYQ01000331.1:0-1366 GCA_003482555.1 Janthinobacterium sp. | reverse complement strand
CCGACCCAGTTCCGCGTCTCGCTGGAAGGGGCCGACAACGCCAGCGTCACCGAATGGGCCGGCAAGCTGAGCGCCCAGATGCGGGCCCAGGAGCAGTTGCGCAACATCGTCTCGGACGCCGGCGCCACCGGCGTCGCGGCGAATGTGGCCATCGACCGCGACAGCGCCTCGCGCCTGGGCATCACGGCCGCCTCCATCGACGACGCCCTCTACAGCGCCTTCGGCCAGCGCATCGTCTCCACCATTTTCACGGAGACGAACCAGTACCGCGTGATCCTGGAGGCGCAGCCCGGCACCTTGACGACGACCGCTTCGCTGGGCCAGCTGCAACTGCGCACCGGCTCGGGCAAGGCGACGCCGCTGTCGGCCATCGCCACCATCAGCGAAAAACAGGCGCCGCTGCAAATCACCCACGTGGCCCAATATCCGGCCACCACCCTCGGCTTCGACACCGCCCCCGGCGTCTCGCTGGGCAAGGCGGTCGAGGTGATCCGCCAGGCCGCGGCGGACGTCAGGCTGCCGCCCACCGTCACCTTGAGCTTCCTGGGCGCGGCCGGCGCCTACCAGTCTTCGCTGTCGAACCAGTTGTGGCTGATCCTGGCCGCCGTGGTCTGCGTCTACATCGTGCTCGGCGTGCTGTATGAAAGCTATATCCACCCCCTGACGATTCTCTCGACACTGCCGTCGGCAGGAGTGGGCGCGCTGCTGGCCCTGATGCTCAGCGGCCAGGACCTGGGCGTGATCGGCATCATCGGCATCATCCTCCTGATCGGCATCGTCAAGAAAAACGCCATCATGATGATCGACTTCGCCATCGAGGCCGAACGGGAGCAGGGCAAGAGCGCGCTGGAGGCGATCCACCAGGCCGCGCTGCTGCGCTTCCGGCCCATCCTGATGACGACCCTGGCGGCCCTGTTCGCGGCCGTGCCGCTGATGCTGGGCTGGGGCGAGGGCGCCGAACTGCGCCGTCCGCTCGGCCTGGCCATCTTCGGCGGCTTGATCGTCAGCCAGATGCTGACCCTGTTCACCACGCCCGTCATTTACCTGGGCTTCGACAGTCTGGCGCGGCGCTGGACCGGGACCGGCCGCGCGGCGGTGCTTGAAGGCGGGAGCGCGGCGTGAATCTGTCGGAACCCTTCGTCCGCCGCCCCATCGCCACCGTGCTGCTGACGACAGGCATCGCGCTGGCCGGCATCGGCGCCTTTTTCGTGCTGCCGGTGTCGCCCCTGCCGCAGGTCGACTATCCCACCATCTCGGTCAACGCCAGCCTGCCCGGCGCCAGCCCCGCCACCATGGCCACCAGCGTCGCCACGCCGCTCGAGCGGCGCCTGGGCGTGATCGCCGGCGTCAACGAAATGACGTCGAC
>DMYQ01000211.1 GCA_003482555.1 Janthinobacterium sp. | reverse complement strand
GATGGCGTCGGTGTCGACGTTGGAGCGGTCGATCGGCAAGACGAGGCCGCTGTGGCTGGTGAATTTTTCCATGCTGGCTTTCCAGGAAAGTGAGGGTTCAGGGACGGACGTCGACGAAGTGGCCGGCCACGGCCGCCGCCGCCGCCATCGCCGGGCTGACCAGGTGGGTGCGCCCGCCGGGGCCCTGGCGCCCCTCGAAATTGCGATTCGAGGTCGAGGCGCAGCGCTCGCCCGGCTCGAGCCGGTCGGCATTCATCGCCAGACACATCGAACAGCCCGACTCGCGCCACTCGAAGCCGGCGGCCAGGAAGACTTCGTGCAGTCCCTCGCGCTCAGCCTGCGCCTTGACCAGGCCGGAACCGGGCACCACCAGCGCCAGGCGTATCGTCGGCGCGCAGCGCTTGCCGCGCAACACGGCGGCGGCGGCGCGCAAATCCTCGATGCGGGCGTTGGTGCAAGAGCCGATGAAGATCTTGTCGAGCCGGATTTCGGTGACAGCCGTGCCCGGCTCCAGCCCCATGTAGGCGAGCGCCTTGCGCATGCCGTCGCGCCGGGTCGGGTCGGGCTCGAGCGCCGGGTCGGGCACGCAGCCGTCGACCGCCACCACCATTTCCGGCGAAGTGCCCCAGCTCACCTGCGGTTTGACGGCGGCGGCGTCGATCCGCAGCACCCGGTCGAACACCGCGCCGGGGTCGCTATGCAAGGCGCGCCAGCCTTGCGCGGCGGTTTCCCATTCCAGCCCCGCGGGCGCCAGCGGGCGCCCCTTCAGATAGTCCAGGGTGACTTGGTCGACCGCCACCATGCCCGCGCGCGCCCCGGCCTCGATCGACATATTGCAGATCGTCATGCGGCCCTCCATCGACAGCGCCCGCAGCGCCGCGCCGGCGTATTCGATGGCGTAGCCGGTGCCGCCGTCGGCGCCGATGCTGCCAATCAGCGCCAGCACCATGTCCTTGGCGCCGACCCCGGCCGCCAGTTCGCCCTCGAATTCCACCAGCATGGATTTCGACTTCTTGCTCAGCAAGGTCTGCGTCACCAGCACATGTTCGACCTCGGAGGTGCCGATGCCGAAGGCCAGGCAGGCGAAGGCACCGTGGGTGGACGTGTGCGAGTCGCCGCACACCACCGTCATGCCGGGCAGGGTCGCGCCCTGCTCCGGGCCCACCACGTGCTCGATGCCCTGGCGCGCGTCGCGCATGCCGAGGAAGGTCAGGCCGAACGCGGCGGCGTTACTCTCGAGCGTGTCGACCTGGATGCGCGCGACCGGATCGGCGATCGGCCGCGAACGCCCGGTGGTGGGGACGTTGTGGTCGGCCACGGCCAGGTTGGCGCTGGCCCGCCACGGCGCCCGACCGGCCAGGCGCAAGCCCTCGAAAGCCTGCGGGCTGGAGACTTCGTTCAAGATATGGCGGTCGATGTAGAGCAGCGTGGTGCCGTCGTCGCTGGCCGATACGGCGTGCGCGTCCCAGAGTTTGTCGTAGAGTGTTTTAGGCATGGTCTTCAGGCTGGTGGATTGAGGAATCGCCGCGCGGAGCGCGACCGCTGTGACGCCATCATAGGGTCGGGCGGGCCAGCGCCAAAGTGACGATTGGCGATGCGTAAGCTCTCGATCCGAGAGCTGCGGCCGGCCAGGCGCGGATCGAATGAGGGGATGCGTCATGCTACAATTTAACGTTGAAATAAAAGCCATTTTTTACCACCGCCGCCCCGTGCGCTTGCCCCCCCATCCATGCAAAAACTCCTCCGCAAGATCGACCTGACGTCGCTGCGTCTGTTCGTGGCCGTCTACCAGGAAAAGAATATCGCCCGCGCCGCCGAGCGCGAATTCATCGCGCCGTCGGCCATCAGCCGCCGGATCGGTGAACTCGAGCACATCATCGGCTTGCCGCTGATCCAGCGCCAGTCGCGCGGCATCAGCGTCACCCCGGTCGGCGAAGCCGTCTATCGGCACGCGCGCGCCGTGCTCGGCAACATCGAAGCGCTGGCCGCCGACCTGTCGCAGTATTCGTCCGGCGCCAAGGGCCAGGTCAAGCTGGTCGGCAACCTCTCGTCCATCGTCCAATTCCTGCCCGAAGACATCGCCGCCTTCGAGCGCGCCTTCCCCGAGGTTGACATCGATCTGGAAGAGCATACGACGGCAACGGTGATGCGGGCGGTGGAAGAAGGGGCGGCCGATTTCGGCATCTGCAACGCGGTCGCCGGCGTCGAGCAATTCGAGTGCCTGCCCTACCGCACCGACTACCTGTGCCTGCTGGTTCCGGGCAGCCACGCGCTGCACCCGGCCACCCCGGTCGCGTTCCGGGACTTGCTGTCGGAACATTTCGTCAGCCTGCGCGGCGAAAGCGCGCTGACCCAGTTGCTGGCGCAGGCGGCGGCGGAACTGGGCTCCAGCCTGAAGATCAAGATCCGCGTCAGCAGCCTGGACGCCCTGTGCCGCATGGTGCACGTCGGCCTCGGCATCGCCGTCGTGCCGCAGCAGACCGCCGAGCTGTATATCAACACCCTCGACGTCAAGATGGTGCCGCTGACCGATTCCTGGATCGCGCGCCAGTTGCTGATCATCTTCCGGCGGCGCGAGCAGTTGAGCGCCTGCGCCAGCTCGCTGATCCAGTTCCTCACCTCGAAGGGCTAGGGGACTTAAGCGGAAATCACCCCGCGGGCGCGCTCGCGCAACTGGCCGAAGGTGGCGACGTGGCCCGCCAGCGCGCTGGCCGCCACCGTGTATGGGCTGGCCAGCCAGACCTGACCCGGCCCGGAACGGCCGGGGAAATTGCGGTTGATCGCGCTGATGCTGACCTGCTCGGCCGCCACCGACTGGCCGGGCCCGCAGTTGGCGCAGGCGCCGCAGCCGGGCATGACCAGGGTCGCGCCGACACGGGCGAAGGCGTCCAGATAGCCCCGCTCGGCGCAATATTCGCGCACGTCCATGGTGCCGAATTGCAGATACAGGCGGGTGTGCGGCGCCACGCGCATGCCGTGTTCCACGCCCCACCGCAGCACTTCGTGGTACATATCGAAATCGCAGCGTTTGCCCGCCGTGCAAGAACCGCCGTAAGCGATGTCGACCGAGACCGGCGCGGCCAGCGCGTGCACCGGCATGCCGTTGCCGGGATCGCCGGGCCGCGCCACCATCGCCGCGATGGCGCCGGCGTCGATGCGCAACACCTCGCTGTAGGTGGCGCCGGGGTCGCTGACCATCCATGGTTCGAGCTCGTAGCGCAGGCCGCGGCGCTCCCACAGGAAGCGCACGGTCTGCTCGTCCGGCGCGACGATGCCGCTAAAGCCGCCCAACTCGGCCACCATATTGGTCAAGGTGGCGCGCTCGTCGACCGCCATGCCGCGCACCGCCGCGCCGGCATATTCGAGCACCGCACCGATCGCGCCGCCGGCGGCGAAGCGCTCCAGTCGCAGCAGGTGCAGCACCAGGTCCTTGGCGCTGACGCCCGGGCCCAGGGCGCCGTCGATCTGGACCAGCAATGTCGGCGGCACGGTGCAGCGCACATAGCCGCTGACCCAGCTGTTGGCGACGTCGGTGGCGCCGGCGCCGAAGGCCAGACAGCCCAGCGCACCGCTGTGCGGGGTGTGCGAATCGGTGCCGACCACCACCTGCCCCGGCAGCGCGTAACGCTCCACCATCATGGCGTGGCAAATGCCCTCCGAGCCGGCGACGCCGTCGAGCTGGCCGTGGGCGCGCACCGGATAGTCGCGCACGAAGGCGGCGTGGCCGGCCATCAAGTTGGCTACGCCCGGCAACAAGCCGCCCTGGAGGTGGGGCGCGCTTTCGCCGGCCAGCACCAGGTGGTCCTGGAAGGCGACGATGCGCTCGGGCGCGTACAGCGGCGCCGGCTGGCCGAAGGCTTGGTGCATCAGGTGCGCGCACATGCCGGTGAAATAATCGTGGCTGAAACGCCAATCCGTTGCCAGAAACACCCCCTGGCCGGTGGCGGCGCCGACGGCGTCGGGGTGCAGGTGGCGCGCGATGATTTTCTCGACCAGGGTGCGCGGCCCGCCCGCCGCGGCATCGGGCGGCGTCGCTTCGGGCGCCGGCCACGCCACGGTTTTGCTGTACGCCAGCAAGCCGCCGTGGCCGATGATGTCTTGCGTGAGGCGGTCGCGGCCGGCATGAAAGGCTGTCAGCGGAATCGCCTCGCCGGCCGCGATGCGCTCGAGCAGGGAGAAATCGGTCGAAGTGAGCAAACCGATATTGTCGCAGTTTTGCTGGTAAATCCGCTCGAAGCTGTGGGCGATGACGAGGCGGATGCCGGCGGCTTGCTCGGCCAGCGGGCTGGACTCGCGCGACGAGCCCTTGCCGTAGCGCCAACCCGCCACAGTCACGGCGAAGCCCCCGTCCCGGACCGCGTTTTTCCGGATCGGCCGCTGGTCCCCCACCGTGAAGCCGACGTAGGGGTACTGGCCCAGGCGCTCGTCGTAGGTGAGCATCACGGTGACGGGGGTGATCTCGTCGGTGGAGACGTTGTCGCGCAACGGGCCGGCTTGCGCCAGCGTCAGCTCGCGGCCCGCCATTTGTTCCCGCATCAAGTCGGCATCGGCCGATAAATACAAGACCCGGCCGTCGAATCGCACTGTTTCATTCATGTGGCATCTCCTTTTCTCCACGATGATACGGAGCCGGGCGGTCCCGTCCAAGTGATCCCTGGCGATGCCTGTCCTCTCGAACCGATACCGATGCCCTTGACCCCGGCGCCGCCTTCGCCGCCGGGCGCAATGTCGGCGTCACAGTGAGCGCCGCGGACGCGCCCGGACGGTATCAATATTCCACCTTCCTGGGCGCCGCCGAGCGCTGGGTTTGGAGCGGTCCGAGCGACGAGTCCGTGTATCTGTTCAACGATACGCGCGGCAGCACGGAAAAAATGCTCAATTTCGCCGATGCCGTCGGCAGTCGATACACATTGTCGCTGGAGCGCGCGTGAGCGTGGAAGCGGCCAGCGGCGCCAACCAAGCCCCGTCCCGGCTTGGCCGCCGTGCCCGTCGGCGCCAGCCATGTCCCCCTTGCATGCGCCGACCTCGACCGTATCGCCAGGCGCCGCGCCATGGCCGCGCGCTTCGCCGCGCGGTCAAGTGACCTTGAACGACTTGCGCCCGGAACACTTGTCCGAAGTGGCCGGCATCCCGAAGGGGCGCCTGATCTATGTCAAGTTGGGACTCGACGCGGGCACGCCCGCCGCCATGCAGCAATTGCGCCGGGCCGGCTTCATGCCCGCCACCCAGTGCGGATGGTATGGTTTGATGCAACGCGGTTATCAAGAGCATGAACTGGATCTGCATTGCCCGATTTCCCGTGCCCTGCACCAGGACAGCCTGCGATCCGAGGCCGCCTGATTCTTGTGGCGCGCCGCTGGCCCGACTTCAGCAAAAGCATGGCCGCGCCGGCAAGCCTTCGCCGATGCCAAAATTTTGGCAAAAAAAACCCGCCTATGAGAGACGGGTTAAATCCAATTCTTGGAGGAAGTTGGAGGAGACAGATCAATTATGCTGCACCGCGCCATATTTCGCCAATCATCATTTGTAATGAGATGTATCACCATTGCGAATGAGGCCGGGCGTCTGGGCCTGGCATGGCCGAGTAATCATTTCACGTGTAAAGTACAGGACTCGACACTTTTTCTTAGGAGAATCCATTTTGGCAAGCAAGAAAACAAAACAAGCGGCAATCGACATCGGTATCACGGAAGCCGATCGGCGCAAGATCTCGCAAGGCTTGTCCGCCCTGCTGGCCGACAGTTATACCCTGTACCTGATGACCCATAATTTCCACTGGAATGTCACCGGGCCGCAATTTAACAGCCTGCACAATATGTTCATGGCGCAATACACCGAGCAATGGACTGCCCTGGATCTGATCGCCGAGCGCATTCGCGCCCTGGGCTTCCCGGCACCGGGCACCTATAAAGAGTTTGTCAAACTGGCATCCATCCAGGAAGTCGACGGCGTGCCCAAGGCGAACGACATGATCCGCCACCTGGTGAGCGCGCAGGAAGCCACCGCCCGCACCGCGCGCAAGCTATTCCCCATCGCCGATGCCGCCAACGATCAGCCCACGGCGGACGTATTGACCCAGCGTATCGATATCCACGAAAAAACCGCCTGGATGCTGCGCAGCCTTCTTGCGGATGAATAAGGCGCGCGCCTGGAGCGTGATCCGGCAAGCTTCAATGCAAGCGGGAATCGAGCAGATCGAGCACACCCTTGCGCCGCTTGTGGCCGTCTTCATAGGCACGCAATTGACGTAATTTTTCCCCATTCAAGCCGTCAAGTTGCGGCTTGATCTGTCCCACCGTCAAATGCTGGTAGTGCTCAATCGGCAAGTCGCGATCCGGGGAACCGCCTTGGCGGTCCTTGCGCCGCTCGCCCTGGGTTTCACCGTATTGTGCGCGTTGCTTGTTGACGATGCGCGCGGCCACCTCTTCCTCTCGGCCCGGGTAGCGATGCTCTTGCTTGAAGCGCGACTCCAGCTCCTTGAATTCGCGCTCGCGTTTGGGTTTGGCTCCTGCTGGCATGGCATCCTCCCCTGAAAACAACTAATTTATGCCGTCGCCGCGCGCCCGAAAAGGCTACCCGGCGCCCATCTTGATCGTCGTCAAAGCCCTGTCAAATGCTTGGCCCACATGGCGGTGGCGCGCAAGCGGCAAGCAGGTGGCGATCGTTTATCTACTTTCGTCCATCGAGTGCCATGCGCAGGGCCAGTCCGGCCAGCATGGTGCCCATCAGCCAGCGCTGCAACTTGAGCCAGGTGGGCCGGGTGCCGAGGAAGTTGGCGATCGATCCGGCCGCGCAGGCGATCAAGGCATTCACCGTCACGCTGATGACGATCTGGACGCTGCCCAGGGTGATGGCCTGGCCCAACACGCTACCATGCTGCGGATCTATAAATTGGGGCAACAGCGACAGATACAGCATGGCCGCCTTGGGATTGAGCAAATTGGTCATGAAGCCCATCGCATATAAGCGGCGCGGACTGTCCTGCGCCAGTTCGCGCACCTGGAAGGGCGAGCGGCCGCCCGGCTTCAAGGCTTGCCAGGCCATGTAGAGCAAATAGGCGGCGCCGGCGAAGCGCAGCACATCGTAGGCAAACGGCACCGCGAGCAAGAGCGCCGTGATGCCGAGGGCGGACGCGAACATGTACACGATGAAGGCTGTAGCGACTCGGCCCAGAGAGATCAGGCCGGCGTTGCGGCCCTGGCAGATCGAGCGCGAGACGAGGTACATCATGTTCGGCCCCGGCGGGATCACCATGCCGAGTGCCACCAGGGAAAAGCCCAGCAATGCGGGAAATGCCACCATCTTGATCTCCGATAAGAATGTTGTCGAAGTCCGATTGTGCCAGCATCGGCCGCGACGCATCCCGGGCCGGCTACAAAAGCGTCGAGCCGCGACAAAGCGTCCATGCCGGGCAAAACAAAGAGGAAGGGCGCGACGCTTTGGCAGGGTCCCCGCGCCAGAATACACGCTAGATCTGCCGACGACCGCCATGCGTCGCTTCGCGCCAGCGCGCTGCCAGATAGCCGATAAACATCGTGGCGGCCAGCCCCATACGGCGCTGCGGACGCATGCAATAGACACCGATTTCGCGGCGGCCAAGGGTATGCCGCGCTCGACGTGGGACGCCGCTTCGGCGCCGACGACAGCGTCGGCCTGCGCCTGAATGCCGTGCGCCGCGACGGCGATACCGGCGTCGCGCGCGAACACCGTGAACCGGGCTTGCTCACGCTCGGCGTCGACTACGCCGGCCGCGACGTGCGTCTGTCGGCCGATGTCGGCCACCAAGACCATAAACTGAACGGCGCCCGTCCCAGCGTGACCGTGGCGGCCGACGTCGCCCTGCCCGCCGCCCACGGCAATTGGGCGCAAGCATGGACGCGCTCGAACGAACGCGACACCTTCGGCACCGCCCGCGGCGAAATCGACCTGGCCAGGGAGGTCGTGGCCTGGGCCGCGTTCGGCGCCCGCGCGGGCGAGGAATCCAATGTGCTGGCGGCGCCGAGCGTCTCCGCCCCGAACGGCGCGGCTGGCATGTACCGCGTCGACAGCGCGCGCACCGGCGAAAGCGGCGTGCGCGGCAAACTGCGCACCGGCGCCGTCGGCCACAGCCTGAGCGCCAGCGCGTCCGCGTATCGGCAGCAATCGCGCAACGCCTATGCCTTCAGCGATTTCGGTGGCTTCGCGAGCAATATCCACGCGCCCGTCGACGTCGCCGCGCCCGCCGCCGACTTCTTCGCCGCCGGCAAGCTGAACAATCTCCCGCCGACCGCCAAGACCGTCCTGTCCAGCTACGCGGTGGCTGACACGCTCGCCTTCGCGCGCGACACCATCTTGCTGACGCCGGGCGCGCGCCACCAACACATCCAGGCCGACAGCTACGACTACGACAGCGGCGCGGCGCTGAGCCGTTACAGCGAAAGCAAAAACACGCCGATGGCCGGCCTGGTCTACAAGCCGGCCCGCGGCGTGTCCCTGTACGCGAACTATATCGAAGGCTTGCAACAGGGGCCGGTCGCCTCCGGAACCAATATCGACAACATCGGCCAGGCGTTCGCGCCTTACGTTTCCAGGCAAAAGGAAATCGGCGTCAAATACGACGGCGGCGCCTTCGGGGCCAGCGCCGCGCTGTTTCGCACCACGCCGCCATCGGCCTCTGTGCGCGAGCGCCACTTCGGCGTGTTCGGCGAACAGCGCAACCAGGGCCTGGAATTGACCGTGTTCGGCGCGCCGGCGCGCGGCCTGCGCGCGCTGGGCGGGCTGACCCTCCTCGACGCCACGCAGCGCGTCAGCGCCGATGGCCTCAAGCAAGGCAAGGACGCGATCGGCGTGCCGCGCGCGCAAATGAATATCGGCGTGGCGTGGGACGTGCCGGGCGCGCGCGGCTTGACGCCGACGGCGCGCGGCCTGTGCACCGGCGCGCAATTCGCAGACGGCGCCAACCGGCAGGAACTGCCGTCGTGGTCGCGCCTGGACTTGGGTGCCAGCCGGCGCCCAGTCGCGCCAGCCGCGCGTCATCGGCATACAGCGACGTGATGCGCGCGCTGGTGCGACGCGCGCTCACCTGGCCATGGGCAAGCGCGGAGCCGGGCAGGCGCGCGTCATCGCGCTGCTGATCGACGATATCCGGCCAAGCGCTCGGGCGCGCCGCCAGGCCGCCGCGACCCGGTCGCGAAGGTCAATCCCCGGCCCTTTCCTTTATCAATGCTCATGCATATTTGTCCCCGACCGTACTGCGAATCGGATGGGTGTCGTAAATGATGATCATCTTATCGATCAAGCCGTTCGCGGCGAATTCAAACACGTCCACGCATTCGAAGCTGACCCGCGAGCCATCCTTGAGCACCCAGTGATAGATGAAATAGGCGGTCAAGCGGGGCTGTCCTTGTGTGCTGGCACAAAAATCGATCGGCACGATGGTACTTTGCCCGGACGCGCCGATAACTTTCTCGAAAAACGCTGCCGGATGCAGCCATCCGAGGAACGGTGAATACACCTGTGCGTCGGGCGAGAATAATGCGCAGACGGCAGCGGCGTCGCCACGCTCCAATTCTCGCAGGTAGATCCGAACTTGCTCAGTGAAAAATGCTACATTCTGTGTTTGCGACATGATGGGGTTCCCCGACTAAGCTTCGCAACGCCACCGGGCCGCCCGCCGGCCCGATCAAATGCGTCTTGCGTAGACAGTACAGGAGGTAAAATGGACGAACAATCGAAGAATACTGACCCCGGGCATGCGGCCGGAACATACCCCCTGTCGCGCTTGACCAGGACATTGCCGTCGCTGACGACCTTGCAAGCTTTCATGGCGGCGGCACATTACGGCAGCATCAGCAAGGCCGCCACACATTTATGTCGCACGCAAGGCGCGGTCAGCCGCCAGATCCAGCAACTCGAGGGGCATTATCAGTGTTGTCTATTCACGCGCGGCGCCGCCGGCCTGGCGTTGACGAGCCAGGGCCATGCCTTGCAGCCGGTAGTGACGCAGGTGCTCGACTTGCTCGTGCGCCAGGAAGAGCTTCTTCGCCGCGCGGCGCCGGTGTTGACCTTGCGCGTCCCGTCGACCTTCGCCATCGCCTGGCTGTTACCGCGCCTGGACCTCATCCAGGCTGCGCTGGGCAGTACCGAGTTGCGAATTATCACGTCGGCCGACGATACGCCAGACTTCGGCGCGCCCGATATCGACGCCATTATTGTGCGCGGAACGGGGAATTGGCCCGCCCTGGAGTCGACCCATCTGTTCAGGGAAACGCTGACACCCATGTGCACGCCCGCGCTGGCGGCAAGGCTGGGATCGCGTGGCGAACTGGGCGCGGCGCGCTTGTTGCATCCGGGGCCAGGCGGCGCCGAATGGCGTAGCTGGCTCGAACGGCTTGGCGTGAATGGCGTCGAGCCGCGTCGCGGACTGGTTTTCGATACCCAGGATCTGATGTTGAGTGCCGCGGCGCAGGGGCACGGTGTGGCAATCGCCGATCCCCGGCTGGCGGCCGAACGGCTCGCCAACGGCACCTTGACGATGCCGTTTTCGGAGCAGGTCGACAATGGCGCCTCCTACTTTCTGCTATGCCCACCTCGACGCGCGCAAAATCCAGACATGCACGCCTTGACCGCCGCGCTGCTTGCCTTGATCGGGAACTAGGCCAAGCGAAGGCCGTGCGCGACTAAACGCGCACGGGCGGGTGAGCAACGTCAGCCGCGATCCCGCTTAAGGAAGCAGGGAGAAGTTGACGTTCAACTGGTTGCCCAGCGAAATGTCGACCGGCGTGAGCGACTTGAGCGTGTAACCGGTGGCCGAGGCATCGAGCGTGTATTTTCCGGCGCCGGGAGTGCTGCCCAGGCTCTGGGTGAATACCAATGGCAAGGTCGCGTTGTACGTCGCGTACTGCGCCGCCGCCGTCGGCAGCTTCGCCAGCGTGTAGGCGCCGGTCGTCAAGTCGGCGCCCTGATACTTGACGATCACCGTCGGTCCGGCCGCGAACGATTGCTTAGCCGCGACGTAGGCCGCTTCGGTGGCGCTGACGGGCGCCAGCGTCACCACGCCGCCGATCGAGCCGCTTGCGCTGGCGGCCATCGTGATCGGCAGCGTCGCAGTGCTCAGCGCGGTGGTGCTGGTGGTCGACGCCACCGGCACCGCGGCGATCACCGATGCGGCGCGGTCGTCGGCGTTGATGACGACGTCGTAGCTTCCCGGAACCAGGCGGGCGAGGAAGAATTCCCCGGTGGCGCTCGGCACGGTGGCGCTGACGATGGCGCCATTCTGCTGTGCGGAGACCGTCACGTGGCTGCCCAGCAGCGCGGTGCTGACGAAGCCGGAAATGCCGTTGACCGCGGTGGGGATCACTTTGACGACCGGCTTGAGCAGGTACTTGCCATTGCCCGTTGTGACGACCGACTTGCAGGCGTTGAAGTCGAGCACGAGGTCGACCCGCTGGCCGGCGACGACGTCAAATTCGTTGACCAGCTTGATGCCGCTTTGTGTCGCGCTCGGCGTCACCAGACTCGCCTCGGTGGTCGAGCCGGTCGCGATCACCGAATTGGCCAGGCCGGCGCCGCCGTTGGCGTCGAGCACCAGGCGCAACTGTGAATAATGGCCCTGCGTCAGCGGGGTATCGCCAAGCGCCTCCAACACGCCGTTGCTCAGGTTCAGCAGATTGATCTTCTTGGCGGGGCTGAGCGTGATGTCGGTCCAGCCGGCATCGGTGTCGCTGGCCGAAGCGCTCTGGTTCACCCGCACCTTGTTGACGGTGACGTTGACCGCGTCGAAGCCGCAGGCCAGGCGCGTCGGTCATCGATACTCCCAAGGTTCCCATGGTCGAGGCCGGAGCCGGGGTCGATGCGCCACCACCTCCACCGCAGGCGGCAAGGGTGGCCGCCGCGATGGCGGAGCTGGCGAATAAGGCGATTCGGGAGAATTGTGCATTCATTGCGTTTACCTCTTTGATGTTGGTACGGATGTACGGGAAAATCTGCCAGCCTGTATCGCACTGTCACGACACTTTACAATCCGCAAGGCAACTAATCTGTGCGCCAGCGCACATTGAAAGCCATGCCGAATCAGGCAACCGCCGGACAGCGGAGGATGGATCGAATCTTGTATAATGACAACAAGATCAGCAAGGCAGCTTGAGTTGTTGAATTTTGCAGCATTATTTTTTTATACCCATGTCACCGTCAAGGAAGCTCGAAACCGTTCCCACCCGGAAGTTCTTGGACATGGGTGCGCGTGCTCGCCTTAGATCGCGCAAACATTTCACTGTTGACTGTTTGTGATGGCGCCTGCCGGCCTCGTCCTTGTGGGCATGTCACGCCATGCAAGGCGGATCTTTGCTCAAGAGCGTACGGTCAATACATTACTGTGCATGGCCAAGGGCCACGTGCGTTTCCGCCTTCGGATCTAACTCCATGAAAAATAATACCTTTCGAGAAGAATGGTTCTCGAACATACAAAAAAACGTCCTCGCCGGCCTGACATCGTCATTCGCGCTGGTGCCCGAGTGCATCGCCTTTGCTCTGCTTGCCCAGGTCAACCCGCTCATGGGGCTTTATGGCGCATTCATCATTTGTGCGATGACCGCCATATTCGGCGGTCGCCCCGGCATGATTTCCGGGGCCGCCGGTTCGATGGCGGTGGTAATCGTCGCACTCGTCGCACGGCACGGCGCGCAGTATCTGCTGGCCACGGTTGTCCTCAGCGGCATCTTGATGGCACTGTTCGGTCTACTTCGCCTGGGCAAGTTGATTCGCATGGTCCCGCATCCGGTGATGCTGGGCTTTGTCAACGGCTTGGCCATCATCATCGCGATGGCGCAACTCGCGCACTTTCGGCGCGCGACGCCGCAAGGTGAGCAATGGTTGCAGGGAACGCCTTTGCTGGTGATGTGCGGCTTGGTCGCGTTGACCATGGCCATCGTGTATGTGTTGCCACGTTTCACCAAGGCCGTGCCGCCAGCCTTGGTCGCGATCCTCGGCGTCGGCCTACTCAGTTACGCCCTGCACTTGCCGACCCGGACCCTGGGCGATTTGGCCCACATGGCAGGCGGCTTGCCGGCCTTTCATTTTCCGGCAGTGCCGTTGAATGTGGCAACGCTGCATATCATCTTGCCTTACGCTTCCTTGATGGCCGTGGTTGGCCTGCTTGAAACGTTGCTGACGTTCAATCTCACCGATGAGATTACCGAAACGCGTGGAAAACCGAATCGTGAGTGCATCGCCCTTGGCGCCGCCAACGTGGTTTGCGGCCTGTTCGGCGGCATGGGCGGCTGCGCCATGATTGGTCAGACCATGATCAATTTAAGCTCCGGTGGCCGTTCACGCTTGTCCGGCGCGACCAGCGGCATCATGATCTTGTTGTTCATCCTGTTCCTGTCGCCGCTGATTGCACAAATCCCGCTCGCGGCCCTGGTGGGCGTCATGTTCGTCGTTGCGCACGAAACGTTTGCCTGGGGCTCGCTACGCGTGCTCGGCAAGGTGCCGCGGCAGGACGCGCTCGTGATAGTCGCGGTAACGGTCATAACGGTATTCACCGATTTGGCGACGGCCGTGCTGTGCGGCATTGTGATTGCCGCGCTCACCTTCGCCTGGCAGCACGCGCTTGACGTACGCGCCGACATCGACGACAGCGAAGCTGGCGTGAGAACCTATCGTCCCCATGGCACACTATTCTTTGCATCGACCGCCCACTTTCTGGATTTATTCATGCCATCGACAGACCCGAAGCGCGTGGTCTTCGATTGTCTCCACCTGCACATGGCCGACCACTCGGCAATTGCCGCGATGGAGAGCTTATACGAGCGTTACGAGAAGGCGGGAATACACTTGCAAGTGGTGCACCTCTCAAAACGCAATCATCTGCTGTTACAGCGCGCCGGGGTGGATGTCGGCTAAAAACGGAGTCGGCGCAGGCGGCGTTCAACACTACGCATCTTGGTACATAATCGCACGAATCGCCACATATAACCGCAATTTGGCCGGGCGTACGATCCAAGCGCGGTTGAACCGGGAAAATTCTACGACGCCAATATGGAAAAGTTGCCCCGGCCTCGCCGAAATCGTACGACGGAAAATCGGCTAAAGATGCGACGGGAGCGAGGCACGCAACACAACACAGCACAGCTCCATGGCCACCATCTCGCCGAAATGGTCGTATTCCGGGAATCGTTCGATTCCCTTTTTTTACAACCAGGGCTATGACCGCAATTTGGCCCGGAGTACGATCCAAGCGCGGCTGAACCGGGAAAATTCTACGACGCTAATGTGGAAAAGTCGGCCCGGCCTCGCCGAAATCGTACGACGGAAAATCGGCTAAAGATGCGACGGGAGCGAGGCACGCAACACCAGCGGATGGCCGCTGCGGAGCACAGCTCCATGGTCGCCATCTCGC
>DMYQ01000212.1 GCA_003482555.1 Janthinobacterium sp. | reverse complement strand
TGCCGGGCGACCGCTATCTGTCGGGCATCGTCAGCCAGGAGATCCGCGGCACGCGCGCGAACCAGCTGCGCCTGGACGACACGCCCGCGCAGATCAGCGCGCAACTGGCCAGCGACCACGCGGCCAGCCAGCTGAACCTGGGATACCTGACCCACCCGCGCAGCGGCGGCCGGGCCGAGGCGCGCGGCGAGGGGGCGGAGTTGCGCAGCGATGAAGCGGTGGCGATACGCGGCGGCAAAGGCGTCTACATCAGCGCCGACGCCCGGTTGCGCGCCTGCGGCAGGCAGCTGGAGCGCACCGGACTCACGGGCCTGGCCGAGGTCATCAACAACATCCAGCAGCACCTGGCGCAACTGGCGGACACGCATGGCGCCGACGAGACGGACAACAAGGCCCTGTCGCAACTGGTCAAGCATGTGGCGCAATGGGAAAACGGCAGCAATGTCGAACGCGGGGCGGCCAGCGCGGGCGGCGGCGCGGCCATCGTCGGCGTCGATGCGCCCGCCGGCATGATCCTGTCCAGCGGGGACAACATCGCGCTGGGCGCGCAAAGCCATGTCGACATCGTCAGCGTGGGCAACACCCAACTGTCGTCGGGGCGCAAGCTGCTGGTGCGCGCCACGGAGAGCATCAGCCTGTTCGCCCACAAATTGGGCATGAAGCTCATCGCCGCCTCGGGGAAAATCGAAATCCAGACCCACAAGGACAGCATAGAACTGACCTCGGCCAAGCGCATCGTCCTGTCCGCGTCGGAGGAGATCGTACTGCAGGCGCCCAAGGTGACCATCATTTCCGACGGCGCGCAGGCGGCCTACGGCGGTGGACGGATCACCTATCAATGCACGGGGGCGTACGCGGTCAAGGCGGCCACCTTCGGATACACGGGGCCGGGGGCGGGCGATCCCGGGGTGCTGAAGCTGCCCAAGAGCGAGGCCGCGCACGACCAGCGGGTGCGCATAACCGACCTCAACACCGGCGCGCCGCTGACGAACCAGCGCTACCGCGTGACGATGGAAGACGGCCAGGTCATCGAAGGCACGAGCGACGCGAACGGCATGACGCAAGTACTCAAATCAAAGATCGCCTTCGGCCGTTACACGCTGCAGGCGCTCTACGATTAACCACATTATCAAATAGATACGGAAACCACATATGGCAAATGATTTTCGCCTTCCAGGCTATCAACTCCCGACGCGCCCCGATATGCTGAGTGGCCGTCAGGCATATGGTTTCGTCACGCCGACGCAAGACCTTATTCCGCAAATGATAAGCATTCCACCCCGGCGCGTGCTGCCCATTATTTTCTTGCCGGGGATTATGGGCTCAAATCTGCGCTTGACGGCGAAGTCGGAAAGGCAAGCGCAACTGAAAAAAAATAACAATATCGCATGGCGTCCGGAGAACACGACCGAGTCGATGAAGCTGATGAAGGGAAGCAGCGCCTTGCGGCAAAACCAGCTCGATCCGCTTGCAACTGAAGTCGACGAGTACGACCCCGCGCACAATCCTACGGGCGATGCAAAAGAAACGTCCGACCAGCGCCACAACAACGCCGGAGTTAACTTCAAGTACAGGGTCGACGTCGACATCGACACACCTTTGTTGATGGATGACCCGGCGACGGCCAAGCCGCGCAAAATGAAGGAGCAAAAAGCCCGCGAGCGCGGTTGGGGGGAAGTGTTTTTTGGCAGCTACCGCAAAGTGCTGGAGATGTGTGAACTGCACCTCAATACGGCGTTCCATATTGGACAGATGGATGGGTGGTGGAAGCAGATCATCGACGTGCAACCCGCCCAGTGGCAAGCGCATCCCCAGCCACCGCTTCAACCGCTGAAGGAAGACACGCTCAAGCAAGCCGTCGAAGATTGCTGGTTTCCGGTGCATGCGATGGGATACAACTGGTTGCAATCGAACCAGTACTCAGCCTCTCGTGTGGCCAAACGCATTACCGCGTTGATGGCGCTCTATCGGGAGCAAGGATTCCAATGTGAAAAAGTCATTGTGGTCACGCATTCGATGGGTGGCTTGGTCGCCCGGGCGCTCATCCATCCGGAGATGGGGAACATGCGCGACAAAGTACTGGGCATCGTGCATGGCGTCATGCCGGCCATCGGTGCCGGTGCCGCTTACAAGCGCATGCGCTGCGGGTTTGAGGATCCGGGGCTTAACAGCCTGTCTCCGATAGCGAGCATTACCGCAAAAGTGTTGGGTAACTTCGGCTCAGAGGTGACGGCGGTGCTCGGCAATGCGCAGGGTGGATTGGAACTGTTGCCCAGCCAAGCCTATGGCAACGGCTGGCTACAAGTTGAATCGTATGGTAAGACGCTCAAGAGTTTGCCGCAGAAGGGGGACCCCTATGAAGAAATTTATAAACTGCGCGGGAAATGGTATGGCCTGTTGCGTGAGGAGTGGATCAATCCAGCCGATCAACCAGAAGCATGTTTTAATCGTACCAGTATTCTCTTGGACAAAGCCAAAAAATTCCATAACGCCATCGCAGACACTTACCACGACCAAAGCTTTGCACACTATGGTGCGGATCCAAAACACGCGGCCTGGAATCGTGTTGTGTGGGACATCGCAGCTCATCCTAAGGCTTCGGGTTTCTCCATTGGCGCAGTTGCGGACGTCGAAGTGTTAACGTTCGCCAGCGATAACGAGCAAGGAAAATTGATAATGCAAGCGGCGGGTGCATTCACCAATACCGGCGAAGGAACCATCCCCGGCGTCGGCGTCAACATGCGCCCCGCAGGCGATCCCGGCGACCAGACGGTGCCGCTGCACTCAGCCGAACACCAACTGAGGAGCGGAAAGTTCAAAGGGGTGTTCCGCCAGACCGGATACGAGCACCAGAATAGCTACCAAGACGAAGGAGCGCTGCACTCCACACTCTACAGCTTGGTACGCATCGCACAAACCATGACCTGGACCAAATGATGAGGCGTTTCTGCCATTCATGGCAACCCACCGCATTGGCTGCCCTTTTATTTACAACCACATTGTGCCTGAGCGCCTGCGGCCGGCCCCCCGAATCATTGAAGAGACCCAACATGACCGTTCTATCGCCCCGTTTGCTTCCATTGTTCGAAAAAACCAAGACCGTATGCTTCGGGCGCTTCGTCGTGGAGGTTCCGGAGTCCGCCGCCGTAGTGTATGGACCAACGGATGTAGGTTTTGATATAGCGTACCTTCCCGGCGAAGCCGGAGAATTAACGCAACGCGTTGCTGGGCAACTTGGAAAGGTCGAAAAAGAGCGGGAATTCATTGACAAGGATTTTTTCGCTGAGCATCCATTATTTGGCACGGCTGTCGACGGTGATGTGCCGGGACAGAAGCTGGTGTTTGGTTCTTTGGATCAAATTTCCTATAGCATTCATTCATT
>DMYQ01000060.1:9444-12858 GCA_003482555.1 Janthinobacterium sp. | reverse complement strand
CTGCACCGCAAATTCCACGCCTGGCAGCCGAGCGCGCTGACCGAACTCAATGACAGCATCGCGCGCGGCCAGCCCTACCAGGCCGACGCCGAAATGGTCGATCTGCTGCAATCGGCGGCCGAGCTGGCCCGGCGTTCCGACAATTTATTCAATCCGGCCATCGGCCACCTGATCCGCCTGTGGGGATTCCAGAGCGGCGACATCGGCGTGCACGCGCCGGCGCCGGCCGACATCAAGCACTGGGTCGACGCCAGGCCGCGCATGAGCGACCTGCGCTACGACGGCACCCGCATTTCCAGCCGCAACAGCGCCGTCATGCTGGACCTGGGCGGTTACGCCAAAGGCTACGCGCTCGACCGCGCCGCCGCCATCCTGCGCGCGCAACACGTGAAGGCGGCCCTGATCAATATCGGCGGCAACGTGCTGGCCATCGGCCAGCCGGGCGCGCGGCCGTGGAAGGTCGGCGTGCGCGACCCGCGCGGCGCCGGCACCGTGGCCCAGCTGGACTTGCACGACAACGAGGCGATCGGCACCAGCGGCGACGATCAGCGCTACTTCATGAACGGCGGCAAGCGCCATCCGCACATCATCGATCCGCGCAGCGGCCTGAGCACCGACCTGGTGGCCTCGGTGACCATCATCGCCTCCGGCGGCAACGATCCCGGCACGCGTTCGGACGGCAATTCCAAGCCGCTCTTCATCGCCGGCCCGCGCCACTGGAAGAGCATGGCGCGCCGCCTGGGCCTGGATCAAGTCATGCTGATCGACGCCGAACGGCACATCGAGATGACGCCGGCCATGCACGCCAGGATGGTGATGAAGCAGCCGCAATGATGCCGCCGCGTTAAAATACCCACCTCATTTGAAACGATATACACCATGAATAGCGGCACACGCGGGCAACGACGGTTTTTTCTTGGCGCGCTGCTGTGCTGCCTCTTGCAATCGGCCTGGGCCTTCAAGGAGGGCGCGCCGGCCCCGGCCGTCGAGGCGAAGACGCTGGACGGCAAGAGCTTCAAGCTGAGCGGGGAAATGGGGCGGGTGGTGATCGTCAATTTCTGGGCTTCGTGGTGCGCTCCCTGCCGCCAGGAAATGCCCGCCCTCGAAAGCTATTATCAGTTGCATAAGGCCGAAGGCTTGCGCGTGCTGGCCATCAGCATGGACGAGCCCGCCGACGACGCCACCGTGCGCGAACTCATGCGCGCCTACGGCTTTCCGGCCGCCTTGCAGCGCGACGCCGACTTCAAGGCTTACGGCCGCATCTGGCGCATGCCGATGACCTTCGTGATCGACCGGCAAGGCGTGCTGCGCAAGGACGGCAGCGTGGGCGAGCCGAAAGTCGACTTGCCCCTGCTGGAAAAAATCGTCACGCCGCTGCTCCAGGCGGCCAACTAAAAAGGCTTAAAACGCGAAGCGCGCGCCCAGCGAAGCCGTGTAGCGGGGCGCCAGTTGTACGCCATTCACGTTTTGATAGACGGGCAATTGCACGAAGGCGTACAGCGAGGCCTGCTTGCTGACCGGCACGACGATGCCCGGGCTCAGGTAGACCAGGGTGCCGCCGGTGCTGACCGTGTCCGCGTTGGCGCCGCTGTCGCGCCGCACATGGCGCAGGTTGAGCTGGATTTGCGGCGTGAAACCGGAAAATCCCATATACCGGGTGCCCAGGTTCAGATTGCTTCCCGTGCCGGGCCGAAACCCGTCTTTCGCGGCTATGGCTTTTTGCAGCAAGCCTTGCGCGAAATAATCCCAATCCTTGTTCAAGACATCGGCGTAGTAGAGGCCGATGATGGCGTCGGTCGTGCCCGTGCCCGGTTGCAAGCCGCGGTCGATGACGGCCGGGCCGGGGCTGCCCGGATCGGTCGAGGTGCCGGTCCGGGTGTGGCTGCCGGTCGGTAGTTTGACGCCGAACAAGATGCCGAAATTATGCTGCGGGCTGAAGCCCTGATAGCGGCCCATCACCTTGACGTCGCCCAGGTTCGAGGTTTTTGAATCGTACTGGCCGCCGTCGTCCCCGGGGGTGACGCCGTCCGACGCCGTGCCCAGGGTGCTGTGGCTGCGCCCGATGTAAGGCAGTTGGACGTTGACGCCCCAGTCCGCGTTGATGGCGTAGTCGAGTCCCACGGTGACGTAATGATTCTTGGTGAATTTCTCCACTTCTTGCGCATCGCCGTTGCTGCTCAGACGGCTTGCCGCCGGCGCCGAAATCTTCCCGCTGCCGCTGCGCAACTGATCCTGGTTCAGATAATCGTAGCGCAGATCGAGTTTGAGTCCGGAAGTGCTGGAAAAGCTCAGGTTTTCCCAGTCCGGGCTGAGAGTGCAGCCGCAACTGGCGCAGGCGAACACGGACGAAGAAGTCAGGGCCAGGGCGGCGGCCAGAAGAGTGGGGGCGAAGCGTGGATGGAGCGAAATCATGATCATTATTCCAGATATTGGTGCGCGAGCATTGCCGTCAACGGGGCAACGCAAGGCTTGAAGTACGGAGCGGCCGCCGGCGCGCGGTGGTGCGCAAGCCGTCGCGGTCGAAAAGGGGGCGCTATCAGGCGATG
Source organism: Janthinobacterium sp. (assembly GCA_003482555.1). GTDB lineage: Bacteria > Pseudomonadota > Gammaproteobacteria > Burkholderiales > Burkholderiaceae_D > Janthinobacterium. The sequence continues at coordinate 10,312 of DMYQ01000060.1, read as the reverse complement.
GCGGGCGGGCCGCGCGGCTGGATGGAGGTGAATTCGTGCGACTTGACGCGGGCCGGGGCTGGCGCGGGTTCGATCAGCGTATGTTGCTTGCCGATTAAGACGGCGGGCGCGGTGGCGCCGGTCAGGGCCAGTGCGCTCACGCACAGGGAGCAATGTTCGGCATGCGCCTTCTTGACCGGGGCGGGAAAACCGTCGTCGCGCGCGCGCGCGGTGATGTCGCCGACACCGCACACTTGCGCCCACGGCGTCGGCGACTGGGTGTCGTGGGCTTCGGCCAAGGCCGGCAGCAATGCCTGGCACAGGACGGCGAATAACGCGATCCATGCTGTCATTTTTCCGCGGAAATGGTGAACTCGAAACATGCCAACATTATAGTTGACTTCCCGCAAGCCCAACGGGGCGAACGGGCTTGCGCCAAAAAAGCCACAGGGCGCGGGCCGATGGCGGCCGCGCGCCCGGTTCAAGCGATTTTTTCGATCGGCAGCACCCGCTTCAAGGCTTCGACGACCGGGACGGCTTTGGTCTTGACGTCGGAGGCGCGCTCCTGCTTGCCGTTCGTCACGGCCGTGAAGGGGCTGTCGTTCAAGTGATAGGCGGCGATCGCGGCGGCCACGGCGGGGTCTTGCGCCAGCGGGGCGGCGCTGTGTTCGGTGGCGACGGGCAGGGCGGTCGGCACGGCGGTCGGCGGCAAGCCGTTGCCGGCCGGGGTAACGCTGGCGCCGGCTACCTTGTCGGGAATGTTTTGCGTGTCGCCGGGGGCGCTCTCGGCAACGACGGGTGTGGCGGCCGGCGCCGCCGGCGGCGCGGCACTGGTCTGAGCGGGCGCCGTGGCGCCGTTGGCGGCCGGGTTGGCCGCCGCCGCTTGTGT
>DMYQ01000060.1:8526-9291 GCA_003482555.1 Janthinobacterium sp. | reverse complement strand
TGTCGCTTGTTTTGCTTGCGTCGCTTGTTCCGCTTGTGTCGTTTGTGTGGCGGCAGCCTGCGCGGCGCCAGTCACGACGGCGATGGCCGGCGCCGGGACGGGGCTCGGCTGGGCCGCCGGCGCGGCTGTTTGTGCCTGGCTCAGGTTTTCGGCGAGCAAGTCGCTGAGGGCCATGTCGGTCAGGGTGCTTTGCGGCACGGCCGCTTCGAGGGGAACGGCGCTGGCGCCGACGCCGGGGGCCGCCCCGTTGACATCGGGCGGGGCCGCCGCGGCCGCGGCCGCCCCGATCTGTTGCGCCAGTCCCGTACCCAGCGTCCCGAGCGTGTCGGCCGCTTGCGTCACCAGGGCCAGGGTGGCGGCCGGGTTGGTGTTGAAGGCGCTCCGCAGGGCCGCCGCGTCGACGCTCAGGGGCGCGGGCGCGTTCGCCGCGGGCGCGGCCGGGAAGCCGATGCCGATCTGGCTCAGGGTGCCGAGGCCGGTGGCCGCGCTATTGTCCGCCGCCTGTTGCTGCAAGGCGGCGGCGAACTGCTTGGCCAGCGCCGCGCCGGCCGCCGCGTCCGACGATTGCCCGGCCTTGCCGAGCGCCGCCGTTTGCAGTGCGTTGAAGGCGTCGATCACGGTTTGCGTCGTGTTGTTGAGCGTGCCGAAATTGGGATTCGGGTCTTGCGGGCTACCGCTCGAGCTTGACTGCATTTCAATCAGTTTTTTCTGCGCCCGGGACAGGGACGCCATGAATTGCGCCAAGCCGGACAGTTCGACCGTGGA
>DMYQ01000060.1:0-8381 GCA_003482555.1 Janthinobacterium sp. | reverse complement strand
GCCGGCGACGCCGGCGGGGAAGATGGAGGTGGAAATCATGTTCATGGCGAAACCCGTCCGATCTGGAAAGAAGCGGGAAAAAAGCGGGGAAAAAACGCATTGCTCTTAATCCATCATAGTGCAGCGTCGGCCGTGTCGCCCGTTTATTTCAATCGAATCCGGACTCGTGTCCCGTCCGCGCGCGGCTAGGACAGGAACAGCAGGGTGTAGCCGAGGGCCGTCGCCGCCACCAAAAAGGGCAGGGCGTAACGGTGAAAACTGATCCAGGCCTTGCGGTCTTGCGTCATGCGCAGGGCGATCAGGTTGGCCATGGAACCGAGCATCAGGCCGAAGCCGCCCACGTTGACGGCGTAGGCCAGCACGCGCCAGTCGCGCGAGTATTCGGCCAGCGCGATGGCCGCCGGCACGTTGCTGACCAGCTGGGAGGCGGCGATGCCGGTGAAGTACAGGTGGGTCGGTAGCGCCAGGCCGAGGGCGGCCATGGCGCGGTGCACGTCGTCGCGGCCGGCGAACAGGCGCAGGTCGATGAACATCAGGATGAATACCAGCAGCAAGAGCCAGTCCACCCGCAGCAGCATGCGCGGGCGCAGCAGCAGGAACAGGGTCAGCACGGCGGCCACGGCCCAGCCGGCCTGGTGCAGATCGGTGGCGACCAGGAAGGGCAGGTAGAGCAGCAGCGACACGGTGAGCAGGGTGCGGTCGAGCGGCGGCGCCAGGTCGGCGCTGTGGGGCAGCGCCGAGCGACCGCGGAAGACGCAGGCGGTCAGGCCGATCAGCAGCGCCATCAGCGACAGCACGAGCGGCAACATGTGCAGCACGAATTGGCTGAAGGAGACGCCCGACAATTGCCACAGGAACAGGTTTTGCGGATTGCCGATCGGCGTCAGGGCCGAGCCGGCGTTCACGGCCAAGGCTTCGAAGACGATCAGCTTGGTGGCCGGCATGCCCGTGATGCGGCAAACGCCCAGGGTCAGGGGCACCACGACGAAGAGGGCGACGTCGTTGGTGAGCACGGTCGACAGCAGGGCGGCGGCCAGCACCAGGCATTGCGCGGTGGCCCTTTCGGTGGCCATGAAGCCGATCAGCCAGGCGCCCAGCCGGTGCAGCGCGCCGCTCACTTCCAGGCCCTGGGTCAGCACCAGCAAGCCGGTCAGGGCGGCGATGGTGGGCCAGTCGACCAGGCCGGGGTAAGCGGCGATGCGGCCCGGGTCGAGCGCGCTGAACAGCGCCAGGGCGGCCAGCAGGATCAGCAGCAGGGTATCTTTGCGCAGGCTGGCGGCCAGGCTTTTCAGTGCGCGCGCGAGCGGCGCGCCGGGGCGGGAGGGCAGGGGCATGGTGTTTTCGTGTGAGGGCGGGGGCTGCTTGCATGCGCGGCGTCGGGCGGATGCGGGGGCGCAGCCAAGCGCAGAGTATAGACGACAAGCAACGATTGAAGCGGCTTGCTCGCGGGCCGCGCGGCAGGTAGCCGACTTCGGTTATGGCTCAGGTATGGCTCAGGTATGGCGCAGCTATGTCAGCGCGGTGAGCGCTCTTTCCGGACCGTATATCGGCTTGGCCCGAACGATGCCCGGCGGGCGGGCGTTGGTGAATTTGGTTGGCGTGGCGCGCGCGGCGTCACGGCGGCGCGAAGCGCGCGTCGACGTACACCCAGGCGTCCAGGCCGGAGGCCAGCGTCACGGCGATGCGCCGGTAGTCGGCCACTTCGTAGCGGTCGGCGCTGGCAAGCTCGGCATCGCTGATGTCGAACACGCTGCCGGCCACCCGGTCGCCTTCCGCGCCCGTGAATTTGACGATGGGATGGTGCGTCTTGCCGCTGGTGGCCACCACTTGCGGGTCGCTTATCTCGACCTGGGACAGGGCGAAGCCGACGATGTCATCGGCGCGGCCGGCCAGCTTCCTGCCGAAGGTGGATAGTTGCACGTCTTCCTGTTGCAACGTGCCATAGGAAAAAAGGTGGGGCATGGTGTTTCCTCGATGGTAGGTGCGGGAGCGGATCGCGCTCCGCCCCCAGGATCAGGCCACGACGGTGTTGGCGCTCGTCTTGCCTTCCTGAGCCAGGAAGATAATCAAAATGATCATGCCGATCAGCGGCAAGAGCCAGAGCAATTGCCACCATCCGCTGCGGCCGGTATCGTGCAGTCGGCGGGTCGCGGCGGCGATCGAGGGCAGGATGGTGGCAAGGCTGAACAGGCCGCTCAGAATAGGGCTCACCATCGATAGCGCGGCACTGGCCAGGAGGATGAACGGAAAAACCACCAGTATTCGGAGCGCGTCGCGCAACCGTCGAAGTCGGCGTATTTGGTGAAGCACACTTTGATGGATTCTTGAAACGTCATGCTGACTCTCCTGGCGGGGCAATTTGGATGAATATCATTTTGTTCATGATGACATATCATCACCGCAGCGGCCAGCTCCGCGCCATTGCGCGCCGAACGCGAGCTGGACGGGGTCGATACCGCCGGGCGCCGGGCGGCCGAAGGGGGCGACGATATTGCCGCCGTCGACATGCGGGTTTTCGCTCCCGCCCGCCGGCGCCGGCAAGACCGGGATGGCATGCGCCATCCTATTGGCCAGCGGCTCGTGGAATGCCTGGGCGGTTCAGGACGGCGCCAGCGCCGACAGGGTGAAGATTTCAAAGCCGGTCTCGGTGACGGCCAGGGTGTGCTCGAACTGGGCCGACAGCGAACGGTCCTTGGTGACGGTGGTCCATTTGTCGGGCAGCACCTTGACCTGGTAACTGCCGGCGTTGAGCATCGGTTCGATGGTGAAGATCATGCCCGGCTCCAGCACCACGCCGGTGCCGGCGCGGCCGTAATGCAGCACCTGGGGCGCGTCGTGGAAGACCTGGCCGACGCCGTGGCCGCAAAAGTCGCGCACCGAGGAAAAGCCCTGCGCCCGCGCCAGCGCTTCGATGGCGGCGCCGACGTCGCCCAGGGTGGCGCCGGGGCGCACCATGTGGATGCCGGCCATCATCGCTTCATACGCCGTCTTGACCAGGCGCGCGGCCAGGATGGAAACGCCACCCACTTCATAGGTGCGGCTGGTGTCGCCGTGCCAGCCCTGGAACTTGGGCGTGACGTCGATGTTGACGATGTCGCCCTCGCGCAAGATCTTGGTGGGCGAGGGGATGCCGTGCGTCACCACGTGGTTGACCGAGATGCAACTGGCGTGCTTGTAGCCGTGATAATCGATGGTGGCCGGGATGCTGCCGGCGGCGCGCATATAGTCTTCGCACATCTGGTCGAGGGCGGCCGTGGAAACGCCGGCCTTGACGTGGGGCGCGATGAAGTCGAGGGTGTCGGCGGCGATGCGCCCGGCCGCGCGCATGGCGGCAAAGCCCGCCTCGTCGTGCAGGGGAATCGGTTTGCCGTGGTCGGTTTGGGTCGAGTAGCGCATGTCAGTCCGGTAAGGTGGCCCAGCCGCACACGGCGTCGTGGCTGGCGCGCAAGATGGCGTCGACCTCGGCGGGAATGGGCTGGTTGTGGGTCAAATAGGGTTTCACGATGGCGACGGGGCCATCGATGAGGATGAAGCGCAACATCGTCTCGACGTCGGCGCTGCCGGTCCGTGCGCGCATGGCCAGGGCGCAGCGGGCGAAGCAGGCGTCGAGGGCGGCTTGTTCCGCTTCCAGCGCGGCCCGCAACTCGTCGCTCAAGGTGGCGTCGAAGACGGGGCAGTGCTCGCATTGCAGCAGGAATTTGGCGTACACGGGCTTTTCCCGGCACCAGCGCAGCAGGGCGGCCACGCCGGCCCAGCTGTCGCCGTCTTGCCAGGGAGCGGCCACGTCGCCGCGGAAGTCGGCTTTCACGCGCAGCCAGGCGCGCGCCAGGATGCTGCCGCGCGAATCGAAGCGGTGATACACGGAACCGATGGGGGCGCCGGCCTTGACCGCGATGGCGGCCATCGATACGGCATCGATGCCGCACTGGGCGGCGACATCGATGGCGCTGTCGATGAAGTTGTCGGCGTTGAATTTTGCGAGTCTGACCATGCAAATAGAATAGCGATTCTATTTGCGCCTGTCAAGTTCCCGGCCGGGCGATCTCCAATGTCAGCGGATGTGGGTGGCGTCGCGGTTGCGCCGCAGCACTTCGGCATGGCGCTCGTGGCGTTCGTCGGCGCGCGCCAGTTTCACTTGCGTGCGCGCGGCGCGGCGCTGGGCGATTTGCCGGCGCTCCTGGTGCACGACGCGCTTTTCCCCGTGGATGGCCTGCTGTTCCTGGGCGCGGGCCTGGTTCGCTTGTTGGGCGCCAGCCATGTCGCCCCTGCGCAGGGCGGCGTTTTCGGCGCGCTGGTCGGCATTGCGTTCGACCCGGTCGGCGTGGATGGCTTGCTTTTCCTGGCCGATGGCGACCTTGTCGCGGGCGATGACGCCGTTGTCGTGCCCGATGGCCCGGTTGTCGGCGTGGATTTCGTGGCTGCTGGAGCGGATCTGCGCATTGTCTTGTCCAACCTGGGCGAGCGGATTGGTTTGCGCGATGGCGGCGCCGGCAAAGGCGGTGAGCAGGGCGGCCAACAGCAGGGAAGTGGTTTTCATGAGCATATTCCTTGTAAAGTGAATGAAGATTCGACATACAGGTCTTGGGAAGGAAGCGCGGCCCGGCCCGGAACTGATGACACCCGAGCGGTAAGTTTCGTTACAAAAAGTATCCGTCCCCCGATCCGCGCGCGATCCGCCGCGCCGCCGCGGCGCGCGGCAGGGCAGCGGCGTCTGGAGAATCGCTCTTGTCAGGACGATGTATCTGCGGTGTAATATTGGCTGAAAAATATTAGAAAAATAACTTTTCGCGTGCCCGCCGGCCGGCGCGCGCGCCACCACCGCGATTGCACCCGATGTCACTGCCTAGCCCCGACGCCCGATCCGAGCCCCTGCAAGCCCGGCGCAACAAGAAGATGGCCCGTTCCCCGCACGCTTATGTGCGCGGCAATACGGTACAGTTTTACGAATGGCTGCACAGCCAGCGCGGCCACGCGCTGCCCGTCGGCCCGGCCGTGTGGATTTGCGGCGATTGCCATATCGGCAATCTGGGCCCGCTGGGTGACGCCGATGGCAATGTCGGCCTGGAAATCCGCGACCTCGACCAAACCCTGATCGGCAACCCGGCGCACGACCTGGTGCGCCTGGCCCTGTCGCTGGCGATGGCCGCGCGCGGCTCCAACCTGCCCGGCGTGGTGACGGCGCGCATGTTGGAAAACATGATGCAAGGCTATGAAAAGGCTTTTCTCGACATCAAGGGCGAGCGCAGCATCGAGCGCCCGGAAGCGGTGCGCTGGGTGATGCGCAAGGCCGTCGAACGCTCCTGGAAACAATTGGCGCGCGAACGCCTGAGCGATGCGCGCCCCACGATTCCGCTCGGGAAAAGTTTCTGGCCCCTGTCGCACGAGGAAAAGCACGGGATCGCGGAGTTGTTCGCCGACCCCGCCGTGCTCAAGCTGGTGACCACGCTCAAGTCGCGCAGCGACGCCGCCCGCGTGCAAGTGCTGGACGCGGCTTACTGGGTCAAAGGTTGCAGCTCGCTGGGCCTGCTGCGCTATGCCGTGCTGCTGGGCGTGGGTGAGAAGGGCGACGGCGACTACTGCCTGGTCGACATCAAGCAGGCGGTGAAGGCGGCCGCGCCGCGCTACAACCACGTCAGCATGCCGCGCGACAACGCCCAGCGCGTGCTGGAAGGGGCGCGCCACCTGTCGCCGGCCCTGGGCCAGCGCATGGTGGCGCAGCGCTTCCTCGAGCGCGGCGTGTTCTTGCGCGAATTGCTGCCGCAGGATTTGAAGCTGGAAATCGACCAGCTCAGCCTGGACGAGGCCACCACGGCGGCGCGCTACCTGGCCTACGTGGTCGGGCGCGCCCACGCGCGCCAGATGGACGAGGCCACGCGCGAACGCTGGCGCGTCGATTTGCACCTGGACCGCAGCAAGACGCTGGCGGCGCCGACCTGGTTGTGGGAAAGCGTGGTGCAACTGGTGGCCGCGCACGAGGCCGGCTATCTCCAGCATTGCCGCAAGTATGCGCTGGGGAAGGCATAGAACTGTCGGACGCGCCGTATGGCCAGGCTGGATCGCGCCAGGACAGGGCAGTCGCGGCGTGAGAAAATCGCCGCTATCGAATCATGCGAGGCCATGCCATGCAATTGCGCCACTATTTCCCTCCCCTGATCGCGGTGCTGATCTGGGCCGCCAACACGGTGGTCAGCAAGCTGGCCGTCGGCGTCATCGATCCGGCCGCGATTTCCTTTTACCGTTGGCTGCTGGCCGGCGTCTTGCTGGCGCTGGTCTTCGGCCGCCCGGTCTGGCGCCTGCGGGCCCAGGTGCGCCCGTACCTGCCCAAGCTGTTCGTGCTCGGCCTGCTGGGCATGGTGGTCTACCAGTGCCTCGGCTATCTGGCCGCGCAAACGACCAGCGCCACCAATATGGGCATCCTGGTGTCGATGATGCCGCTGCTGGCGCTGGGCTTGAGCGTGCTGCTGCTGGGCGAGGCGGCCACCGCCGGCGGCGTCGGCGGCGGCTTGCTGTCGCTGGCCGGCCTGGCTTACCTGCTCAGTCACGGCGATCCGGCCAGCCTGCTGCGCCACGGCGTCGTCGCCGGCGACGGCTTGATGCTGCTGGCCTGCCTGTCTTACGCGACGTATGGGGTGCTCATCAAGCGCTGGAAAATTCCGCTTTCCAACTGGCATTCGCTGCTGCTGCAGATCTGGTGCGCGCTGCCGGTGCTACTGCTGTACTACCTGAGCCATTCGGCGCCGCCGCTCACGCCGGCCGGCGTGCCGCTGGTGCTGTTCGCCGGCTTGCCGGCCTCGATGCTGGCGCCCTATCTGTGGATGCGCGGCCTGGCCCGCCTGGGCGCCAGCCGCGCCACCACCCTGATGAATATGCTACCCGTGTTCACGGTCGCCATCGCCCTGCTGTTCCTCGGTGAAACCCTGCACGTTTACGACGCCATCGGCGGCGCCGTCACCCTGCTGGGCGTGCTGCTGGCCCAGTGCTGGAAGCGGCCCCTGCGGCGGCCGGCGGTCCTGCCGGCCGTGTGATTTTCCGCATTGCCGGACTATCCGGAGTCGCATGCGCCCCAGGAACTTTGCAGGCCGCTATGGAACTGGGATATAGTCCGTGCATGGCCAGCATGGAGCGGTGTGTATGAACAGTTTCGAACGGTTGCGCGTGTTTGTCATCGACTGCAGCGGTGCCGGCTCGCCCGTCCAGCCCTTCGACATGCGCGATACCCTGAACAGGATCGCGGTCGCGCCGCGGTCGGCAGCATATAAACGCTAGGAGAGCGCAGCGATGTCTTTGGCGCCGGAACAGGATAGTGTCATTCTGATCATCGACGACAGCGTCGATGCGATCCGCCTGTTGAGCGGTATGCTCAAGGATCAGGGCAGCATGCTGTTCGCCACCAGCGGCGCCGCCGGCATCGAGCTGGCGCGCCAGCGCCGCCCGCAATTGATCTTGCTGGACGTCGAAATGCAGGTGATGGATGGTTACGAGGTGTGCCGCCGGCTCAAGGCGGACAGCGAATTGCAGGATTGCGCCATCATCTTCGTGACGGCCCATTCAACCATGGAAAGCGAGATCGCCGCGCTCGACGCCGGCGCCGTCGACTTCATCACCAAGCCTTTGAACGCGCCGGTGGTGCGGGCGCGCGTGCGCACCCAGCTGAAACTGCAGCGGGCCACGGCCGCGCTGACCCGCCTGGCCAACAAGGACGGCTTGACGGGCCTGTTCAACCGGCGTTATTTCGACGAGCAACTGGAGCGTGAATTCCTGCGCCACAAGCGCCAGGCCTTGCCGCTCAGCCTGGCCTTCATCGATATCGATTGCTTCAAGGCGTATAACGACCACTACGGCCACCAGCGCGGCGATGCCTGCCTGCGCATCGTGGCCGAGGCGATCGCGGCGGCCACCCAGCGGCCGGCGGAAATCGTGGCGCGCTACGGCGGCGAGGAATTCGTCGTCGTGCTGCCCTATACGACGGCGCAGGAGGCGGCCAAATACGGCGCCCACCTGTGCCTGCACATCGCCGCGCTGGCGCTGCCGCACGGCCATTCGCCGGTGGCGCCGCACATCACCATCAGCGTCGGCATAGCCTCGGACGTGCCGGCCGACGGCCATTCCGCCCACACCCTGCTGGCCGACGCCGACCGCGCCCTGTACCTGGCCAAGGCGGGCGGGCGCGACCGCGCGGTCTCCGCGACGCCGCTTTAATGGACGCCGGGCGCCCGGACGCGGGCCCGCGCTGCGGCGCGTACCGCGGCGCGCGCCACGGCGCGGCGCTGCTCGTCTTCGGCTTGCTGTACTTCGGCGCGGCGCGCCTGGGGCTGCTGCTCGCCTTCGCCAACAGTAACGTCTCGCCGGTCTGGCCGCCGTCCGGCATCGCCTTCGCCGTG
>DMYQ01000332.1:5794-7088 GCA_003482555.1 Janthinobacterium sp. | reverse complement strand
GTGCGGCATTGCGGCGCGGTCAATAAGGCGTTATAATCTGCAGCCTAATAAAAGTTCTCCGCGAGGTAATTCGGCGGCGAGTGCTTTCATCTGGTTGGGATTTATAGAAGGATGGGCAGATGCCCATTTTTTTTTTGTTGAACCGTTTTGAGTGGTCGCTTATTGGCCGCGACGGGTTTGATCTGGAGAATTTTTTTGCAGCGTTTGGGATTAATTGAAAAGACGGTCACTGGTCTGGGCTACGAGCTGGTTGACGTTGAACGAGCCGAGCGCGGCGTGCTGCGCGTCTTTATTGATTTTTTTGCCGCCGACGTCGCTGAAAAAGGCCCGATCACGGTCGAGGATTGCGCCAAGGTCAGTCATCAGCTGTCGCATGTGCTGACGGTCGAGAACGTACCCTACGAACGCCTGGAAATTTCTTCCCCCGGCCTGGACAGGCCGGTGCGCAAGCTGGAAGATTTCGTGCGCTTCGCCGGTTGCGAGATGATTGTCAAGCTGACGGTGGCCATGCCGGGTACGAACAACCGGAAATCGTTCCAGGGCATCTTGCAAGAGCCCGTGGGCGAGAATTTGGCATTGGAATTCGAAGGTAAGGATGGTCCGGCGATGTTGGAGTTTACGCTCGCCGATGTGGATAAGGCACGTTTGGTGCCAACAGTGGATTTTAGGAGTCGCAAAGCATGAGTCGCGAAGTGTTATTATTGGTTGACGCGCTGGCGCGTGAAAAAAATGTCGACAAGGATGTCGTCTTCGGAGCGCTTGAATTCGCGCTGGCGCAAGCCACGAAAAAACGCTACGAGGGCGAGGTCGACATTCGCGTTTCGATCGATCGCGACTCGGGTGTGTTTGAATCCTTCCGTCGCTGGCATGTCGTGCCCGATGAAGCCGGCCTGCAATTGCCGGATCAAGAGATTTTGCACTTCGAAGCCAAGGAACAAATTCCGGACATCGAAATCGATGACCATATTGAAGAACCGATCGAATCCGTCGAATTCGGCCGCCGCTTCGCCCAGGACACCAAACAGGTCGTCTTGCAGCGCGTGCGTGACGCCGAGCGTGAACAGATCCTGGTCGATTTCCTCGAGCGTGGCGACGCCCTCGTCACCGGCACCATCAAGCGCATGGAACGCGGCGACGCGATCGTCGAGTCGGGCAAGATCGAAGCCCGCCTGCCGCGCGACCAGATGATTCCGAAAGAGAATTTGCGGATCGGCGACCGCGTCCGCGCTTTCATCTTGCGCATCGACCGCAATATGCGCGGCCCGCAAGTGATCCTGTCGCGCACCGCGCCCGA
>DMYQ01000332.1:1101-5473 GCA_003482555.1 Janthinobacterium sp. | reverse complement strand
CATCATGACGGCCGAGGAATCGGCCGACAAGTCGGCCCAGGAAACGGCTGCCGTGCGCATCCTGTTCATGGAAAAGCTCGATGTTGACCAAGAAGTGGCCGATATTCTGGTGGAAGAAGGTTTCGCCAGTCTGGAAGAAATCGCTTACGTGCCTATTTCCGAGATGCTGGAAATCGAATCGTTTGACGAAGATACCGTCAATGAATTGCGGACCCGGGCGCGCGATGCGCTGGTGACCGAGGCAATCGCTTCGGAAGAAGGTCTGGAAGGCATGGACGAGGCGTTGGTCGGTCTGGAAGGCATGGACCGCGTCACCGCCGGCAAGCTGGGTCTGGCTGGTATCAAGACCGTTGAAGCATTTGCAGCACTGGCATACGACGAGTTCGGCGCAATCCTGGCCTTGTCCGCGGACCGTGCGCGTGAACTGATTACGAGTGAATTTAAAGATGTGACCGACGATGAGATGAAGTTGGTTGACTCGAAGTATGACGACCGTGTCAAGGCCCTCCAGGCCAAGGCATGGAGTCTGGCCGAATCCGCAAAGGCTTAATTTGAGTATCTTTATCATCTCCGCGACACATAGAAAAGAGGACTGAATGGCGAGTAACAACGTAGCCCAATTTGCCACCGAACTGAAGATGCCTGCAGATTTGCTGCTGACGCAGCTGCGTTCTGCCGGCGTCGATAAAAGTTCGACGTCAGATCCATTGTCGAAAGATGATAAGGATAAGCTTTTGGATCATCTGCGCCGCACCCATGGCGCAGTGGCTGATACCGAGAAAAAGAAAATCACGCTGACGCGCAAGGAAACCACCGAGATCAAGCAGGCCGATGCCACTGGCAAGTCGCGCACGATCCAGGTCGCCGTCAAGAAAGTGCGNNGCCGCCGAAGTGGCGCGCCGCGAAGAAGATGCGCGCCGCCAGGCCGAGCTGATCGCCCGTCAGGAAGCTGACCTGCGTGAAAAGCAAGACCGTCTGGCCAAGCTCGACGCGGAGAAGGAAGCGCAAGCGAAAGCCACGCAAGCGGCCGAACTGAGCGCCAAGCGCGAAGCGGAAACGGAAGCCAAGAAAGCCGCCGCCAAGGCCGCGACGGCCGTTGCCGCCGTCGCCGCCGGCACGCCGGCCGTGGCCGACGACGCCGCCGCTGAAGAGAAGAAGCGCGCGGCCGCCGACGAAGCGAAGAAAAAAGTCGCCGTGGCCGCCAAGGAAGCCGCCGACAAGGCTGAAGCGACCGACCGCGCCCGCAAGGCCGTGGCCGATGAAGTGGCACAGATCAAGGCCATGATGAATGCGCCGCGGCGCGCCATCAAGGCGCCCGAGCCCGTGCCCGTCGTCGCCGCCGTGAAACCGAAGCCGCCCGAAGGCACGCTGCACAAGCCGGCCGACAAGAAACCTGGCGACAAGCCCGGCGACAAGAAGCCTGTCGTGGCCGACAAGAAGTCGATCAAGTCGGCGAATGTCTCTTCGACCTGGTCGGATGACGCGAAAAAACGCGGCGCCACCGGTGGTCCCAAGCCACGCGGCAATACTAGCGGCCCATCCGGCCGCGACGGCTGGCGTGGCGGTGCCAAGGGCCGTCGCCCTTCGCACCACGACGACCGCGAAACGAATTTCCAGGCGCCGACCGAAGCCGTCATCAAGGATGTCCACGTGCCGGAGACGATCACCGTCGCCGAACTGGCCCACAAGATGTCGGTCAAGGCTTCCGAAGTCATCAAGCATTTGATGAAGTTGGGCCAGATGTGCACCATCAACCAGGTGCTGGACCAGGAAACCGCCATGATTCTGGTGGAAGAAATGGGCCACAAGGCGTTTGCCGCGGAACAAGACGATCCTGAAGCGCTGCTGGCCGATATCGGCGAGCACGCTCACTTCGAAGCGAAACCGCGCGCGCCCGTCGTCACCGTCATGGGTCACGTCGACCATGGTAAGACGTCGCTGCTCGATTACATCCGTCGCGCCAAAGTCGCTTCCGGCGAAGCGGGCGGGATCACCCAGCACATCGGTGCGTACCACGTTGAAACACCGCGCGGCACGATCACCTTCCTGGATACTCCCGGCCATGAAGCCTTTACGGCCATGCGTGCCCGTGGTGCGAAGGCAACCGACATCGTCATTCTGGTGGTTGCCGCCGACGATGGCGTGATGCCGCAAACGAAGGAAGCGATCGCCCATGCGAAAGCGGCCGGCGTGCCCCTGGTGGTGGCGATCAACAAGATCGACAAGCCGGGCTCGAACCTGGACCGCGTCAAGCAGGAATTGGTTGCCGAACAAGTGGTGCCGGAAGAGTACGGCGGCGAGTCGCCGTTCTGCCTGGTGTCCGCGAAGACCGGTGCCGGTATCGACGAATTGCTGGAGCAAGTGCTGCTGCAAGCGGAGGTCCTGGAATTGACGGCGCCTATCGACGCCCCGGCCCGTGGCCTGGTGGTGGAAGCCCGTCTGGACAAGGGCAAGGGCCCGGTCGCGACGATTCTGGTGCAGTCCGGTACGTTGAAGCGCGGCGACGTCGTGCTGGCTGGTTCTTCGTATGGCCGCGTGCGCGCCATGCTGGACGAAAACGGCAAGAGCATCGCCGAAGCCGGTCCTTCGATTCCGGTCGAGATTCAGGGTTTGACGGAAGTGCCGGTTGCCGGTGAAGAAGTGGTCGTGATGGCCGACGAGCGCAAGGCGCGTGAAATCGGTCTGTTCCGTCAAGGTAAGTTCCGCGACGTGAAACTGGCCAAGCAACAAGCGTCGAAGCTGGAAAACATGTTCGATCAGATGGCCGAAGGCGAAGTCAAAAACTTGCCATTGATTATCAAGACCGACGTGCAAGGTTCGCAAGAAGCGCTGGTGCAATCGCTGCAAAAACTGTCGACCTCGGAAGTCCGGGTGCAGGTGGTGCACGCGGCGGTGGGCGGTATCACGGAGTCCGACGTCAATCTGGCGGTGGCCTCGAAAGCGGTCATCATCGGCTTCAACGCCCGTGCCGACGCGCAAGCGCGCAAACTGGCCGAGTCGAACGGTGTCGATATCCGTTACTACAACATCATCTACGATGCGATCGATGAAATTCGCGCCGCCTTGTCGGGGATGTTGTCGCCAGAGAAACGCGAAACCGTCATCGGCGCGGTCGAGATCCGCCAGGTCATCCTGGTCTCGAAAGTCGGCGCGATTGCCGGTTGCCTGGTCACGGACGGCGTGGTCAAGCGCGGTTCCTCGGTACGTTTGTTGCGCAACAACATCGTGACCTGGACCGGCGAGATCGAATCCTTGAAACGTTTCAAGGACGACGCGAAAGAAGTGCGTTCCGGCTTCGAGTGCGGTTTGTCGCTCAAGGGCTACAACGACATCGAAATCGGCGACGTGCTGGAAGTGTTCGAAGTGCAGGAAATCGCCCGTACGCTGTAATCGCATCATTGGTGCGGACATATTCTTGTTCGCACAAACTCGCAGGGCGCACTAGCGTGACGGGCAACCGGCATTGCGACTGCGCCCTGCGGCACTTAGGATAAGCAGTCACCATTATGGCCAAACATAGCAAAACCATGCCAGCCCGCGGCTTGCGCGTGGCCGACCAGATCCAGCGCGACCTGGCCGAAATTCTCTCGTACGAATTGAAAGATCCCCGCGTCGGCATGATCACCGTGACGGAAGTGCAAATCACCCTCGATTACGCGCACGCCAAGGTCTTCTTCACGATGTTGAACGACAACAAGGACGCCGTGCGCAACACCGTCGAGGGGCTGACGGCCGCCTCCGGTTACATTCGCGGCCAGTTGGGCAAGCGCCTGCACATCCACACCTTGCCGCAACTGCATTTCGTGCACGACACATCGACCTCGCGCGGCATGGAAATGTCGCTGCTGATCGACAAGGCCAACTCGGTGCGCGCGGCGGATGCCGAGCCCGACGTCAAGCCGGACGGCGAGCCGGACAATAAGCCGGACCTTGCCGCGGAATCCGATTCCGAATAAGCCCGCCCCATGAAACAACAACACCCCAAGAAAGTGCGCGACCTGGTCGACGGCGTGCTGCTGCTCGACAAGCCGGTCGGCTGGTCCAGCAACGACGCCTTGATCAAGGCCAAGCGTGTGCTGAACGCCAAGAAGGCCGGCCACACGGGCACCCTGGATCCCTTCGCCACCGGCCTGTTGCCGCTGTGCTTTGGCGAAGCGACCAAATTCGCCCAGGACTTGCTGGAAGCGGACAAGACCTACGAAACCCTGGTGCACCTGGGGCAGAGCACGGACACGGGCGACACCGAGGGCGCCGTCGTCGCCACCCGCGAGGTGAATGTCACGCGCGAGCAAATCGAAGCCGTGCTGGCGCGCTTTCGCGGCCCCATCCTGCAGACGCCGCCCATGTACTCGGCCCTCAAGCGGGACGGCAA
>DMYQ01000332.1:541-783 GCA_003482555.1 Janthinobacterium sp. | reverse complement strand
TTCCTGAAACTGTCGGTCACTTGCAGCAAGGGTACCTATATCCGCGTGCTGGGCGAAGACATCGGCAATGCCCTCGGCTGCGGCGCCCACCTGAACGCGCTGCGCCGCACCCGGGTCGGCACCCTGACGATGGATGGGGTCATCACCCTGGACGCGCTCAACGAACACGCGGCCCCGGCCAGCCTGCTGGCGCCGGTCGATGCCCTGCTGTCCTCGTTCCCGGCGGTGGCGCTGACGGCGGA
>DMYQ01000332.1:0-196 GCA_003482555.1 Janthinobacterium sp. | reverse complement strand
CGCCTGCTCGGCACCGGCAACATGCAAGAATACGGCGTGCTGGCGCCTGAACGCCTGATCGCCACCGGCGCCTAATCGCCAATAATTGCTTTACCGCTGGGGTCAGGTCTCGCATTGTCGGTTTCTCTATCGAAAACCGACAATGCGAGACCTGACCCCATCTTTTTGCGCTTGCCGCCTAGCCCGGTATGGACGC
>DMYQ01000262.1 GCA_003482555.1 Janthinobacterium sp. | reverse complement strand
ACAGGTATCGCACAGGTATGATACGGGCATGCATCGGGCGGCCACGAGCGGCCCGCATGACGGGAGAACGATGCGGCCGGCGCGCCGGCAAACAGCATCGGGGGAAAATAAAACCGAGGAGTCGCAATGTCACAAGCCGTGCCGAACACCGGGCGCATGCCGCGCCAAATACCCTTCATCATCGCCAACGAAGCATGCGAACGCTTCAGCTTTTACGGCATGCGCAATGTGCTCACGCCCTTCCTGATCAGCACGCTGCTGCTATTCATGCCGGCCGCCGAGCGCACCGGCGCGGCCAAGGAAGTGTTCCACACCTTCGTCATCGGCGTGTATTTCTTCCCGCTGCTGGGCGGCTGGCTGGCCGACCGCTTCTTCGGTAAATACAATACGGTGCTTTGGCTCAGCCTGGTGTATTGCATGGGCCACGCCTGCCTGGCCATGTTCGACAATAATGTGAAGGGTTTTTATACCGGCCTGTTCCTGATCGCGCTGGGCTCGGGCGGCATCAAACCCCTGGTCGCTTCCTTCGTCGGCGACCAGTTCGACGAGAGCAACAAGCACAAGGCCAAGCTGGTCTTCGACGCATTTTACTGGAGCATCAACCTCGGTTCCTTCGCCGCCTCCGTGCTGATCCCCATCCTGCTGCGCGACCGCGGCCCGGCCGTCGCCTTCGGCGTGCCCGGCGTGCTGATGTTCATCGCCACCGTCGTCTTTTGGCTCGGCAACAAGAAATACGTGCACGTGGCCCCGGCCGCGCCCAATCCCGACTCGTTTACCCGCGTCGCCCGCAGCGCCCTGCTGGCGGTCAAACCGGGCCAATCGCGCCCCGGCTTGAACGTGGCCATCCTGGGCGCGGCCGGCGCCTTCGCCAGCCTGTGCATGGCGCCGCAATGGGGCTTCGTCATCGCCGCCTGCTGCGCCCTGGTGCTGCTGCTGGCCTTTGGCGGCCTCGGCACCGCGATGCAACTGGAACGCGCCCGCGGCATCCATCCCGATCACGCCGTCGAGGGCGTGCGCGCCGTGCTGCGCATCCTCATCGTCTTCGCCCTGGTGACGCCGTTCTGGTCCCTGTTCGACCAAAAAGCCTCGACCTGGGTGGTGCAGGCGGGCGCCATGGATAAACCATCCTGGTTCCTCCCGGCGCAAATGCAGGCGCTGAATCCGGCCCTGGTGATGCTCTTGATTCCACTCAATAACATGCTGCTGTTCCCGCTGCTGCGTCGCCTCGGCTGGGAAATGACGGCATTGCGCCGCATGACGGCCGGCATAGCATTTTCCGCGCTGGCCTGGATCGTCATCGGCGCCATCCAGGTCAGCATGGATGGCGGCGCCGGCATGTCCATCGTCTGGCAAATCCTGCCCTATATCCTGCTCACCCTGGGCGAGGTGCTGGTATCGGCCACCGGCCTGGAATTCGCCTACAGCCAGGCGCCAGCCTCGATGAAGGGCGCCATCATGAGCTTCTGGTGCCTGTCCACCACGGTCGGCAACCTGTGGGTGCTGATCGCCAACGCCGGCGTCAAGAACCCGGCCGTGGAAGCCTATATCCACGGCAGCGGCTTGAGCGTGACGGCCTTCCAGATGTTTTTCTTCGCCGCCTTCGCCGCCGTCGCCGCCCTCGCCTTCGGCCTGTATGCGCGCAGCTATCGCATGGTCGACAATTACCGCGACGAAGCCCTGCCGGTCGCCGCCTGAGGCCTTCCGGCCTGAGGCCTTCTGGCCTTAGGCCGGAAGGCCCGGGGCGTGTGGCGCCGCCCGGCCGCGCTACACGTTCCAGCTCAGGCCCAGCCAGTCCTGGCTGCGCTTGATCAAGCCTTCGATCTCGGCCGGCGCCACGGCCCGGCTCAGGTAAAAACCGAAGGCTTCGTCGCATTCCATCGCCACCAGCTGGGCCAACTGATCGGCCGTTTCCACGCCGCCGGCGACGACCCGCATCTTCAGCGTGTGCGCCATGGCGACGATGGCGCGCACCATCGCCCCCTGCTCGAGGGAGCCGCCATCGTGGCGGCGCAAGTCGTCGATGAAGCTCTTCTCGATCTTCACGACGTCGGCCGGAAAGCGCTTCAGGTAATGCAGGGGCGCTTCGCCGCTGCCAAAGTCGCCGATCGAAATGCGCATGCCCAGTTGCTTGAACTGGCGCAGGATGGCCTCGCAATTCTGGTTTCTGTCGATCAGGATCCCGGCCGCGATTTCCAGCTCGATGCAACTGCCGGCCACGCCGGCCGCTTCCAGGATGGCGCCGAAGTTGCGCGCGATATCGGTCTGGTAAAACTGGCGCGCCGACAGATTGATCGACACCGTCAGTGGCTGGCCCAGCTCGATCCAGCGCCTGGCCTGGGCCACCGCGCTGGCCATGACCCAGGCCCCGACCGGCAGAATCAGGGCGCTCTCTTCCAGGATGGGCAGGAAGTCGAGCGGCATCACCAGTCCCAGTTGCGGGTGCTTCCAGCGCATCAAGGCCTTCACCCCCGTGACGCGTTGCTCCTTCAAGTCCAGGCGCGGCTGATAGTGCAGCACGAATTGCTCCAATTCCAGCGCGCTGCGCAAGTCCGTCTCCAGCAAGGCGTGCGAGTAAGACTGGGTCTGCATGCCGGCCGCATAACGCAGGCTGGTGCCGCGCGCGCGCCGCTTGGCCGCGTACATGGCCAGGTCGGCCTTCTCGAGCAGGGCGTCGATGTCGTCGTCGTCGTCCGGGTAAATGGCCACCCCCACGCTGGCCGCCACCGCCAGGCTGTATTCGCCGATGATGAAGGGGGCGGCCAGGGCGCGCGCGATCTTTTCGGCCACCCGCTCGCCGTCTTCGGCCGTGCGCAACTCGGTCAGCAAGACGATGAATTCATCGCCGCCCTGGCGCGCCACCGTATCGACCTTACGCACGCACTGCTGCACGCGGCGCGCGAACTCGACCAGCACCTGGTCGCCGACGTCGTGGCCGAGGCTGTCGTTGATGCCCTTGAAGCGGTCGATATCGAGAAACAGCAGCGCCAGCAGGCAGCGGTGCCGCTTGGCGTAAGCGATGCCGTGTTCGAAGCGCAACTGGAAGTGCAGGCGGTTGGGCAAGCCCGTCAGGGTATCGTGGTGGGCGATGAATTCCAGGCGCGCCTCGGCGCCGCGGCGCGCCGAGACGTCGTGCAGCAGCATCACGGCGCCGTCTTCCATCGGCGCGCAACTGTACTGGATGTCGATGCGCTTGTTGTCCCCGCGCCGCAGCAGCACGGCGCCGCGGGCCGCCTCCGTCACCGCTTCCCGCAGCAGGCAATCGCGCATCTGTTCGCCGGCGTCGACGGCGACCCCGTCCTGGTACACGGCCAGCAGCGCGGCGATACCCCGGCCGTCCGCGTCGGCCGCGGCAAAACCGCTCATGGCCTCGCCCCGCTCGTTCAAGAAACGCACCACGCCCTCGCGGTCGGTGCCGATGACGGCCGCCGGCAAGGCTTGCAGCAGCGCCAGCGCCTGGTCCAGACGGCGCCGCTGCCCCTCGCAATGGCGGCGCAGGCGCGCCATGCGCCACAGGTGGGCCGGCAGGGCCGCCGCCAGCAGTACCAGAGGCAGGGTCGCCAGTGCCGTCATGGCGCGTCCGATGCGGCCGATGCGGCGGGCGCGGCGGGCGCGGCAAGAGCGGCGGACGGACAGGATGGCAGCGGCATGATCCCCTCGCAATCATGTATGCGAAGAGGAAATAGTATAAGAATGGTTGGCGGGCGCGGACGTGTTTGGCCTGCGCTTGACTGGTGTCAAGCGCAGCCCGGCATCAGAGGCTGAGAGTTTTTCGCCTCTCAGCCTCTCAGGCCAGGGCGCGCCGGGCGCCGTGGCCGCCCATCCTGGCCGCCGGCTCCACCTCGTGCAGCTTGAAGACACAGACCGCCTCGGCCAGGCTGGCCGCCTGCTGCTGCAGGGCGTCGGCCGCCGCCGCCGCCTGCTCCACCAGGGCCGCGTTTTGCTGGGTCACGTCATCCATCTGAATCACGGCCTGGTTGATTTGCTCGATACCGGTGGTCTGCTCCGCGCTGGCGCAACTGATCTCGCTCATGATATCGGTGACGCGGCGCACGCTGGCGACGATCTCGTCCATCGTGGCGCCGGCCTGGTCGACCAGGCGGGCGCCGGAATCGACCTGCTGCACCGAGTCGTCGATCAGGGTCTTGATTTCCTTGGCCGCCGCCGCCGAGCGCTGCGCCAGGTTGCGCACCTCGGAGGC
>DMYQ01000101.1:20257-21824 GCA_003482555.1 Janthinobacterium sp. | reverse complement strand
TAACATTCTCAGTCGTACAGGTTGGTCAAGGGCGCCCACGGTTCAGATTTAATTCGCCGCAAGCCCTTGAGTTGCTTTCTGACTAAATAAGTCGTCACCAATTACTAGCATTGGCAGTTTAGCTATTTGGTTGGGGCGACGATTTTACCGTGTCGCAGATAATGGCGCTGCGTGGTCTTGACGCTATCGTGCCCCAAGAGGTCGCTCGCAGCCTGGTCGCCGCGTTCGTCGCTGGTGTCGTCCGCTACCTTTGCCCGAAGGTCCGCGACCAAATAGCGACGCTGCATGGTCTTTAATGTTCACCCGCTGACGCAGCTTACTCGGTACGTGACAAGAGGTTGATGTAACGTTGATAGCCGAAGGTTCGTTTCCTTTGTTGGCCGGTCATTTCCATCACAATACCTAGGTCGGTAAGCAACTTGACGGCCGCATTGGCCGTTGGAAAGCTGGTCGATAATTGTTGTCGTGCTTTTTCTATCGTAAAGCGCGGCATCGTTGGCAGTAGCTCGAACAGGCGAAAGGCGGCGGAGCCGGCCTTGGGTGATTCGAGCAAGAGGCGGCGGTCCGCCGTGACGAGCGTTGCGACATCGACGACGCTTCGTTCGGCTTCGGCGGCGGCCTCGGTCACGCCGACGAGGAAGAAGCTTACCCATTCTTCCCAGGCGCCATCTGTGCGCGTCGCCGACAAGAGGCGGTAGTACTGTGTCTGATTGCGTTTCAGGTACCCGCTCAGATAGAGCAGCGGTTCTTTCAGCAGGCTCCAGTGTTCCAGCAGTGCGGTGATGAGCAAACGACCGATGCGCCCGTTCCCGTCCAGGAAGGGGTGAATTGTCTCAAACTGGGCATGGGCAAGGGCAATGATCACTAGCGGCGGTAGTGGTGGCGGCTCGACATGAATGAAGCGCTCCAGTGCGCCGAGCAATTGCGGCACCTGCTCGGGCGGAGGAGGAACGAACACGGCCTTACCTGGCCGGGTGCCGCCAATCCAGTTTTGTGATCGGCGCAGTTCGCCAGGCTGTTTGGTGGCACCCCTTGCCCCATCGAGCAGTATTCTGTGAGCATCGCAAATCAGGCGTACGCTCAAAGGCAATCCGTGGATATCGTGCAAGTTGTCGCGGACCATGCGGAATGCGCGCATGTAGTTGGTGACTTCCTCAACATCGTCGCGATTATTGAGCGCAATGCCCGCCTCCTGGTCGAACAGGTCGGTAAGGGTCGCCTGCATACCCTCGATTTGTGAGGTCAGCAGCGCTTCCTTGCGCACTGCGCTGTAGAGTAGCCATTCAACGGAGGGCACCAGGCCGGAAACGGCCGATAGGCGTGCCAAGGCCACTTCGGCCTCTCGGTTTTGGGTTTCATAAGCCTGTGGCGATAACCGGGGCTCGGCTGGCGGCAGTGGGTGCGGTACAAAGGCGCGAACCGTCTCGCCCAACGTGGTGGTGCTTACATACGTGCCGGATTCCCGTATCAATTAAGGCTTTCTTTAATTACCTACTTCCATATTAAAGGATTCTTTAATATGATGGAAGCTAATTAAAGGTGTCTTTAATTGGGTGCGCCCCCCCCC
>DMYQ01000101.1:12088-20186 GCA_003482555.1 Janthinobacterium sp. | reverse complement strand
TCAGTTTGACATCCGCACTTACTTCCATATTAAAGGATTCTTTAATATGATGGAAGCTAATTAAAGGTGTCTTTAATTGGGTGCGCCCCCCCCCCCTCCAAAAAATTTCTTTAACTGGCCGCCGTTGGTGTGTGTGGGGGATATCGTGTACGGTCATCAGAAGCGCGTCAGCAGGGGCGAACTTGGCAAAGGATACAGTCCAGCCTGATTGGCGAAGCGAGGGGGTAGCCTTTGAGGCCCGCATCGATGCCAGCTTAACGGATGCTATAATAATCCTTTTGTGGAGCGAGAATAGGGCGCAAACTCGGGCGCAAACTCGCATGTTTGCAGGGTTTTTTAAGCATCCCAAGCTCGAGGGTTCGATTCCCTTCACCCGCTCCACTCGCCTTTGCAGGGCGGCGCCCGCGGCGCCCCGGCAGTTCTTTTACCCGTTACGTTCCCTTCATCCATGTCCTCAGATACGCCTCAAAACGGCCCAGCCCGGCCAATGATGTACGACCCGACCGAACACCGCATCCGCAGCTTCGTCACGCGCGCCGGCCGTTTGTCGATCGCCCAGGCGCGCGCGCTGGAAACGTTGGGGCCGCAATTCCTGGTCGAATTCAACAAGACGCCGCTCGATTTCGCACTGACCTTCGGCCGCGCCGCGCCGACCATCCTGGAAATCGGCTTCGGCATGGGCGACACCACCTCGCACATCGCCAAGGGCATGCCGGACACGGACTTCATCGGCGTCGAAGTGCACACGCCCGGCGTCGGCAGCCTGCTCAAGCAGATCGGCGAGCAAGAACTGACGAATCTGCGCCTGATCCAGCACGACGCCGTGGAAGTGCTCACGCATATGATACCGGCCGATTCGCTGGCCGGCGTGCACGTGTTTTTCCCCGATCCCTGGCACAAGGCGCGGCATAACAAGCGCCGCCTGATCCAGGCGCCCTTCGTCAAGCTGCTGACCGAGCGCCTGGCGCCGGGCGGCTATCTGCACTGCGCCACCGACTGGCAAGAGTATGCCGAACAGATGCTGGAAGTGCTGGGCGCCGAGCCCGGCCTGCTCAACAGCGCCGAAGGCTATGCACCGCAACCGGCTTACCGTCCGCTGACCAAGTTCGAGAACCGCGGCTTGCGGCTCGGGCATGGGGTCTGGGATCTGGTGTTCGTCAAGAAGTAGCTCGCGCGCCGGCCGCTGACGGCTTGGCGATCGCATGGACGTAAAAAAAGCAGACCGCGCGGTCTGCTTTTTTTTCGACTAGGCGGGGGCGGGCGGCCACTCGCGGCCGCCGTGCCCGGCTTACGGGTACAGGCCGCGCACTTCGCGCGCCTGCAGCACGCGCGTGCACGCCAGGATGAAGGTGGCGGTGCGCAGCGAAACCTTCTTCTCTTGCGCCACTTCCCACACCGACGTGAAGGCGTCCTGCATGATGCGCGTCAGGCGGCTGTTGATCTCTTCCTCGCTCCAGAAGAAGCTGGAGAAGTTCTGCGCCCACTCGAAGTAGCTGACGGTGACGCCGCCGGCGTTGGCCAGCACGTCCGGCACGATCAGCACGCCCTTGTCGTTGAGGATGTCGTCGGCCTGCGGCGTGGTCGGGCCGTTGGCGCCTTCCAGGATGATCTTGGCGCGGATCTGCGGCGCGTTCTCGGCCGTGATCTGCTGTTCCAGCGCGGCCGGGATCAGGATGTCGCAATGGATGCCCCAGAACTGATCGCGCGGCACGAAGCTGTCGGCGCCGGGGAAGCCTTCCACGCTGCCGCATTCAGCCACGTGGGCCAGCAGACGGGGGATGTCCAGACCGCCCGGATGCACCACCGTCGTCTTGTGATCCTGCACCGCCACGATCTTGGCGCCGGCTTCGGCGAAGATGCGCGCGGCCACGCCGCCGACGTTGCCGAAGCCCTGGATGATGATCTTCGCGCCCTTGATCGACAGGCCGATCTTGGCGGCCGCGTCGCAGCCGACCACGTACACGCCGCGCCCGGTGGCGTCGCGCCGTCCCAGGCTGCCGCCCAGCGAGATCGGTTTGCCGGTCACGACGCCGGTCGACATGTTCCCGCCTATCATGGCGTAGCTGTCCATCATCCACGCCATCACCTGTTCATTGGTGTTGACGTCGGGCGCCGGGATGTCCTTGTTCGGGCCGATGATCATGCTGATTTCGCTGGTGTAGCGGCGCGTCATGCGCTGCAGCTCGCCCTTCGACAGGGTGCTCGGATCGACGCGGATGCCGCCCTTGGCGCCGCCGTATGGCACGTTGACGGCCGCGTTCTTGACCGTCATCCAGGCCGACAGGGCCATCACTTCGGTCAGGGTCACGTCCTGGTGGAAGCGCACGCCGCCCTTGCCGGGGCCGCGCGACATATTGTGCTGCACGCGGTAGCCTTCAAAGTGGGCGATGGTGCCGTTGTCGCGCTCGATGGGCACGTCGACGACCAGGATGCGCTTCGGCCGTTTCAGCGTTTCGACCCAGCGCGACAGGCTGCCCAGGTAAGGTGTGACGCGGTCGATCTGTTCCAGGTAGTTGCCCCATGGCCCCAGGTCTTGTGGATTGAGGTAGGACGGCAGTTCGTGTTGGCGGGTCATGCTCGATGCTCCTGACGATACGTTGGTGGCGGCCGCGCAAGCTGCGCAGCGGAACCGGAATCGTAGGGTATCGGACCGCGCCCGGGCCAATGCTTTGTGCGCATTCAACTATGCGTTTGGCGCATAGTTGTCTGGATTATACTTTCGAAGCCCGGGAGCGCCGCTTGCCGGCCCGCGCCTTGTGCTCCTGTTCCAGATAGCGCCAGAGTCCCTCGACCATCGCTTTGCCGGGCCGCTGGCTGGACGGGCGCTCGCGGTAGAGGCGGATTTCCAGGTCGATTTCCCATTCCGGCCCGCCGCCGTCGGCGCGCGCCAGTTGCTTGAGCTTGAGCTCGCGCGTGACCGCCGACGCCGGCAAAAAGGCCACGCCGCGCCCTTCCAGCGCCATCATCTTCAAGCCTTCCGCCATGTCGGTTTCATAGCAGGTTTCCAGGTGCAGGGGCTGCTTGGTGTCGGCCAGTATCAGTTCCACCATCCGTCCCAGGTAGGCGTTGTTCGTATAGGATAAAAACGGCAGCGGCGCGGCGGCGCTGCCCGGCAGCGAAAAGTCGGGCGCCCGCGCCTTGTCGCAGCGCGCGTAGGCGCGCAGCGCTTCGCGCCCCAGCACCAGCATGTCGTAACTGCTGGGGTCGAGCTGCACCGGCAGGCGCGGATGGTGGTAGCACAACAGCAGATCGCAACCGCCATCGACCAGTTGCAGCACGCCGTCATGCACATTGAGCGCCATCAGGCGGCTGTTGATGGGCGCGAAGCCCCGCTCCAGCGCCGTCAGCCATTTCGGCATGAAGGTCAGCGACAGGGTGTGCGGCACGGCGAAGTCGATGCTGGTCTGGGCCGCCGAGCGCTTGCCGCGCAAGAGCGAGCGGACGCCATTGATCTGTCCCAGCATCACCAGCGCCTGCTCGTAAAACACGGCGCCGGCCGGGGTCAGGCTGGTCGGGTACGAGGTGCGGTCGACCAGGTCGGTGCCGAGCCAGTTTTCCAGCGACTGGATGCGGCGCGAAAAGGCCGGTTGCGTCACGTGGCGCAGCGCGGCCGAGCGACTAAAGTTGTTGGTCTCGGCGAGCGAGATGAAATCTTCCAGCCATTTGGTTTCCATGCGATATCGTAACCGCCCTTGGCCTTCCATGCAAATTGCGCATAGTTTCATGCATACAAGGCATTTGCCGGCTTGCGCCAAGCCGCATACAGTGTCATACGCGACCAAAGCCATCCGGGCATCGGCGCCGATTCAGGGAGTTCGCATGTCTCAACATCCAGCGCGGCGGCCGCATATCGCCATCCTGGCCACCGGCGGCACCATCGCCGGCACCGGCGCCAGCAGCACCGCGACGATCGCTTACACGGCCGCCACGGTGGGCGTGGCGCAATTGATCGCGGCCGTGCCGGAGCTGGAAACGGTGGCCCGTATCAGTGGCGAGCAAGTGTTCCAGATCGCCAGCGAAAACATGACGGACGCCAGCTGGCTGACCCTGGCCAAGCGCGTCAATGCCTTGCTGGCCGGCGAAGACGTGGACGGCATTGTCATTTCGCACGGCACCGACACCATCGAGGAGACGGCCTATTTCCTGAACCTGGTGGTGAAGAGCGCCAAGCCGGTGGTGCTGGTGGGGGCGATGCGCCCGTCGACGGCGATGTCGGCCGACGGCCCCAGCAATTTGTACAACGCGGTGCTGCTGGCGGCCAGCCGCGAGGCGGTCGGCAAGGGCGTGCTGGTGGCGCTGAACAACCAGATCAACGCGGCCCGCGACGTCACGAAGACGAATACTTCGACCCCGGACTCGTTCAAGACGCCGGAGCTGGGCGTGCTCGGCTACATGCACGACAACCGCCCCTTCTTTTATCGCCAGTGCACGCGCCGGCACACCTTCGACACCGTCTTCGACGTCGAGGAACTCGACGCGCTGCCCCAGGTTGACATCATTTTCGGCTACGCGAACATGAACCGGATCGCGCTGGACGCCTTCGTCGCGGCCGGCGCCAAGGGCATCATCCACGCCGGCGTCGGCGACGGCAGCATCGCCAGCCAGGTCAAGCCGGGCCTGGTCGAGGCGCGCGCCAAGGGTTGCGTGGTGGTGCGCGCCAGCCGCGTCGGCCAGGGGATTGTGGCGCGCAACGGCGTCGCCAACGACGACGCGCTCGACTTCGTCGTGGCCGACACCCTGAGCCCGCAAAAAGCGCGCGTCTTGCTGATGCTGGCGCTGACCAAAACCGGCGACACGGCCGAAATCCAGCGCATGTTTCACACGTATTAGAGCTTACAAGGCCGATACAGGGCCGGCGCAAGGCCGGCGCAAACCCGGCGCCCGGCGCGGCATGATGCCGACGGCGGCCGGCCCTGCGATCCACGCTCGCCCTCTCGCCGCCGCCAGACGGCGGCCCCCACGATGGCACCCCGCAATGGTGCGCCGGCGCGCCGCGCGCGGCCGGATGCGCCGTTTTGATGCGAATTCGGCTGCCGTGGCGCCCATTTCACGTGGCACACATCTTGCGAATGATTAAACAGCGACAAGGCGTTCGCGCCCGTCGTTTCAGCTCTGTTCATTCATTCACGGGAGTTCGTATGAAGACTAGCGCCAGATCCACAACCCCGGCCGGGACACCGTCCAGCGCGCCGCACGCCGGTATCGACGCCGGTACCGCCCTCTTGCTGCCGCCACGCGTGCGCGCCGCCGCCGCCAGTTATCGCAACGCCGGCGTCAGCTCGCTCGAACCGTTCCGCCAGCGCCGCCATTTTTAAGCGCTTCTGCTCTTCGCGCGCAGGCAAAACGGCGCCGGCTCGGCCAGCGCGCGATCGACTAGTCGTCGCCTTGCTCGCAACGCGCCGCGGATAGCCGTTTGATCAGGGTATAACGGGTTTCCTCGCCGTTGGTCTCGAGCACGGTGAAACCCTGCGAGCCCTTGCGCATGGTCAAAGGATTGACGTCGCTCGCTGGCGAGCCACCGGCATAGGTCCAGTGAATATTGTCCTTCCTTACTTCCCATGTGCCATACACCGTCGCACCGCTAAAGCCGCCGCGCACGATGGCTTGCGCGTCGAAAGCGCCCGACTCGTTCAGCGTGACCTGGTAGACGGAATTCGTGCGCTCCGCCGTCCATACGCCCACCAGGGCGCAGGGATGGGAGGTATCGTCGCGTCCGGCGCCGGCCTTCGCCTTGGCGCCGCCGCCCACCCCTATCGTCAGCAGAATCAGGGCCGCGGTGGCCAGCGCCCCATTGCGGATGCCGGGGCCGGGGCCGCGACCGCGCAGCATGGCGCGTTCTTGCGCCGACACGCCCAGCCAGCCCACCCGGTAGCCGGCTTCCTTGAGTTGTTTGCTGGCCGCGCCGTTCATGAGCAACAACACAATCAGGCCCAGCACGGGGACGAAGATGCTGACGATGGCCAGTGCCTTGGCGGTGGGCGACAGTTGCAGCCCCGACGCCATGCGCAAGATGCCCAGGATGGACTGGATCAGGATGGCAACAAAGCAGAGCAGCATGAGGGCAAGCTTGAAGTCGCCGGCCCACATTTTGAGCAAGACGAGATTGCATGCAATCATGTAAATATATTGTTTTTGCCCATCTGCCAGGTCGGCCATTTGCTCGTCCTGGAAAGCATTGTCGTCCATCTTGACGACGGCTGCCGGCTTGGGTGGCATGGACGGTGACACGGTTTTGAGCCAACGCTGCATGGCCAAGTCTTCCTGGCTGGGTGGCGTATTGGCCGCAGCCGCGACGACGGGCGCCTTGGCCGCCTCTGCGACGATGGGCTCCAGGGTTGCCATGGCGATGACGGCCGCCTTGGCCGCCTCTGCGACGACGGGTGCCTTGGCCGGCGCCGGGCCATCCGCCTCGATGGCGCAGCTGCAGCCAAGCCGCTCCAGCGTATCGAGATAGCGTTGTGCCATCGCCCGATCCAGACCTTGCTTGATGGTCAAGCGGGGCCCGTCCAGCATGGCGCGGGTGTGTTCCTGGCTGCGCTTGAACAGCGGCGCCAGCCGGGCGGCGACCTGGTCCGGGTTCCAGCCTTCCTTGGTGCCGAGTAATACCACGCGAAAACCGGGCGGCCGGTGTATCTTGTCGCGCTGCTGATCGGCGACGGTCAACCCCAACTCGGGCGCCAGGCGCAGTATGGCCGGCAGCACTTCGCCGACGCGCGAGCTGATCGCTATCGTTCCCATGTCGCCGCTGAAGTTGTTCAGCAGGGGACCGTCCGACCAGACGCATTGTTCCAGCGCCGCATCGTCGGAGCAGGTCGACAGGCAGGGAAATTGTTGCGTGATGGCGGAATGGAAGGCCAGCAATGCGGGGGCGGGCGCTAGCGCGTCGGCGTCGGACGCCAGCCTGAGCTGATCGATGAAATCATAAGCCGCGCTGTCGTCGGCCGGAACGGCGGGGGCGACGATGTCGAGAATATAGCTCATTTACAATATAAATTATCTAAAAATAATATTGTATTTCATCTCTGTAATTATTTAAAGTATTATTAATATTATTTAAAGCATTATTAATATTGGTGTTATGGTCATGGAATTTCCTTGGCGGGGCGATGATGCTTGACGAGGGGGAATGCGGCGCGCAAGTCGGCCCGCGGGATGAGGAACGGCCGTCGAGCGGCCGTTTAGCGTGTCCTTGAGCGGACCGTCAGCGGCGCGCGGCGGCCGCTCAGATCATGTCGCCGATCATGGCGACGATTTCGTCGCCGTAGGAAGCGAGCTTTTTCTCGCCGACGCCGGTCACGCCGCGCAAGTGTTCGAGCGAGGTCGGTCTGGCCTTGGCAATTTCGCGCAGGGTGGCATCGACGAAAATGACGTAGGCCGGCACGTTGTGAGTGCGCGCGGTTTCCACGCGCCACCAGCGCAACTTGTCGAAAATCGCCTGTTCCTGGGTCGACAGGTCGGTTTCGGCATAGCCTTTCGACGCGGTCGACGTGCGCTTGGCCTTGACCGGTTTCTGGTACTGGCGCAGTTGCACCTTTTGCCCGCCCTTGAGCACGGGACGGGCCGCGTCGGTCAGCTTGAGCGAGCTGTATTGTTCGTGATCGACGGTGAGCAGCCCCAGCGCGATGGCCTGGCGCAGGATGGCCTTCCATTCCAGCTCGCTGCGTTCGGCGCCGATGCCGAACACCGACAGCGAATCGTGGTGCCAGGTCTTGACCCGTTCCGATTCGACCCCGCGCAGCACGTCGATCACGTGGCCGCCGGCGAAGCGCTGGTCGACCCGGTAGATGGCCGACAGCAGTTTTTGCACCGGCACCGTGCCGTCGAAGGACACCGGCGGCAGCAGGCAATTGTCGCAGTTGCCGCAGGGCGTGGCCGGTTCGCCGAAGTATTCCAGCAGGCGCATGCGGCGGCAGCTGAGCGTTTCGCACAGGCCCAGCATGGCGTCGAGCTTGACGCCCAGCACGCGCTTGAAGGTTTCGTCGGCTTCCGACTCGTCGATCATGCGCCGCTGCAACACCACGTCTTGCAAGCCGTAAGCCATCCAGGCATTGGCGGGCATGCCGTCGCGGCCGGCCCGTCCCGTTTCCTGGTAATAGCC
>DMYQ01000101.1:5834-11923 GCA_003482555.1 Janthinobacterium sp. | reverse complement strand
AGATGGGCGACGAAGCGCACGTCCGGCTTGTCGATGCCCATGCCGAAGGCGATGGTGGCGGTCATCACGATATTTTCTTCGCGCAAGAAGCGGGCCTGGTTGGCGCTGCGCTTGGCGTAATCCATGCCGGCGTGATAGGGCAGGGCGCGGATGCCGTTTTCATTCAAGAAGACGGCCGTTTCCTCGACCTTCTTGCGCGACAGGCAGTAGACGATGCCGCAGTCGCCGCTATGCTCGGCGCTGATGAAGTCGAGCAACTGCTTGCGGCCGGTGCCCTTTTCGACGATCTGGTAGCGGATGTTCGGGCGGTCGAAGGACGAGACGAACTGGCGCGCATCGGCCAGTTGCAGGCGCATGGCGATTTCGGCGCGCGTCTGCGGGTCGGCGGTGGCCGTCAGGGCGATGCGTGGCACGTCCGGGAATTGCTCGTGCAGCACCGACAGTTTGATGTATTCGGGGCGGAAGTCGTGGCCCCACTGCGACACGCAATGGGCTTCGTCGATGGCGAACAGGGCGATCTTCGAGGCTTGGAACAGGTCCAGGCAGCGCTGCGTCATCAGGCGTTCCGGCGCCACGTAGACCAGGTCGATCTGGCCGGTGCGCACCAGGCGCTCGATGCGGCTAGCTTCCTCGTAGGTCTGGGTGGAATTGAGGAAGGCGGCGCGCACGCCGACTTCGGCCAGGGCGTCGACCTGATCTTGCATCAGCGCGATCAGCGGCGAGACGACCACGCCGACGCCGTCGCGCAGCAGGGCCGGGATCTGGTAGCACAGCGATTTGCCGCCGCCGGTCGGCATCAAGACCAGGGCGTCGCCGCCGTTGGCGACGTGGTCGACGATATCAGCTTGCTGGCCGCGGAAGGCGGGGTAGCCGAAGACGGTTTGCAACTGGTGCAGCGCTTGCGCCTGCAGATCCTGGTCCTGATTCATCATGTTCTTACTCCGCCCACACAACCCAGCCGAAATAGGCGCTGGCGATCACCAACAGGCCGAAGCCGATCCGGTACCAGGCGAAGGCGCTGAAGTCGTGGCTGCCGATGTAGCGCAGCAGCCAGCGCACGCACAGGAAGGCGGAGACGAAGGCGGCCAGGGTGCCGAGGCCGAACAGGGGCAGGTCGGCCAGCGACAGCAGGGCGCGTTCCTTGTATAGCGAATACACGGTGGCGCCGAGCAGGGTGGGAATCGCCAGGAAGAAGGAAAACTCGGTGGCCGCCTTGCGCGACAGGCCCAGCATCATGCCGCCGATGATGGAGGCGCCGGAGCGGCTGGTGCCGGGAATCAGGGCGAAGGCCTGGGCGCAGCCGACTTTGAGGGCGTCCAGCGCCGTCATGTCGTCGACCGAATGGATGCGCACCGAGACCGGGTTGTTCTTGGCGTGGCGTTCGACCAGCAGGATGATGACGCCGCCGACGATGAAGGCCAGCGCCACGGGAATCGGGGCGAACAGCACGGCCTTGATTTTCTTGCTGAAGATCAAGCCCAGTATGGCGGCCGGCAAGAAGGCGATCAGCAGGTTGATGGCGAACTTTTGCGCCTTGCGCTCGGTAAACAGGCCGGACAGCACGCTGGCGATTTTTTTGCGGTATTCCCAGCAGACGGCGAAGATGGCGCCGGCCTGGATGACGATTTCAAAGACTTTGATTTTTTCGCCGGTGAAGTCGAGCAGGCTGCCGGCCAGGATCAAATGTCCGGTGGACGAGATTGGCAGGAATTCGGTGAAGCCTTCAACGAGCCCCATGATGATGGCTTTTAACGCGAGAATGAGATCCATATGAGTCGGTTCGGTGCAGTCTAATGAGGTGGTGGGTGGAAAGCGGCGTGGCGCCCGACGGCGGCGCGGGTCGAAGCTTACCACGAGCGGGGTTTGCGATTCTGATTCGGGCGCAATGATACGGACGCAATCAAAAGGGTGGCGCCCGGCCCGCGCCGGCGTCGCGTAAAGGGCACAGATCGGCGGCATCGATTGACCGGCGCGCGGGGCGGGGCTAGAGTTGCTGAGTCCGGCACCCCGCCGGCTGGCCGCGCCCTGGTCGCGCGCGCCCGCGTCCGGGCGCGTCCAAGCCGTTTTTTACACGCGAATCACGCGAATGCTGAAAGGACTTTTTTTTGATGAAATTCAATTCCAAGGTGGCGGCGCTCGCTCTGGCCCTCGTTTCCTGTTCGGTGATGGCGGCCGACCCGCACGCGCACTGGTCGTACGAGGGGCACGGAGGTCCCGAGCGCTGGAACGAGCTGGAGCACGATTTCGCCGGCTGCAAGCTGGGCCGGCAACAGTCGCCGATCGATATTCGCGGCGCCAAGAAAGCCAAGCTGGAGCCGATCGGCTTCCACTACACGGCCGGGCCGGCCACGGTCGTCAACAATGGCCACACGGTACAAGTGAATTTGACGGCCGGCGGCTCGATCACCCTGCCCGACGGCGAATATAAATTGCTGCAATTTCATTTCCACACGCCCAGCGAGGAAAAGATCGACGGTGTCGCCTCACCCCTGGTGGCGCACTTCGTCCACAGGAATGCGGCCGGCAAGCTGGCCGTGGTCGCCGTGCTGTTCCAGGCGGGCGGGGAAAACGCGGCCTTGAAAGGCGTGTTCGAGCACATGCCGGCCAAGGCGGAAGAGAGCGCGGCACTGGAAGGCGGCCTCGATCCGGCCGCGATCTTGCCGGCCCGGCGCGGCTATTACGCTTACATGGGTTCCCTGACCACGCCGCCGTGCAGCGAAGGCGTGCGCTGGCAAGTGCTCAAGCAAAATGCCACCGTGTCGGCCGCGCAATTGGCCACCTTCCAGAAACTGTATTCGATGAACGCCCGTCCGGTGCAGAGCTTGAACGGACGCACGCTGGAAGTGAGCGAATGAGCCTTGCGGATCGTCGGCGGGGGCGCCCTCCCTTGAGCGGGCGCTTTTGAGTCGAAGCTTGCGGGGCGGGGTTCAGGCTGGAGCGGTTGCCCGCTCCAGCTCATCAAGCCAGGCGATGGCGTGTTCACGGTTCGCCCCGCACATGTCCAGGGATGGCTGCAAGCCTGCGCAAAATGCGGGCCGTTCGGGTTTTCCAAAGATCCGGCAGCGCTTGTCTTCGCCAAGCTGAACGCATCTGACGCCGGCAGGTTTTCCATCCGGCATGCCTGGTATCGGGCTGGTAATCGATGGGGCGGTGCAGCAGGCGCCGCAGTCGGGGCGGCAATTCATGCGGGCCATCCGCGCGTGGTGGTGTTTGTCATGGTGCGCTCTTGAAGTCGCCCAACTTCCACGTCGGACGCGGGGCGGCGTGAGTATACACTGGCCTGGGCCGCCGGCCGCGCGCGGCGCCTTGCCGCGCCGGCGGCGCTCGCAAGCCCCGTCCGCCGCGAAAAGCACGGTTCGGCGATACCAGGCGGCCAGCCAGGCGATACCGCATCGCTTTTCCTTGTCTTATATTAATATTTCGATAATCATGTCGTCTGTGCGGCGGGCCACGCCGCGCGACGGCCCGCCGTGCGCGTCCATGCGCGGCAAGATATCCCACCCACTCCATGAAACGTCAATTCACAGTCATCGTCAGCGCCGTCGGCATGGGCATTTTAAGTGGCTGCGCCAGCGCGCCGCCCGCCCGCCCAAGCAAGGTGGAGCGGGGCGACTACGCGGCCGCGCAAGGCTACGCGACGGCCTTGATCGAGGCCGCCCTCGCCAAGGACAATGTGGCGGGCTTGAGCATTGCGCTGGTCGACGATCAGCGCATCGTCTGGTCGCAAGGCTTCGGCTGGGCCGACGTGGCGGGCAAGAAGGCGGCCACGGCCGACACCCTGTACCGGGTCGCGTCGATCTCGAAACTGTTCACCGACACGGCCGCCATGCAACTGGTCGAGGCCGGCAAGCTGGACCTGGACGCTCCGGTGCAGACCTTGCTGCCGGGCTTCGCGCCCAAGTCCTGGAGCGGCGCCGGCACGGACATCACGCCGCGCGCGCTGATGTCGCACCACTCGGGCTTGCAGCGCGACATGGGCAAGGGCTTCCAGAACCGGGAACCGCAGCGCTTCACGGCACTGGCCAGGGGCTTCGACGGTTATTTGAGTTACGCCCCGGGCCAGATGCTGTCGTATTCGAATCTGGGCTTGACGGTGCTGGGCAGCGTGATCGAAGAGCGCGCCGGCCAGCCCTTCGAGCTGCGCATGCGCGAAGCCTTGCTGGCGCCGCTGGGCATGGCGCATTCGGACTTCGACACGGCGGTCTCGGCCTCGCCCGACATGGCCAAGAGTTATGACGGGCGGCGGGAATTGCCGGCCGTACCGCTGCGCGACGTGCCGGCCGGCGGGCTCAATAGTAGCGTGAACGATTTGAGCCGCTTCATGGAAATGCTGTTCGCGGGCGGGCGCTCGAACGGGCGCCAAGTGTTACAGCCGGACACGCTGGCGCAGATGTTCCGCCCGCAAAAGGCCGCCGTCCTGGACTTCGACGCGCGGCTGGGGCTGGGCTGGTTCCTGGCGCCGGCGGCCGCGCCCCTGATCGCCGGCGGCGGCGCGGCCGCCTGGCACAATGGATCGCTGGATGGTTATCGCAGCTACATGCTGGTCTTGCCCGAGAAAAAGCTGGGCGTGGTCGTGCTGAGCAATTCCTCGACCGCCATGGGGCCGGCGAAGGAAATCGCGGCCGGCTTGATGCGGGTCGCGCTGGAGGCGAAGACGGGCATCCATCAGCCCGACGAAAAGCCCGCCCGGCCCGCTTTCGTGGATAAGCCGCTGGCGCCGGAAGCGCTGCGGCAATGGGTGGGCGACTACACCAGCCCGATGGGCCATCTGCGCGTCTACAGCCCGGACGGCAAATCCTTGCGCGCGGACGCCCTCGGCCACACGCTCGACTTGCGCGAACGGGTAGACGGCCGCTTCGGCCTGAGTTACAAGTTGCTGGGCATGCTGCCCGTCAATCTGGGGGAGTTTGGGCGCATGGGCCTGTCGCGCCGGCTCGTCGCCGGGCGCGAGCTGCTGCTGACCAACGACGGCGCCGGCGAATACCTGGCCGGCGAGCGCCTCGAGCCGGCGGCGGCGGATGCCTTGACGCGCGACTTCGTCGACAAATACCTGGGCGACTATGAAATCGCGAACCGGGATGGCGAGGTGCCGGAATTGAGCCATGTGCGCCTGCTGCAAGAAAACGGCCTGTTCCTGGCCGAGGTGAGTGGCGCCGACGGGACAGTGCGCATGGTGCTGCGGCCCGTCGGCGTCGGCCGGGCTCTCCTGCAGGGGCCACTGGCCGACAGCGGCGACATGGTGCAAGCCTTGCCCGACGAGAATGGTCGAGCCCGCGTGCTGGCCATGGGATTCGTGTTGCGCAAGGTGGCGCACTGAGCGGCGCTTTGCTTTGGAGCGGGCCGGCCAGTGCCGCGTTTTTCCTGGCGCCGACTGGCATGCGACGGCGGAGGACACTGTCCACGCCGGTATCGTCCGGCCGGACTATCGATGATGTTAACGGAGGAAGTATATATGCAAGCAACGGGAGATTTTGACGTAACAGTGACGCCACAGGCGGCCACGGCGGGGCTGGAATCGGCCGCGCTCGGACGCATGACCTTGGCCAAACAATTCCACGGCGACCTGGAGGCGTCCAGCCTCGGTGAAATGCTGACGGCCGCCGGCGCGGTGCAGGGCTCGGCCGGCTATGTGGCGATGGAACGCGTGAGCGGCGCCTTGCACGGCCGCGCGGGCGGCTTCGTGCTGCAGCACAGTGGCACGATGAATCGGGGCGCGCCGCAACTGTCGGTCACGGTGGTGCCCGATTCCGGCACCGGCGAGTTGGCAGGCCTGACGGGAAGCATGACGATCCGCAACGATGGCGGCCGGCATTCCTATGTCTTCGACTACGCCTTGGCGGCGCCAGCCTGAGACGCGCAAGCGTCGCGCTTGCGGACGCGGCAACTGTTACGTCGGAATTGGAACTTGAATCGACTTTCGAAGCTATTCGTCACAAGAGGTAAGCCAAGGAGCTGGTCTGTATCGTCCCAACTTCAGTCGAGGCTGATCGCTTGGACATGGTCTACCATCAGCTCTACCAACAGGCGCGCTCGGGCTCGCTTGAGAGCGGTATACCAATCCGATATCCCGATGAAAGGTGTGTGGCCCC
>DMYQ01000101.1:0-5674 GCA_003482555.1 Janthinobacterium sp. | reverse complement strand
AGTCGACAACGCGCACTGCCGCCGGCCAATGCTGGCGAGCTGCTATCTGTGGTAGCAATGCGACTCCTACCCGATTGGCCACCAGCTCGACGATCGCGTCGAGCTGGTCGACTTCACATACTTTGCGCAAGGGAAAATGCATTTTCCGCAGGAAACGGTCGACCTGGCGCCCGCCAAACGAGGTGCGTTCATAGCGGACAAAGGGCTGCTGAGACAGCAATTCCACCCAATCTTCACCGGTCACGTCCCGTGGCACGATCAAACGGAACGGTTCGCGCGCCAGCGTGGTCCAGCGCAAGTCACTCTGCAGTGCGAAAGGTGGCCGAATGATGACTGCCATGTCGATCTCAGCGGCGTCTACCATGTTCAGCAACTCCATTGACAAGCCGGGCAAGACGCGCGTGCGGCAATCGGGCAATCGCTGGTGCAGCGTGGCCAAGGTGTCAGGCAGGAAGGAGCGCTATACCGAGGCGATCGCGCCCAATGGTCACTTTGGCGGTCGGCGCACCGCCATCCTGGCCGTTGTCGTCGGACTGTTGCTGGCAAATGTATTCCAGCTGGCACCGATATCTCGGCCATGGTTCACATTGGCACGACGACGCCCAATGTGCTCGGCAACGCCGTCGCGCCGCTGGCCATCGCCCGCTGGAAAAAAGAGACTTTGCTTCAGCGGCAATCTTTGAACTTTGCCGCTGAAATCCAATCGAGGATCCAGCGGCTTCAGTGTCGAGATCAAGGGGCGACGTGAGTATGGTAGATCTTGCTGATGATCATCCACTTGCCTTCGACCTTCAGCAGGTTGAAGAAGTCGCTGAAGGAGAAGCCCGAGACGTCGTTGGAATCGATACGCGCACTGGCGGCGGTGCCCACGATGTCGACTTTGACGATCACACTCTGCGCTTCGGGTGACGGAAGAAATGGCGGGTTGTCGATGGCGTCAAACAGTTCCTGAATCGGACCGCCAGTCAACTTGCCCTTGGCGTTGACGCTGAAGATGGTCGCATTTTCACTGAAGGCTGGCTTCATGATGCTGCTTCTGGCCTGTTTGCAGCCGTCGATATACTTGTTCAGTACCTGGGTGATGGCTTGATAATCTTTCACATAAGTAGGTTTGCTGATGGTCTTGCTACCGGCAGTCTGTTGGCCGCCCTGCGGGTCTGCGGCTTGAGCAGCCGCCCCCAATCCAGAAACAATTGCCGCGAACAAGAAGGTCTTGAAGAAGGTCATTTTCATTTAGTCACTCTTGATAATGGTTGCAATTGCCGATGGAGGCGGCCGACCTGGTGCGAAGCCCGATCTGTCGCGCGTGTTCCATGCGGGCGGGACGATGCAGACTGGAGGTTCAGGGCGCGACGTGGGTGTGGTAGATTTTGCTGACTACCGTCCACTTGCCCTCGACCTTCAGCAGGTTGAAGAAGTCGGTGAAGCAGAAGCCCGAGACATCGTTGGCATCGATGCGCGCACTGGCGGCGCTGCCCACGATGTCGACTTTGGCGATCCCCCCCGGGCTTCAGGGGACGGGTGGAGCGCGTTGTCGATGCCGTCGAACAGGCCCTGGATCGGGCCGCCAGTCAGCTTGCCGTCGCCATCGACGCCAAAAATCGTTGCCTCCTCGCTGAAAGCTGGCTTCATGATGCTGCTCTTTGCCTGTTTGCAACCTTTGTTGTACATGTTCAGTACTTCAACGATGGCTTAATAATCTTGCACGTAGGTAGGTTTGTTCATGTTTCACTCCTGGTTGTCGATGTAATCATGCGAGTCATGGTGGAAACCGGCCGCTGGGCCGGCATGGTGTTCAATCCTTGTGGTCATTCGCAACCGCATCCTCCGTCGGCGCCCATGGTCCCAACTGGACAAGCTTGCTTGCGCGGTGGTCGAGCCACCAGCCGGCCTGTACATTCCAGTTGGCATATGCCGCGTCCGGGCTAACCGCCCCTAGCGTCTGCTGTGCATGCAAGGGAAAGTGTGGATCGCGCAGCGCCGCGTGCCCAAGCGCGACCAGGTCGGCCTGGCCTGAGACGATGATGGATTCGGCTTGCCAGGGATCGACGATGAAGCCCACAGCCATGGTGCCGATGTTTGCTTCGCGACGAATCTGCGCAGCGAACGGCACCTGGAAGCCATAGCCGTTGGGGTATTCGTATACGCCGAAGCCACCGGACGAGCAATCGATGACGTCGACGCCAACCGCCTTCAAGGCCTCGGCGAAAGCAACGCTGTCGGCCATGGTCCAGCCCTTGCTGCTGCCATCGACTGCCGACAAGCGCACGAACAGTGGCTTGTCCCGCGGCCAGACCTCACGCACTTCGCGAGCGATCTGCAGTGGCAGGCGGATGCGGTTCTCGAAGCTGCCGCCGTATTCATCGCTGCGGTCGTTGGTCAGCGGTGACAGGAAAGCGTTGAGCAGGAAGCCGTGCGCGAAGTGCAGCTCAAGCACATCGAAGCCTGCCTGCAAGGCGCGGCGTGCCGAAGCGACAAAGTCCGCACTTACCTTGGCGATGCCGTTTGCGTCGAGGGCGGTGGGCACCAGCCAACCGTCGGCAACTGGGCGCGCGCTCGGCGACACCACAGGCCAGGTGTGTTCACCGCGTGCAGCGTCAACCTCGTTCAGAGGGCCGTTACCTTCAAAAGCTCTCTGGATGCTGGCTTTAGGCCCGGCATGGCCAATCTGGATACCAGGTGTCGCACCGTAGGCCTTGGCAAACGCGGTGATGCGTGCGAAGCCCGGTATTTGAGCGTCATCCCACAGGCCCAGGTCGCCGTGTGTGATTCGCCCTTCGGGCGAAACGGCCGTCGCCTCGACCATCAGCAGGCCGAAGCCGCCAAGTGCGAAACGTCCATAGTGGATGGCGTGGTAATCGCTGACGTAACCATCTTTCGCCGTGTACTGGCACATCGGGCTGAGGGCGTAGCGGTTGCGTAGGGTGACACCGCGCAATCTCAGGGGTTCAAAGATTTTTTTCATGGTTCTTTTCTCGAAAAATGGCTTACATAACCGGATTGATTTGCTTGAAGTGATCAGTATGCGGATCGACGATAGTGACGTAAATAGTCATGTTTGGAGATATAGTATGAACAAAAAGGTCATAGTGAAGCCTTCAGGCCGCGTGATGAGTGTGGAAGGTGCACTCTCTACGGCAATGAGATGGACGGCGTGTCTCTGTCACGAGATCCTGCGGATTTGCCGTGAGCCGCGGCTTCCTTGCCTTTAAAATTACTTGCCCAGGTTGGCCTTGAGCTCTTGCGATGCCTGCGCCATCGCGCTGCGGGTCGCCGGCAGGTCGCTGTTTACGTTCAACAACCCAAAATCGTGAATCATGCCGTTGTAGCGTACCGACTTCACATTTACGCCCGCAGCATCGAGCTTGCGGCCGTAAGCTTCGGCTTCATCGCGCAGAACATCGAATTCCGCGGTCAGGATCAGCGTCGGCGGCAAGCCCTTGAGCTGCTCGGTCGTCGCCTGCAGCGGCGAAGCGTAGATCTGCTTGCGCGCATTGGCGTCGGTCGTGTAATTGTCCCAGAACCACATCATCAAATCCTTTGTCAGGAAGTAGCCGTTGGCAAACTGCTTGTACGACGGCGTGTCGAAGTTTGCATCCGTCACCGGACACAGCAATACTTGCGAACGCAGTGCAGGTGCGACCTTCTCTTTCGCCATCAAGGCAACCACGGCGGCTATGTTGCCGCCCGCGCTGTTGCCAGCTACGGCGAGGCGCTTGCCGTCGACGTTGATCTCCTTGCCATGCTCGGCCACCCATTTGGTCGCGGCATAAGCTTGCTCGATGGCAATGCCGTATCCCGCCTCGGGCGACAGGGTGTAGTTGACAAAGACCGCCACCGCGTCCGAGCCTGCCACAAGGTCACGCACCAGCCGTTCGTGGGTTGGGAAGTCGCCCAGCACCCAGCCGCCGCCATGGAAGTACATGAACGCGGGCAGGATCTTCTGTTTGCTGCCTACTGGGCGCACGATGGTCAGCTTCAGGTCGCTGCCATTGACGCGGATCGTCTTCTCGCTGACGTCAGCCGCCGGCAAGGCCACCTTGGGGGCGGCCTGCGCGCCCACCAGCGCGGCGCGGGCATCGGCCGGCGTCATGGTCTCGAGCGGCTTGCTGCCTTCAAGGGCTTGCAAGAATTTTGCAGTATTGTGTTCGACGCCGGTTAGGCTGGCTGCAAAAATATTGCCCTGCGACAGGGGCAGGATGGAAAGGACGAGAGCGGAACTGAGGATTTTCATGGTGTTTCCATTTTTCGAAAGATAGCTTGAGTAGCCGGATTGATTTGTTTGATTTGATCAGTATGCAGATCGGCGATAATGACGTAAATAGTCACAGGCGGAGATATTGTATGAACAAAAATGTCATAATTAAGCCTTCAGGTGTGGAAGGCGGAATCTCTACGCCGCCGCTGCATCTTCCAGGTCTGCTGACCTTTGAGGCTGCCGCCAGGCATTTGAACTTCGCTCGCGCCGCGGCGGAAATAGGCGTCACGCCGACTGCGGTATCACGCACGATCAAAAATGTAGAAGCACAAT
Source organism: Janthinobacterium sp. (assembly GCA_003482555.1). Taxonomy (GTDB): domain Bacteria; phylum Pseudomonadota; class Gammaproteobacteria; order Burkholderiales; family Burkholderiaceae_D; genus Janthinobacterium. The sequence continues at coordinate 1,143 of DMYQ01000101.1, read as the reverse complement.
TGAATGTGCGGCTGTTCAATCGCACCACACGCAGTGTCAGTCTGACCGAGGCTGGCGCGTCATTGAACGCAGCATTGGCGCCTGCACTTGCCTTGATCAGAAACTCCTTGTCACAAGCTTTGCTCGCGGCTGATCAACCGTCGGGCATGTTGCGCGTCAGTTCATCCTACGTCGCCTACCATATCTTGATCGAGCCGCACATGGCGTCGTTCATGGAACAGTTCCCGCTGATTAATGTCGAGATATCACTCGATAATCAATTGAGCGATATCGTCAGCGCTGGTTTTGATATCGGCATACGCATGGGGAGGACGCTGCAAAATGACATGATTTCCGTGCAACTGGGAGCAGTACAAAAAAGAATTGTGGTGGCAGCACGGGATTATTTCCGCGAGCGCAGTGAACCACAAATGATGGCTGAACTGCTCAAGCACAACTGCATACGCCAGCGCTATTGCGTAGGGGGAAGATTGTATGACTGGAAGTTCGAAGATCGCGGTCAGAAGGTTCAAATCGGTGTTCAAGGGCGCCTTATTTTTGACGAAATGGGTTCCGTGAAGGATGCTGCAATACAAGGCCACGGCATCGCTTTCATCCTGGAAGATTTTGCGAAGCAAGCGCTATCCGACGGCATGCTGAGGCAAATACTGAAGCAGCACTGGGCTCTGGACGACGCTTTTCATCTCTACTATCCGCATCGCGAGCACATGCCCGGAAAGCTGCGTGCGTTTGTCGATTTCATGCGCGCTGCCAATCAAACGTAAGCGGGATATTTACCCCGTCTTCCATTCCTGATCCAAGGTAGACACACTGGCGGTCCCGATAACAGAGCGGGGCCGCGGTGATGCAAAGAGAATCGAACCAACACCGCTGGTCGATACGGCTGCCGACGCCAGCGCCGTCATCTACGGCCTCATGCTCACGGACCGCGCATGCGATGTCGAGCCGTATGCATGGCTGCGTCATGTGCTCACTGAACTGCCGAAGCGCCAGTCCGTGACGACGTAACCGATCTGCTGCCGTTCAACTACGCCAAGCGCTAGCCAATTCGCCCCTGACACGATGGCGCCAGCATGAGTGCCGGTGGAGTGAAAGTCCCGCTCACCTTCTATTCTTCTATTCAAGGTTCTATTCGGACGTGAC
>DMYQ01000213.1 GCA_003482555.1 Janthinobacterium sp. | reverse complement strand
CAGTTATTAATTAACAGCTCCTTGGATGGAAGCTGTCGGCTCGGTGCCCACGTCTGTATCTTCGGGCAATTGATAGTCGCCACGTTCGAACGCGGCCACAATGGCTTGCGCCTGACCCAATTGGGAAGCCGGCGCCAGGATGCGCACCCCGCCCAGCGCCGTCGTCAGCAATGAATAGGTTTGCACCAGATTGGCGTCCGCCACTTGCGCCGGTACGCCCGCCGCGATCAGGCAACCCTGAACGATCAGCGCATCGGTCGCTACCGGATAGATGGCGACGGTGCATAAGGGGTCTTCGGACCGACTCTGCGTCATGTCGGCGCGCACCTTGTTCATGGCGTCTTCCTTTCGTGGAAACGGCGACGCGCAAGGCCATCCTCGGCCGCGCGTTCATATTCGATTCTACTTGGAAAGGCGCCGCCGCGGTGTGCCGTTCAAGGTCGGGCCGCTCCGCGCCGGCATCCGCGGCTTACTGAAGCTTACTTATACTTATTCCTACCTTGCCTGCATCTTTGTTGTCCATCCTTGGTATCGTTATCGGCGTTCCCTTGCCGGCCTTGTGACGGCGTCCTTGCGCGCATAGAGCCCTATCAGCTCGGCATGCTCGAGGACATGCCCCCGCATCGCCTGTTCCAGCTGCGCCTTGGACGCGCCTTCCGCCACCTTCAATGCCACGTCGAGGGCGTACAGCTTGTGCGCATAGCGGTGCTTGCCGATGGGCGGGCAGGGGCCGCCATACACGGTCTCTTCCCAGTCGTTCAATCCTTCAACGCTTCCGACCGGCAAATCTCCACCGTGTACGCCCTCGGGAAAGCCGCTGACGCGCGGCGGGATGTTGTACACCACCCAATGCACCCAGGTTTTAATGGGCGCTTCTGGATCGGGCGCGTCCGGGTCGTCGATGATCAGCGCCAGACTTTGCGTGGCGGGCGGCATTCCACCCCAGGACAGCGGCGGCGAAATATTGGCGCCATCGCAGGTATATCTCGGCGGAATATCGCCTCCGGCATCGAAAGCCGAGGAACTGAGGAAGAGAGTGCTCACATGGTTCTCCTTTGAACGACGCACACGGGGTGGGCACGCCGGGTGGGCAAGGCCAATGACGATAAGACAGGCAAGTTACGCCAAGGTTGCACCGAATATCCCCCGTATCCGCGCAAATTCAGCGTGAACGCATGGGAGTTGAGTGACATCAAGCCGTACCGGTAAATCGTCCCGGGACGCCCTTCTTTTCCATAAGCTGACAGCTAATCCCGGCGTGTCGAGGGTGGGGGCCATGATTTACAGCAAACAAAATCGCTTTGCATGGTGGGTCCGGGGGGCGCTGCGTTGTTGTGTGGCATTGACGCTGGCCGCTTGCTCCGGCAGCGACCAATTCACCTGCCTGGCCCAGGGCAATCCGCCCCGTGCCGCCGTGGTGCCCGCGACGCTGGAACTGCCCAGCTTTGTCGATCTGGTCAGGCGCGAGGGGCCGGCTGTCGTCAACATCAGTTCCGTGCTAACGGTCAAGGAAAGCGACAGCGATGTGCTGAACCTGCCGGAAGACGACCCCCTGTACGAATTTTTCCGCCGTTTCCTGCCTCCCCACGGCGCCCGTCAATTTCAGGCGCACAGCCTGGGTTCGGGCTTCATCATCAGCGCCGACGGTTTTATTCTGACCAACGCCCACGTGGTGATCAACACCAAGGAAGTGACGGTGAAGCTGACCAACAAGCGCGAATACAAGGCGCGCGTGATCGGCGCCGATGCCCGCACCGACGTGGCGCTGATCAAGATCGCCGTCAGCGGCTTGCCCACCGCGCCCATCGGCGACCCGGCCAGGCTGGAGGTGGGCGAGTGGGTGGCGGCCATAGGCGCGCCCTTCGGCTTTGAAAACAGCGTCACGGCCGGCATCGTCAGCGCCAAGAGCCGTTCGCTGCCGGATGGCAGCTTCGTGCCTTTCATACAGACGGACGTGGCCCTCAATCCAGGCAATTCGGGCGGTCCCCTGTTCAATATGCGCGGCGAGGTGGTGGGCGTCAATTCACAGATTTACAGCCGCACGGGCGGTTTCATGGGGCTGTCCTTTGCCATCCCGATCGATGTCGCGATGGATATCGTGCGCCAGTTGCGCAGTTCGGGCAAGGTGATGCGAGGGCGCATCGGTGTCCAGGTGCAGGAATTGACGGGGGATCTGGCCAGCTCCTTCGGCTTGAGCGAGGTGTCGGGGGCGTTGATCGGCGCGGTGGAAAAGGTTAGTCCGGCGGAAAAGGCCGGTCTGCGGGCCGGTGATGTCGTCCTCGATTTCGACGCCAAGCCGGTACTGAGCTCCGCCGACCTGGCGCGCATGGTCGCCGCCGCCCGGCCCGGCAGCATTGTCGCGCTGCATTTCTGGCGCCGCGGCGGCATCGCGCTGGCCAGAGTCAGGGTGGAGGAATTACTGCCAGAGAACACCGTTGCCGTGGCCCCGGACGCGGATGCGGACGCGGCGGCGCCGGGCACGGTGATCGGCATGCAGTTGAGCGAATTGACGCCGCAGCAGCGCGCCCACTTCCAGATCGCCGGTGGTGTGCTGGTGCAAAGCGTGGATGGCGCGGCCATGCGGGCCGGCATCCAGAGCGGGGACGTGGTCTTGGCGCTCAACAATCTGCCCGTGAGCAGCGTGACGGCCCTGCGGGCGCAATTGGCAAAACATACGGGCAAGACGGTCGCCGTGTTGATCAAACGGGGGGCGGCGACCGTGTTCGTGCCGCTTCATCTGGGTTGACGGCGCGCGGGGCACCGGGCGGGCACGGCCCGGTGCATGGCGCGCGGCGGCCGCGCTTGCATATCATCATCGCCAGTGTCGTCGCGTCAGGGCCGATCGGGCAAGCGGACGGCGTTCCCCGCCCCCTCCGTGGCGGCATCCGCGCGCGCCAGATAGCGGCGCCGGATCGCCGCCTTGGCCGGTTCCGAGACATGGCGCGCCACTTGCGCGGCGATCAGGGCCGACAGCGCCAGGAACAACAAAAACCAGGGCAAACGGGCGCCGTAACTCAACTGTTCCTTTGTCAGCACATTGCGCATCAAGGCCAGGACGATGATGTGGAACAGATAGAGTTCATAGCTGTGGCGGCCGAGCCAGCGCGGCGCGGCGCCGGCCCGTCCGCCGTCGCTGTCGCCGCCCCGGGCCGCCGCGCTCAGGAAGACCGCGCCAGCGAGCGCCATCAGTGAAAAGCCGAAAATTTCATGGCCGTCTATGCCGCGCAGGAAAAGGGCGGCAATGGCGGCGATGGCGGCATAGCGCAAGGCGCGCCGATAGCGCGCCGGCACGGTGAAGCGCCGGGCCAGCAGGGCCGCCAGGCAGCCGATCGCGATGGCGTCGAAACAGGCGGCATAGCCATACATGAAGAAAATTTCATTGTCGAGATGCTGGGCGCGATAGATGGGGCCGACGACGATGGCCACGCCGCAGGCGGCGGCGATGAGCCAGTCGCGCCGCAGGCTCAGGCAAATGATGGGTAGTGCCAGATAAAAGACTTCCTCGACCGATAGCGACCAGTAGATATTCAGGCAGTAATTGAAATAGCCGGCACTTTGCATCAGCACGTTATGCCAAAAGCTCAGCACGGAGCCGGCCGCGATCAGGAAATACGAGGCCGGCAAGTGCCGCCCGCCGTCACTGCTGGAAAAGTAGGGCAGGTCCAGGCAGCCGAGCGTAACGATGATGGCCAGCGCCAGTACCAGGCTGGGCATGATGCGGGCAAAGCGGAAGAGGTAGAAGGCGCGGGCGTCGATCCGGTTCAGGCTGCCCCAGCGTTTGAGCGAGGTCGAAGTGATCAAAAAGCCTGAAATGACAAAGAACAGGGTGACGCCATAGTTGCCATTGCGCGTCAATCCCTTGAGCAGCCACTCGGGCAGCAAGCTGCCGAGCGGACTGTTTTTGAAGCCGAAGGCCAGGGAGAAATGCAGGATGAGTACGGACAGAATGGCTATGCCGCGCAGAAAATCGATGCCGGGGTTGCGGTCGGAACGGTATGTGCTCACAGGGGCCTTGGTCAATGGTGCGCTTGCCGCGTCAAAAAAGGAAATCAGGTCGGTCGACGCCGGCCACCTCCGCAGTCGATAATTTTATCTCAACTTTGCTGTAAATGGAATTCCGGCAAGAAACGTCGGTGCCCATCGTCCCGTCGACGCCGGCCATCGAGCGCGCCAGCGCCGGCCACGTCCGGCGTTTTCCGATCAGGCGGGGAAAAGCCGTCATCCTCGCCGCATGCGCCTGGCCGCGCCTCGCTTACCATGGAGCCAGTGCCATTTCTCAAAGAATCGGAGACCCCATGTCCTTGTCGTCGGCCACCTCGAGCATCCCCGCGCATGACGCCGCCGTCGACGCTTTGCTGGCCGCCAGCCTGCTGGCTCCGGAGGATGCCGCCGTCCATGCGGCGCTGGGCTTGGCGCTGCGGGCCGCCGGGCGCGACGCCGAGGCGGTCGGGGCGGAACTGGCGTCGATCGCGCTTGGGCGGCACGACGCCCTGATGTACTACAACCTCGGCACCTCCTACCTGATGACCCAGCGGCCGGCGCTGGCCGTCAAGTGGTACCGCCTGGCCCTGCGGGTCGATCCGGAGTTGGTCGCGGCGCACCAAAACCTGGCCACCATCCTGGAACTCGACGGTTGCCGGCGCGAAGCCCTGTACCACCGCGACCAGGCTTATCGGCGCCAAAATATCTTCATCGACGGCGCGCCGGCGGCGCCGCGCACGGTGCTGGTGCTCTGCACGGCGGGCACCGGCAACGTGCCCATCGAATACCTGCTGGCGCCGGCGCACAATCGGCGCGTCAAATGGGTGATGGAATACGCCACGCTCGAACAAGCGGCGCAACTGCCGCCGTACGACCTGGTCTTCAACGCGATCGGCGACGCCGACGTCAGCCCCGCCTCGCGCGAAGTGGTGCGGCGCTTTCTCTCCACTTGCGAGCAACCCCTGCTGAACGCGCCGGCGGCGGTGGCGCGCACCAGTCGCGACCTGATCCCCGCGCTGCTGGGCGACATCGAGGACGTGCTGGTGCCGCCGGTATTGCGTCTGCCGGCGAACGGGGTGGCGCCGGCGAAGCGGCTGGCGGAGGCCGGCATGCGCGCGCCCCTGCTGCTGCGGCCGGTAGGTTCGCACGGCGGCCGCGGCCTGCAAAAACTGGACACGGCGGCCGCGCTGGCGGCGGTGCCGGGCGACACCGCCGCCGAGTGCTATGCCAGCGCCTACCACGACTACCGCTCGGCGGACGGCCACTACCGCAAATTCCGGGTCATCTTCGTCGACCGCCAGCCGTATGCCTACCACCTGGCCATCGCAGCGCACTGGCTGCTGCACTACACCAGCGCCGACATGCTGGCGCACCCGTGGAAGCGCGACGAAGAACGGCGTTTCCTGGCCGACCCGGCGGGGGCGCTAGGCGCGCGCGGCATGGCCGCCCTGGGCGCCATCGGCGCCAGACTCGACCTCGACTTTGCCGGCGTGGACTTTGCGCTGCTGCCGGACGGGCGCCTGCTGCTGTTCGAAGCCAACGCCACCATGCTGGTGCACACCGAAGACTTTCACGACACGCTGAAAGCCAAAAATCCCCACGTGCGGCGCATCCTGGACGCCTTCGACGCCATGCTCGCGCACCGGCAATAATCGCAACATTGTTGCCAAGCTTGCTTGCTACGGTTTGCCAGTGCCAGTGCCGGCGCCGCCGACGTTGTCGCAGTTGCTTGCGCCGCCATCGACGGAAAGCTGGCCAGGGCGGCAAATTTCGGCGGCATGCCGTCAACCCGCTTGATGAGCACGACCGGCGTGCCGGTGGCGGCCACGTTGGCATACAGCGCCACCTTGACCTTGCGGCCCCGCTTGTAGAAATTGTCGATCAATTGGTCTCCGGCCGCCGCCGCCGCAATTGCTGCCGTCGATCGATAGCCGCGCCGTGTCGCCCGCCTGCAGTTGCGCGATACAGGCATCGTTCAGGCTCAGGCTCAGCAGGGCGTCGCTTCCCGGGCGCTGCCGTCCAGGCTGCGCTGGTAGACCCTGGCGGCGCACACGCCGGTGGCGCTGCCGGCGTTGGCGGCGCTGATGTCGAAGGTCAGCGCGCGATAGTAAGACAGTTGCGCGCCGGCCGGCAGGTCGACCCGCACGCTGCGCTGGATGGAGGCGCCGACATGGATATCGTAGACCGAGTCGCGCCCCAGCAGTTTCCAGGCCGCGCCGGGACGCAGCACCATCGCCAGTTCGGCGCCGTCGAAGGAATTGTCACCGTACGATATTGAAGCCGACCGTGCATATTTTTTGCGCCGTATCGCTGGTGAAATCGCAATCGCGCAATGCCGGATTGGCGACCGCGCCGCCCAGCACCC
>DMYQ01000083.1:18186-24986 GCA_003482555.1 Janthinobacterium sp. | reverse complement strand
TCGAGCGCGCTGCAGGGTTTGCAGAGCATGGACAGGCTCGAGCGCGCCGTGCAAGAGCGCACCGCGCTGCTGGCGCATGAAGTGGCGGAGCGGCGCCGCGCGGAAAACCTGCAGCACGCGTTGTACGAAATCGCCGACCTGTCGGCCTCGGCCTCGGACGCCGGCCAGTTGTACCGGCGGCTGCACCAGATCATCAGCGGCCTGGTGACGGCGAAAAACTTCCTGATTGCCCTCTACCATCCGGGAAACAAGGAAATCAGCATCCCCTATTTCATCGATGAAAAAGATGCGGAAGCGCCGGTGAAGCGCTTCCACTACGGCATGGGCATGAGTTCCTACGTGCTGGCCAACAAGCAAGCCAGCCTGCTCGACGCGGCCAGTTACGCGGCCCTGGTCGCCGGCGGCCAGCTCGACGAACCGCTCGGCAACGTCAACATTTCCAGCTGGATGGGCGCACCCATGCTGCTGGGCGACCAGGCTTACGGCGTCATCATCGTGCAAAGCTATGACCAGTCCGTCGTCTATACCCAGCCGGATCTGGATATTCTGGCCTTCATGGCCAGCCACGTGGCGGTGGCGATCGCGCGCATGCAAGCCGACCGCGCCATGCGCCACGCCAGGGAAGTGCTGGAAGAGCGCAACGCGGACTTGAGCGCGGCCATGACGGCCTTGACGGATGCCCAGTCGGAACTGGTGCGGCAGGAAAAGCTTGCCTCCCTGGGGCGGCTGGTGGCCGGCGTCGCGCATGAAATCAATACGCCGCTGGGCATTTGCGTGACGGCCACCAGCCATCTGGTGCAAGAGTTAAAGCTGACTAAGGAAGAGCTGGCGGCGGGCACGCTCGACGAAGACGGCTTGCGCCAGTTTTTCGAGATCATCGACCAGACCCTGCGTATCATGACCACCAACACCCAGCGCGCGGCGGCGCTGGTGCGCAGCTTCAAGCAAGTGGCGGTGGATCAATCTTCAGACAATATCCGCAACTTCAACCTGCGCAATTACCTGAACGAAGTGCTGCTGTCGCTGCAACCGAAGTTGAAAGGCAAGCCGATCACGGTCGACATCGATTGCGGGCCGGACATGGAACTGGAAAGCTTCCCCGGCGCCGTGTCGCAAATCGTCACGAATATGGTGGTCAATTCCCTGGTGCACGGCTTCGCGGAAGACGTCCCCGGCAAGATCACCATCGCGGCCCGCTTCGACGGCGACAACGTGCTGTTCGACTATGCCGACGACGGCGCCGGCATGGACGCGGCCACTTTGGCCCAGTTGTTCGACCCCTTCTTCACCACCAAGCGCGGCTCCGGCGGCAGCGGCCTGGGCGCGCACATCCTGTACAACCTGGTGACGGGCGCGCTGGGCGGCACGGTCAAGGTCGACAGCGCGCCGGGCCAGGGCTTGCGCTATCGCATACGTTTCCCGAGGACGCGCCGCAAATAGGCGCGCGCGATTGGATGGAATCATGGAAATTGAGTTATTTCAAGCACCACCTTCCCGGACAAGAGGCTCTATATCGAGGAAACGCTTTTGTTCTGCTGAATATAACCGTTCTATAGGTCAAGAGCTGAATTTTCTTTTCATGATATTTCAATGACCCCGCCACCGGCGGCACTGTCGGTGACAACTTCGAAATGAGCGCTTACGCCCCAAAGCGGAAATTGACGAGATGGCGAAAACGACCGCAACGATTGAAATTTGGATTGTGCAATACAAATATCAGGGCATTTCTGCCGGAACGCACGCAGCGACGTCGGTGCGTAGCTCGGGTTACTCAGGCGGCGGGGGCTAGTTCTGTTTCGATGCGGGCGCTTGCTCGTGGGCTGACGTCAAGCCTACTCCCTTCGCCAGGTTGCTGTTGAATGCATCGTAGGCTTTAAAGCCGAAGACGGCCATCCCGATCACGATGACCGTGGCGATATTGATGCCCAAGTTAGACAACACGTCCATTGCATAGCGCATCTTGCTCTTCTTTTCAGCCAAGGTCGTGTGAATGGTCGACAGTTGCAGGCTGACTTTGTTGGTGAGAAAGTCGCGCTCAAGTTCGAGCGCGCGCTGTTCAAGCGACGCGTCCAGAAAAGCATTGATCAGCGATTGCGCGCGATCTTCGTACATGGTCAGTTGAGCGGGAGAGCTACTGGAAAGATAGAAGGCGTCCTGCTCTGCCTGGGTCGGCGGCGCGCCGGAGGCCGCCGAGATCGCGGCCATGACTTCGGATTCGTGTTGTTTGTACGCGGTGTAGGCAAGCGCGGCGAGAACGTCGTCTGGATCGGTCACCAACAGACTGTACATGGTAAGTGGTGGCATTTATTCCGTCTCGCGCAACTTCTTTTTAGCTACCTTGAAGACGTAGCGAATGTGCTTCTTGCTAAAGTTCGCGGCCGTCGAAGACGGGCTAATGATCACGACACTTGCATCCTTTTCAGGCACGTTGCCTTGCACCTCGACTATGCCGTCGTCACCCACGCCGTACCGCACAATTTTCACAATATCCGCAGCTGGTTTGGCGACCTTGGCATGCTTCACCTCGGCGTGATTATCCTGCGAACGCAAGCGTTCGATCGCGCGGCTATTGATCTGTTTCAGATCGTTAGCAGTAAAGTTGAGAATGGACATTGCAGCTCCCGTCAGAATGTGGCAATCCCATTCTACAACGGACTTTGTCGTCTGGGGTTGATTTGAACTAAGCGATCCGCAGGGCCGCAGGCCGAGATGCAGGAGGATTTCCCCGCTGCGAACGCTGTAGCAGCATGGCAATAATTGCTTGAGCGCGCGATTATTTCCATAATCACCCGTTGACGATAGCGCATGAAACTGGCGCAAGCTTGCATAAGCGGCAAGTTCAATCCCTTTCAAAAGGACCCACATGGCATCGCCAGAACGCATTGCAAATCTTCGCCAGTACGCCGACGGGTGAGACAAACTGAAAGCTGACGCGTACTTGCGGCAAGTCAGCCTCCTGGAGCTGCGCAAGCTGGCTGACCTGGTGGGCGACGCTGAATTCGGCTACCAATTACACAAACAGGCAGACCACTAAGGCTAAGCTTACAAGCAATACGCCGTCGCAGCGGCGCTCACGCGCCAAAGGCGCTTATCGGCATGCTACGATCCTGTACAACTTCTTTTGCGAAAAATGACCGGCCGCTCTTGGCCGACAGCGGCAATATTTTATTTTTCTATACCCACGTCGTCGGTTACCGGCTTGGCGCGAAGCTTCTTCACTCCGTAAAAGAAAACGCCGATACCAATGACGACAAAACTGCCAGCTTCAAGCTGCCCCCCCAGAATATGGTTCGAAGTGAAACACAAGAAACACACCGAATGCAATCATCAGCAGCCCCAAGAGCCAGGCAGGCAACTTCTCCCACGGCAAGAATGCCAATTCCATCCATACCTCCAGGCTCGTCAAAGAGACTTATTGTCCGTCCGCTAGTGGCGGGTTGTTGTCGATTGTACTCGACGGGAGGCTGGCGGCTACCGCCACGAGGACGCACACTTGGGGAATGAAGGTCGTGCGTCACGTGCGGCGAATTTGGCGCTTGGGCCGAACGCGGCGGGCGTTGCATCCCTGGCCTGAGATGAACCCGGAATGAAAAACGGGGCCAGCGCTGGCCCCGTCCGCATCCCGCGCGCCTATGCCTAGTCGGGAAAGCGCTCGTTGATCGCCAGCGCCTTGTCGATGTTTTGAATCAGCAATTCAACATACACGGGATCGAGGTGGTGGCCGCTCACTTCGCGCAAATGCTCGACCACCAGCGCCACCGGCCAGGCGTCCTTGTAGCAGCGCTTGTGCATCAGGGCGTCGAACACGTCGGCCACCGCGACGATGCGCGCATATAAATGGATGTCGTGGCCGACCAGACCCTGCGGGTAGCCGCTGCCGTCGAATTTTTCATGGTGCTGATGGGCGATCACGGCGGCCGCCTTCAGGATCGGGCGCTGCGAGCCGTCCAGGATCGACAGGCCGACGGCCGGGTGCTGCTTCATGATTTCCCATTCCGCCGCGTCGAGCTTGCCCGGTTTGAGCAGCACGGCGTCGGGCGTGGCGATCTTGCCGATGTCATGCATGGGCGCGGCGTGCCGCAGCACGGCCGTCTCTTCTTCCGACATGCCGGAAACCTGGGCCAGCAAATGGCACACTTCCGACATGCGCCGCACGTGGTTGCCAGCCTCGTTCGAGCGCGACTCGACCACGTCGCCCAGGCGCAGGATCAGTTCGGCCTGGGTATCGGTGATTTCCTGGGTCAGCAGGATGTTGTCGAAGGCGATGGCGACGCCGGAGCAAAACACTTCCAGCAACTGGGCGTCGATCTCGGAAATTTCCTCGACTCCCTTCAAGACCAGCAGGGAGGCCTTGCCGCTGCGGTTGGGAAAGTAGCCGACATAGGTGTCGCCTTGCAAGCGGGAAATCCGGTTGCGCTTGGCGTCGTCCAGCTGGGCCAGCAATTCCGGGCCCAGCACGATGCCATCCTCGTCGCCGTCGCCGATGCGGGCCAGTACTTCGTAATCCTGTTCGCCGCTGATGGCGCTGGCGCCCCGCAGGCGCAACAGCATGCTCGTTTCCAGGCGCAACAGGGCCACCACTTGCTGCAGCAAGCCGCTGGCGAAGTCGCGCAGATTGCGTTGCTGGAAGATGTGGGCCGAGGCGGCGATGACGCGCTCCAAGCCTTCGCGGTAATTGAGCTGGGCCAGGCGCGCCTCTTCCACCTTCATGATGTCGCGGTAGGCGCGCAGCGCGGCGAAGGTGGTGGTGAACAGCTTGGTACGGTCGAGCTCGGTCTTTTCCTTGTAATCGTTGATGTCGTAATTCACGATCACGCGCTCTTCCGGCGCCTGCCCCGGCTGGCCGGTACGCAACACGATGCGAGTGAACTGGTTGTTCAAGTCTTCGCGCATCCAGCGCGCCACTTCCAGGCCGCTGTCTTCCTTTTCCATCACCACGTCGAGGAAGACGAGGGCGATATCGCTCTCGCGCGCCAGCACTTCCTTGGCTTCGGCGCCGCTGTAGGCGTGCACGAAGCTGAGCGCGCGCCCTTCGAGGCGGAAGCGGCTCAAGGTCAGTTTGGTGATGTCGTGGATATCCGGTTCGTCGTCGACGAGCAAGACTTTCCAGGGCGGTAACTTGGGCAAGGCTGTAGACAAAAAAGACATAAGGCGAGTTCCGCAAAAAGGCAAGACTGACGCAATGCTGGGGGAGGCAAGTACCTTGGCATATTACTGGATGCGGGCGCGGCCGTTTCCCGGCGCATCAGGTCGATTGTAGACCGACATCGGAGTATTAACAACAAGCAATATTATTTCGCTGAATCCACACAACAACAGGAGCGTGCCGGCGTCGGTTTTCCGTTGTAGAGCTCGCTTAAACCAGCCAGATATGAAAGTTTGATTGTTTTATGGAAAATAAGTATTCATGCGAGACAATACTTTGTTTTTGATAATATTTATAGGCCTGGATGCAAATATTTTTTCGCGGACGTAAAAAACCCGCGCGGAAGGCATCCGCGCGGGTGGTCGGCAAAGCCGGCCCGGTTCTTGGCCCGGTTCTTGGCCCGGTTCTTGGTCCGGTTTTTGGCCCGGGTTTTGGCCCTATCCTTAGGCGAGGCTCGGCAGCCCGGTCAAATAGCCGACCGCCGCGCCGAAACGGTCGCGGTAGTTGGCCCGCACCAGCGGGTCGAGCGTGGCCACGACCTTGGCGTGCAAGCCGCCGGTGACGGCGCCGTTCACGTCCTTGCTCAATTCCCAGTCGCCCGGATGCTGGAAGTTGCTCATGATGTAGGCGAAGCCATTGATGTCGTCGACCGCGTGCAAGCCGGTCGATTCGGCGCCGGCCGGGGCCGACATCAGGCGTGCCAGGCTCTTCGTGTCGACGTTATATGCCCATAAGAAGTTATTCACGTGCAAGCCGCTGTCTTCGCCGATGAACAGGGTGCGCAGTTTTTCCGAAAACTTGATGTTGTCCGGGTTGGCGATCTTGTCCGGATTGGCCAGGTTGCCCAGCGCATCGGGCTTGGCCAGGTCTTCGCCGACCAGCGCCGGCACCGCCGCCATGTCGACCGGCACCCACTCGCTGTCGATGGCGGCGCCGCCATCGTCCTTTTGGCCGCCCTTCAGATTGAGGGCATACACCAGGCCGGCGTTCGGGCCCTGGATCGCGATGCCGCCGGAACCGTTCGTCATGGCCGGCTGGATATAACTCATGGCCGAATACGCCACCTTGTCCTTGGCGTTGACGGTGGTGCCTTCCATCTTGGTGAAGCCGAGACTGGCGCCCTTGAAGGCGGCGTAGCGGTGGGTTTCCAGGAAGGCGGCCGCTTTTTCCTTGCCCGGCACGAACTTGACCCAGTTACTCTTGCCGCTGAACGGGATCTTCGTGTAGGCCGCGTTGAGCGGGTCGACGGTGCGGGCATCGACGATGTCGGTCGCCTTCAGGCTGTCGGCCAGGGCCTCGATCTCGGCGCTGCTGGCTTGCCCCAGGCGGATCCACGACAAGTCGGCCGAGCCGCCGTTGGCGCTGGTTTTTTGCGCCCACCTGGCCACGTACAGGGTGCCGCTGCTCAAGTCTTGCGCCTTGTCGGCGATGAACATGAAGAGGCCGCCGTTCGTGGCGTCGTCGCCCATCAGCGCGGTGCGCTGGTCCGGCATCACTTGCACCAGTTCGTGGGAAATGCGGCCCATGCAATAGTGTTTCTTGACGCTGCCGCTGCCATCCGGATTGACCGTGATCTCCGGCATGTGGCCGTAGTGGTAGGGATTGGCCAGGGCGGCGTCGCCAAACAGGTTCTTGCTGAACGAGGCGAACTGGG
>DMYQ01000083.1:15967-17977 GCA_003482555.1 Janthinobacterium sp. | reverse complement strand
CCGTTCACCACGCTGGTGTCGACATTGCTGTACTTGACCAGGGTCAGCGCGCCGGTGCTCTTGTCCTGGTCCAGGGTCAGCACCGCGATCGGCGAGGGCAGCATGCCGTACATCGAGGCGCCGGCCACATTGCGGGTGGTGTATTCGAACTGCACCACGGCAAACACGGTGTTGCCCTTGACGCCGGCCACGGTCGGATTGTCCAGCTTGAGCAGGGAAGTGCCGTCCGGGCAGTCGGAAAAGAATTGGCGCCGGCCGGCGTCGCTGGCGTCGAGGATGGGGCGGTTCTTGATGTCGTAGTAGCCGCCGGCCAGGACGCTACCGCCGGCGCCGTCCGGCACTTGCGCGCCCGTGACGAAGAAGGCCGCGTATTTCAGCGCATACACTTGCTTGCCGCCGTCGCTGTAGCTGGCCGCCAGGCTGGAGCCGACCGTGCTGGTGGCCATGGCGGCGGCGTTGTCGAGGCCGGGCGCGGCCATGCCCGTGAACGACGCCGAGGCCAGGATGACGGCGGGAGCCGGAGTCGCGGCGGACGAGCCGCCGCAGGCCGACAATAGATACGAGACGCCGCCAGCGCTTGCCAGCGGCAGCAGCGGGGCGCCGGAAAGGATTTTGACGATACGGCGGCGCGACAAATCGGGAGGCTGGCTCATGAAGATAATCCTGTGTGGGTTGGACGTGGCGGCGGCGCCAATCCGGACGCCGCACAGGCTTGATGCTAGTGCGCGGATATGACGGCGCGATGACATATGTAACGTTTTGTAGAAGCGCTCGCCGGGCAAAAAATAACGGCCTATATTTGGGGAGCGTGGCACGCGGGCGCGCGCCGATCTTGAAAGGAATGATGATGCGATTATTTTCCCGAACCCTGTTGGCGGCGCTGGCGCTGGCGGCCAGCGGCGCCGCCCTGGCCGACGTCCAGGTCGAATACGTCCATCCGGAAACATTTTCCGACCTGCCTTTTTCGACCGGCGAGCGCGAGCAAGTGCTCAAGGATTTGAGCGCGCACTTCCTGGAGCTGGGGCGGCGCTTGCCGGCCGACGAACATTTGCGCATCGTGGTCAGCGACATCGACCTGGCCGGGCGCGCCGTGCCCAGCCGCCGCCAAATCGACGCCATCCGCGTCATGCGCGGCGAGACCGACTGGCCGCACATGCGCCTGCATTACACTTTGGAACAAAATGGCAAGGTGATCGCCAGCGGCGATGGCGATTTGAACGACATGGATTACCTGCACGGCATCAACCGGTATTCCAGCGGCGACAGCCTGCGCTATGAGAAAAAGATGATCGATGACTGGTTCGCCGGCATCTTCGGGGCCGGGCGCCACGGTTGAGTGCGCGCCGGTGGCTCGGCGCCGGCTCAACTCCGCATTAACGCCGGATCAATGCCGATACCGGTATTTTCGCAAGAGGCTCTCAGCCAAGACTCTGCCGACGGCGCCTCGTCTCTTCGTTGCAGAACAAGACCACGGCGCGCGCGCCAGCCGCCGCCAGCAGCGGGGCGCAAGCGAGCAGGCATGGTCCGATCTTGCCGGCATCCATGTCGTTCAATCCAGCCAGTTCACGCGGGGGAACTTGGCGCGGAAGTCGTCCGGCATGGGCACCACTTTGCCGATTCGATAGTCAAAGAAGACAAAGCCGGACTTGGCCATCGCCACCAGGGCGCCGTCGCCGACACGGCGGATGCGGAAGGTGATGTCGCCCCCGTACTTGTTGAAATCCATGACGCCCACCTCGAACAGCAACTGGTCGCGCGCGTGCGCCTCCGCCTTGTAGGTGGTGGCCAGGTCGGTGACGATGATGCCGGTGCCGTTGCCCTCCGTCTCGCGCACGCCAAACTCGTACAGGAAGCGCGCGCGCGCCTCCGAGATCATGGAAATCATCGAATCGTTGCCGAGGTGGTTGGCGCCGTTGATGTCGGTCACCCGCACGGTCAGCTGGGACGAGTAGTAGTACTGGTCTTCGGGAAATACAAGGGTCAGGCGGGCCATATTGTTCTCGTTCTCGT
>DMYQ01000083.1:10909-15820 GCA_003482555.1 Janthinobacterium sp. | reverse complement strand
GTTCTCGTTCTCGTCCGGGTTGAGCGTTGCCCCATTTTAGCCTGTCGGCGCGGCCGCGGCGGCGCGCCCGGCGTTTCACTCAGCGCTTCATATACCGTTCCAGGAATAACTTGAAGCGCTCGCCGGCGAAGGCGGCCGCGCCCACCCGGTCGAATTGGGCGATGGCGGCCGGGTCGGCCTTGAGCGAATACGCCATCCTGAATGCCCGTTCCGGCATGGGCAGCTTGCGCAATTCGATCGCCACCCCGGCCTGCCGGGCGAAGTAGCGGGGCGAATATTCGTTTTCGAAAAACACGGCTTGCACCCGGCCCGCCCGCAGCTTGTGCAGGTTCAGCAACTGCCAGTCCGGCGCGGCCAGCAATTGCCATTTGATGGGCACGTCGCGGATGCCTTCCGGCAGCTCCGAACCTCCCAGCCAGCCGATTTCCATGCCCGACAGTTGCTGCAGCGATTGCACCGCCTGCAGCATGGAATGCCTGGGCACGGCCAGGTGCGGCTGGGCGCGCAGATAGCTCCAGCTGAAGGCACCGTAGCCGACGGGAAGGTGGCGCGCGCCGCTAACGAGCAGCAAGATGTCGATGCGGCCGATCTTCAGGTTCGCCATCGCGCGCGCGAAGGTGGTGGGCGCGCTCCATTCCAGTTGCACGCCGCCGTCCGCCGCGCCGCGCCCCACCATCTCTTGTTCCATGTATGCGCGCAGCGCGCCGCCCAGCGGCGCCGTCGCATCGCCGCTGACGATGGGCGCGACGACGAAGCCGCCCACGCGCAGCGGCGCGCCCGCCGCGACTGGCGGCGCCAGCGCCGCCAGTAAAATGAATAAGCCTTTGTGCATCTTGACTATCGTGATTGAAATGAGAAGACTTGACGGAATTGTAGCGCGAAGCGGGGCGGCCACCGCCGCTCTGGCGCCCGCCGCCGATTTCGCAATGGCGCTAGAATTGCCCCATTGACCACCGTGGGAGTGCCGCATGCAGGTTCCGCAAGCCTTGGCCGACAGCGATGTCGAGCAGCTGTTGCATAGTCTTCAGCGGGATTCCTTTGATTATTTCATTCACGAATACAACCCCGCCAATGGACTGATCTACGACAAGACCCGGCCCGACTGGCCGGCCAGCATCGCCGCCGTCGGCATGGCGCTGACCACCTACCCGGTCGGCGTCGAACGGGGCTTCATGACGCGCGCCCAAGCGCGGCGGCGTACCCTGCTCACGCTGCGATTTTTCGCCGCCAGCGACCAGAGCGGCGGCGTTCAAGCCACCGGCTACAAGGGCTTTTATTTCCACTTCCTGGACATGGAGAGCGGCCGGCGCGTCTGGGACTGCGAACTGTCGAGCATAGACACGGCCCTGTTGATCGCCGGCATGCTGACGGCGGCCGCCTATTTCAGCGGCGCCGACGCCGACGAGGCCGAGGTGCGCGACCTGGCCGAGATGCTGTACCGGCGCGTCGACTGGGCCTGGATGCTGGCCGGCGCGCCCGTGCTGTGCCACGGCTGGACGCCGGAACGGGGCTTCCTGCCCTGGCACTGGGAAGGTTATGACGAAGCCCTGATCCTTTACGTGCTGGCGCTGGGCTCGCCGACCGCGCCGATCGGCCCGGACTGCTACGCGGCCTGGTGTTCCAGCTACGAGTGGAAGCAAATCTACGGCATCGACTTCCTCTACGCGGGGCCCCTGTTCACGCACCAGATGTCGCACGTGTGGATCGATTTCCGCGCCATCCGCGACGACTTCATGCGCGGGCGCGACAGCGACTATTTCGAAAACAGCCGCCGCGCCACCCTGATCCAGCGGCAGTACGCGATCCACAACCCGCTCGGCTTTTCTCATTACGGCCCATTCTGCTGGGGCGTCACGGCCAGCGACGGCCCCGGCACCGTCACGCGCAAGGTCGACGGCGTGGCGCGCAGCTTTTACGACTATGTCGCGCGCGGCGTGCCCTACGGACCGGACGACGGCACCCTGGCGCCGTGGGCGGTGGTGGCCAGCCTGCCGTTCGCGCCGGAAATCGTGCTGCCGACGGTGCGCTATTTCCAGCATTTGAAGCTGCATGAAGTCAATCCCTACGGCTTCAAGGCATCCTTCAACTCCAGTTATCCCTGCCAGACCAAGCACGCCTGCGGCGGCTGGGTGTCGCCGTATCACTTCGGCATCAACGAAGGCCCGACCGTGATCATGATTGAAAACTACCGCAGCGACCAGGTGTGGGCGCTGACGCGGCGCTGCCCGCACATCACGCTGGGTCTGCTGCGCGCGGGCTTTCGCGGCGGCTGGCTCGGTTCCTGAGGCGGTGCCCGTCCGCGCGGGCTCAGCGTCGGTACTTTAAGAAAATGAATATCAGGAGGGCGAGCGGCAGCGCCAGCCAGGGGCTGGCGGCGAGGATGTGGGCGGAGGCCAGCACCAGCAAAGTCATGACCAGGCAGGCCAGCAGCAGTCCCGGCGTGCCGGCGGGGCTATCCTTGCGCTGGGCCGTGGTGCTTGCCGCGCCGGTCTCCGGCATGGCGGCGCCCGGCGTGTCGGTGTCCGACGTGTCATTGCCTGACGTGGCGGCCAGCGGGCGCGGCGCGGGCGGCGCGACCAGGCGCTCCAGGGTGGCCGGGGCCGCGCCGGCGTCGGCGCCGCCCCAGCGCGTTTCGTTGGCGGCCCGCAGGCGCAGTTCGGCGATCCAGCAATCGAGGCGCCGGCCCCAGTCGTCGAAGGCATCGGCCTGGTCCTGATCCATATGCTGATAAGGGCTGCTGTCGTTCTTCATGTTGGCGTCGTTGCAAAAGCGCGCGCGCTCCCGCTCCAGCAGCGCCAGTAGTTGATGCGGCAAGGGCAGTCGCGGCGACTTTGGTAGCAGCGGCAATCTGGCCCAGGCGGGCAGGGCGTCGTCATCCTCGTGATAGGGCGCGTAGGGCGGCAAGGGCGCGATCGGGCGCACCGGGTTCAAGTCGGTCGCGATGGCTTGCGCCAGGGTTTTCCAGTGCGTGACGGCGATCTCCGGCGCCCCGGTCGCCTCGCCGATCAAGCAATGGCAATCGAGCGCGCCGGCGTAGTAGCGGGAGTCGGGAAAGCGCGCCGCCGCATTGTCGTCGCGCCATTGCGCGTGTTCCCCGGCCGGCGCCCAGGTCTGATGGCGGTCGGGGAAATGCACGATCAAGTGGCATTCCTCCCGGCGCGGGGCGGCCCGGTCCGGCAATCCGGCCGCCGCATGCAGCGACAGGCGCAGCGCGCCCCGCTCGCGCAAATGCCCCAGCCACAGCGCGAAGTCGTCGGCCAGCAGGCGCCCACCCGGCGCGGCGCGGAATTCACAGCGCGCCTTCCAGAAGGCGCCGTGCCGATACCAGTCTTCCAATTCGAGTTCGCCGCGCAGGTACTGGGTGCCGTAAGCGGCCAGCGCCATCTGGCGCAAGAGCAGTCCCTCGCTCATGGCGCGCGCGCCGCCGCGCGCCTATGCCGCATCGCGGGACGCCGCATCCAGCTGCGCCTCGTTGGCGCGCAAGACCTGCTCGAACTGGCGCGCCGGCACGGGTCGGCCAAAGTGATAGCCCTGCATCCGGTGGCAGCCGTGCAGGCGCAGGAAATTGACCTGGTCGAGCGTCTCGACGCCCTCGGAAATGACTTCCAGATCCAGGTTGGCGGCCAGCGCGATGATGGTGGTGACGATGGCCGCGTCGTCCGGGTCGACGGTCAGGTCGCGCACGAAGGTCTGGTCGATCTTCAGCACGTCGATCTCGAAACGCTTCAGGTGCGCCAGGCTGGAGTAGCCGGTGCCGAAGTCGTCGATGGCCAGGGTGACGCCCAGCCTCTTGAGCTGATGCATGATGCCGATCGCGTGTTCGACGTCGTTCATGACCAGGCTTTCGGTCAGCTCCAGTTCCAGGCAGTGCGGCGCCAGCCCGGTCTCGGCCAGCAGCGCCGCCACCGAAGCGACGAAGTCGTCGGCCGCCACCTGGCGCGCCGAGATATTCACGGCCATGCGCAGTGGCGCGCGGCCGTCGCTTTGCCAGTCCAGCAATTGCAGGCAAGCCGTGCGCAGCACCCAGGCGCCGATCGGGATGATCAAGCCGTTTTCCTCGGCCAGGCCGATGAAGCGGTTCGGCGCCACCATGCCCAGTTCCGGGTGCCGCCAGCGGATCAGCGCCTCCATGCCGACGATGCGCCCGCTGTTCGTGTCGACCTGGGGCTGGTAGTGCAGCTCGAATTCATGCCGCTCCAGGGCGCAGCGCAGGGCGCCCTCGATCAGCAGGCGCTCGCCGAGGCGCTCGTTCATGGCCGCCGTGTAAAACTGCACGTTGTTGTTGCCGGTTTCCTTGGCCCGGTACATGGCGATGTCGGCCCGCTCCAGCAACAGGTCGGCGTCGTCGCCGTCGCCGGGATAGACGGCGATGCCGATGCCGCAGGTCAGGAACAGGTCCTGGCCGTCGATGTGGATGGGGGCGGCGACGCAGGCGCCGATGCGCTGCGGGTCGCCGGCGGCCGGGCCGCCCCCGCCGTGCTCGGGGCGCAGCAGCACGGCGAATTCGTCGCCGCCCATGCGCACCACGGTGTCGGCTTCGCGCACGCAGGCGCGCAGGCGCTCGGCGACGACTTTCAGCAGGCGGTCGCCGCCCTTGTGGCCGAGGCGGCCGTTCATGAATTTGAAGCGGTCCAGGTCGATCGACAGCAGCCATAGCGACTCGCCCGACCCGGCCGCCTGCGTGATCGCCTGCCGCAGCCGGTCGAGCAGCAGCAGCCGGTTCGGCAAGCCGGTCAGGGCGTCGTGGGTGGCCTGGTGCAGCAGCGCCGTCTGGTAATCCCGGGCCGCCGTGATGTCGGTCTGGATGGCCACAAAATGGCGCACCTGGCCGGCTTCGTCGCGCACCGGGGCGATGCGGATGTCGTTCCAGAACATGCTGCCATCCTTGCGGTAATTGCGCAGCACGGCCTG